>NZ_JAWJBP010000008.1:0-154289 GCF_046535935.1 Tritonibacter sp. SIMBA_163
CAAAAGCATCGTCCCGATAGACCAAAGACCGACGATGCATTAACATTCAAATTGGACCACTCGATGGGGGCACATCATTGAAAGTAACCTTCTCGAAGGTGTCGCAGGTAACACAACACTTGGTTGATTGCAGGCCGCTAGCGCAGCTTTTTGGTAGCGTGGATTTAATCCATGATACAAGGGGCAATCGACTATACATCAACAGAACCAACCTTTTCTTGGACACCCAAGACACACCGTTTCGACACCGCTCATATTCAACGAAACCGCCTGAATTCTTCAAATTGGCTGGCTTCAAGCGTAGTTATTTTCGCGGCAACTTGCGGAATGTGGTCGACACCACGAATCCGCCTAATGCTTTCAAGAGGTACCGGAGAGATTGGTTCGATGCCATCCAATTGGATTGCGCATCCTAACTCGCAGTCACCAAAATATTGGAAAAACAAGTTCTTTGAGACCGCCGCTTCAGTTTGATAGCGCGCCCAAAGCTGATGTGGTGCATCATAGTCGATGGCAACAATAGTTGCTGTAGCGACGAGCGCACCCACAGGTAATGTTGAGTAAATCCAAAGCCGCGAACCTAGCGGCAAAGACATGAACCGCCGACGCAGCTCAACTGTCTTTACACCACTGACGATGTTCGCCGCATGATCGGAATGAATTGAAATCATCGCGTGAGATTCAGCGTCCACTGGCCCAACCCCGATCAAAGATTTTCTGCGCAGCGGCAGTCGCAATGACTGTCGCAGTCTGTAAATTTTGAGTCCCGGCTGCACCTAACTCCTGAAGCACGTCGAGGCTAACCGGATGAGGGAAACGCAACAGTGAACTGAAACTCGTCATAGTGACCTCCCCACTGGCGGAAAAACGGTCGACACTTTCGACTACTGTTTTCTTCATGTCGGATCGACCTGTTTCGTTTTTTCGTTGTACCACTACGTTGTCGACTCGTGCCGCAGCGACCACAGCTCCTCGCCCACCAGTTCGGGACGACTCATAGAACATAATGATTTGATTTGTCTTGAATAAGTTCTTGCTACGACCGCTGCTCACATAAATCTTCTTAGAGCGGAAGGCACCTTCGTACTGATCCAGCAAGCTGATTTGCGGGGACGTTCCAAGAAGCTCGTCAGCGTAAGCCCGGCCGATGGGTTGGATGCTGACCCGCCGATTGTTGGCGACAATCAGCGTCGGACTCATAAAGCCCTCGATACTTTGAAACTTTTGTTCGTCAGCCTCTAAAAGCTCATCAAAATCCTCAAACTCAGAAGGAAGCAAGTGCGACTGCCCTCAACCGTAGGCCAATCTGGTACGATCCGCGAGTGCGGAAAAGCTAGTGGGAGTGATGGGCGCGCCCAAGGCAGCTTTACCTAAAACCTGTTCGGAGTCGCCGGGCAGAAAGCCAGACTGAAGAGCTATTTTTCGTACTGCTATTTGGCCGGGGACGTCGTCTAGGTTGATCAGATTCAATCCGGCCCGCCCGATTGCATCGACTTTGTGGCCCAGCAACATGTCGGCTATGAGATCGGCATTCACACGTTCCTGATCCACGAGCAGCAGAACCCGATGTGCGTCACCAAGTGTTGTCGGAGTACGCGAAGCAAGCAATCCTATTGCGTTTTGCCTGTCGTCATAAGTAGCCAAAAAGTGCCCCGAAGCTCTTGTCGCGTGAGGGTCGAAATAGCTTTGCTCAAGGCCCTTGGGGAGCAGCTTCTTCGCAATGTCGTATGCGACTTCCGCGCTCACTGCACAGACGTGGAAACCCTCCCCTCTTGTTGGCTTGAAGTCATCCATCAACTCAGTCGCTGCGATTGCATCGTGGAAATCGTCAAGCGCAACCACTTCGAGCCCCCATGTCTCGCGGATCATGCGACGATTTCTTAACAACACGCCATCGCTGCTTACGAAGGCTGCTGCGTTTCCAGCAATACACTCAGCAAGATGTTGGCAGTCACTCAGCGCTTGGGGCGACCCTGCCTGCGAAGGCTTCTTTGTTTCGAATACAGACGTATGAATGCTTGTGGCCAATTCTTTATGCTTGGCGTCAGCGACAACGCGCAATCTCGGAAGTGCATTCGCCAGTTTTAAGAGTGGATCTTCCCGCACGTCGGTGCTTGAGCGACTAAGCTCGTTGGAAAATTCCGATGTAACAGCTATCCTCACTCTACCGTCTAGCGCAGCAGTAAAGACCCCTGACGCAATTTCGTAATGCGACCGTCGCTGTTTTAGCAGGTCGAAGAGAACATTGATGTCGATAACCCAAAGATTGGAATGTGCGTCTGTTCGTGGCAACAGCAGCACACTTTGCTTGGGTGACATGGCGGTCAGAAGATTTGGACCTTTTAGGGTTCTTTCACGAACTACGATTTCCCGTTTTCGAGCCGTACCGCCCGACTGTGTCCGAACCTTAAGAAAACAGTTCTTTTCATAGAACTTCTGGGCAACGTGCAGGTCCAATGCCGGTTTTGCCAATACAGCCAAATAGCCTTCGGATTCGAGCTTTGCTATCACGTGGTCGATTAGAAACTGGGCAACGCCCTGCCGTAGGAATGCCGGACTAACCGCAACTGCTTGAATCCGTCCATTTGGAAACACTCCTCCAAATACAACAAATCCAACCATTGTTTCGGAGCCGTCTTTGCTGGCAATCGCGCCGATCAAACGACCACGCCAGATTGCGTCTTCAAGGCTACTAGGAGGCCAGAATCCAATTTCAGTTTTGTAATTGTCGGCGATGGCAACCAGGCTGTCCAGATGCCTAACTAGATCATGTGGTTTTTCGATTAATCTCATAGACACAACGCTTTTTTTGTCAGAATGGGAAAAAGAGGGTGTCAGCGCAACCTGTAGATGACGTAAATGTTTGCTTGGAGGTGTCGCATTTGCGACTTGCACGACCGAACTCACTAACCGGATGAAGGCCTTAGTCACGGACAATCGGTGACCACAGTGATCTTTCTATTGGCGACTAAAAAACTGGATGCGTTTCACCTTGGTGGCTCAAAATGCTACCCGAACGATACCCGCAACAAAATCTTCAAACCTGAGAGATTCGCCATAGCGCAGTAAGGGGTTGATATTAATTGATTTAAATGGTGCCCGGGGGCGGAATCGAACCACCGACACGAGGATTTTCAATCCGGCACCAATGCTGCAAAATTAAATGGTTGTGGCAAACCGCAGTGTCAAACCCACTACGGCAAATCAAATGCTTACAAGGCATTTGTCAAACCTAATACCGGCGCTGACAAAGCCAAAAACACCCGTTCCGCAATGTCGCGTTTTGCCAAGAATGGGCACAAGCGTGTTTGCCGTAGCCTTGGCTATGCGCTGACGCTCGCGACGCCCAAAGCTTGGGTGGATCTGTCAGTTATTCTCACCTTGCGTCTCACCAAAGCCGAGCGCGCCGGGTTGGCCTATGCCGCCCTCATCAGCATGGATGCGGACGACGCGCATGACGTCGCCTCTCTGGCCCTGTTCGGCACGAGCCGGGGAGGGGGCCAGTGACGCAGCGCTGCCTTGATCACCTGCTGTTTTACATGCCGCGTTTGTCCCGCACCGCCGGGAGCGCATGGGAACGCCAGTTTGCCGCCAATATGGCCCGCCGCGCCCGGTGGAAAAACTGGAACCCCACACAGAAGCAACTGGAGGCCATGCAGGGCATGGTTTCCCGCCTCTTTGATGAAGACCCCCAAGACGTAATCGAGATCGAGAAAGAAGGCTCCAGCGCCGCCTGATTGGCGCTGTCGATGCGTGGACGGTTCAGACGGTGGCACGCACCGAAACTATTGGCACACCACGGGGTGGGGACACAGGCCAAAGCGCAGCCCGAAAGGTCGAAGCGCGTCCCCCGGCGTCAATCCAAGCGCCGCAAGTAGCGACTGAGCCTCCGGCATGGATCGTCGGGACTGGAGGCGCCTGAAAGCGATGGGTCGGCTCCGTTGAGCAGGATCTTCACGCTGAAGGCTAGGGACCAGCTCGGCCAGCTTGGCCGGGGCTGGTCGCCCTATGCCTTCTGCTCCGGGTCTCACCATTGAGCAGTAGGGACTTGGTGCAACGTTAGAGAATATAGAGAGAGAGCAGCAATGAACGATAACTGGAAAAAACTGAGCGACATCATCAAGGCTATGAAGGACGGGCCGCGTGATGAGTAACTGGCCCTACTGCACCAGCGCATGGAAGCGATTGCGCCTCGCCAAGCTGGATGAATGCCCGCTGTGCTTTGCCTGCAAGCAACGTGGCCAAGTGGTCGAAGCCACAACCGTCGATCACATCAAGCCCATCAGCCAAGGCGGTGATCCATTCCCCGAACTGTGTGGTCTCATGTCTCTGTGCGAACGCTGCCACAATGAGAAAACCTCCGGCTTTGATCGCACCAAAGGCAACGCAACCGGACGCCGTTTCAAAGGCTGTGACGCGAACGGCAACCCGATAGATCCTGCCGATGGGTGGTGGGGGCACTCTTAATCACGAGAAACATCCCGCCTCCGAAACCGAGGGGGGAGACGCGTAAATACTTAATTAGGTTATACAAAATGGGACAACGAGGCAAAGGCGCAAAACCAAAACTCGCGGTGATCGCGGACAACCCGCAAGGCAGCTTTGGCTTTGCCGCTAGCGAGGTTTCCCCGCTCCGCACCGTCCTGCCATGGGAACACCCCGGTTTGAGCCGCGTGGAGCGTGTCATCGCCTTTCTGGAGGATTTGCCGATCACGCAAGGGAGCCTCGCCGGAAGCAAGCTCAAGGTGCGCGACTGGCAGCGCGAATTCCTCGAAGCCATCTATGCAGAGGATGCAGACGGTCTGCGCCCGGTACGCACGGCGGTTCTGTCCATGGCGCGCAAGAACGGCAAAACCCAGCTGGTGGCCGGTCTGGGACTGTGCCACCTACTGGGGCCAGAGGCGGAGAGCCGGGGCGAGGTCTACGCCGCAGCGAACGACAAGGCGCAGGCGGGCAAGACCTTCTCGGAAATGGTCGCTATCCTCGATGAACACCCGGAACTGGACGCCCGCGTCAACGTGGTGAAGTTCAGCAAGCGCATCGAGGTTCTGTCCGGTCAGGGCAAAGGGTCGATCTTCCAAGCCCTCTCTGCCGACGCCAGCACTAAACAGGGCCTCTCCCCCAGCTTCACCATCTACGACGAGCTCGGCACCGCTCCCAAGCGAGATCTCTATGAGGCACTCGACACGGCCATGGGCGCGCGTGTCAACCCGCTCCTGTGCGTCATCAGCACCCAAGCCGCCGATGACCATGCTGTTATGTCCGAACTGGTGGACTACGGCCACAAGGTGAACTCTGGCGAGGTCGATGATCCCAGCTTTCATATGACGTTCTACGGGGCCGACGCCAATGATGACCCGTGGATTGAGGAGACTTGGCATAAGGCCAACCCGGCCCTTGGTGACTTCCGCTCTCTGGAGGATGTGAGGCGGCAGGCAGGCCAAGCGCAGCGGATGCCCTCAAAGGAGCAAGCCTTTCGCAACCTGATCCTGAACCAACGTGTGGACGCGCACGTGCGTTTCCTCGCCAAAGCGGAATGGGACGCCAACGCGGGCGAGGTGGAGTTCAAGGCGCTGGAGGGGCGGCAATGTTGGGGCGGGCTGGATCTGTCGCAGTCCCGCGACCTGACCGCCTTTGTCCTGGTCTTTCCCGATGGGGCTGGTGGCTTTGATCTGCTGCCCCGGTTCTTCCTGCCTGAGCAGGGCATACGCGAGAAATCAGAACAAGACCGAGTGCCTTATGACCTCTGGGCGCGTCAGGGCTTTCTGACCCTCATTCCCGGCCCGGTGGTCGATCCGTCCTTTGTGGCCGAGGCGATTGCCGATGCTTGCCTGACCTATGATGTGCAGATGATCGCTTATGACCGCTGGCGCATCGAGGATCTGAAACGCGAGCTGGGCAAGATGGGGGCAGAACCGCCGCTGGAACCCTTCGGGCAGGGCTTCCGCGATATGGCCCCCGCCGTTGACCGGCTGGAGCGTGCGGTGGCCGAGGCCCGCCTGCGCCATGCGTCCAATCCGGTGCTGACCTATTGCGCGGCCAATGCGGTGGTGGAGATGGACCCGGCAGGGAACCGGAAGCTAGACAAGGGCAAATCAAGCGGGCGCATTGATGGGATTGTTGCGCTCGCTATGGCCTTAGCGGTTGTGGATCGCGAAGGTGAGGAAGATCTTCCCCTGTGCTTGGCTGAGCTACTTTAAATGTTTCCCAGAGATCCATGCTCAACCACTCAAAAGGCATCCCTTTCACAACATACCAAATGAAAAACAAAACTGCGCCCCACAGTATGCATTTCAACTGCCTGCTCTCAAATTCTTCCCACTGCTCTATTCCTGCATCAATTTCATCGCTTTTGGCGCTAAACTCTTCAAAAGATGATTGCGCCCCAGAGTCTTGGCTCTCAATGAGACCCTTCGTCTTTAAGTACAATGCGTTATATTGCAGGTTTCTTTCCAGATGGCTTTCCTGAGTGTGGCTGATTTGGATGCCCGCATAAAAACCTCTGCCCCATACTATCAGAGCAATGAGAAGCGCAACGTTCTCCAGATTAGCCGAAAAATCAGTTATTCTGGTCATTGCGAAGCCAATCGCAGCTCCGCAAGTCGTTGAAAGGTACGTATGCCTTTTTTCTCGAACAGTGGCGATTTTGGTAGCCAGCTCATTTCTAACCGCTGTCAAAACAGGCCTTTCTAAATTTCTTGCTTCATTAATCTAACACCTACTCCACCACCATTCTCAGGTATGAACTCAATACCCTCACCTTCCAAGACGCTTTGGAGCCTATTGATTGCATCGGTTGAAGGATAGGGCTTACCTGCACCTTCCGCCCTCTTAACAGTCATACTCGAAACGCCAGCTTTTTCAGCGACATACGCTTGTGACAACCCTTTCAAAGCGCGGGCCGCTCTGAGTTGTTCCGGTGTTGGCATACTTTCCTCTTGTTCCAAAGGGAACATTGCAATATGTTCCCTTTGGAACATACCCCAATTCGGAGAACCGAACAATGCCCAAAAAACGCGTTTGCGCGACCAGTGAAACTGTGTCCGCCGCCATAGACCCCGTTGTCCCGCTCTACCGCGCCTGGTGTCGCGCCCGCCGAGACTGGCTCGCAGTCTCAGAGGAACCCGGCAATGAAGATTGGGACAACGCCGAGAGCAAAGACGCCGAAAGCAGAGAGGAAGCCGCCTTCTGGGAATTGATCAAGCTCACACCCTGTTCGACCCCGGGGATCGCCGCCTTTGCCCATGTCCTCTGGACCTTAGCTGGCCCCGGTTCAGCAGAGGATAACCCGGCGTTTGAAAAGGAATGCGCCATGCCCGATGCCTTGCTCATCGCCGGGATCTGGCGTGCAGCTGGTGGCGAGCAATTGGGAAGCCTGTCAGGCTAACCTCAAGAAACTCCAAAAGGGTCACGAGACCCTTACGCTTGACGGCGGGCGAATAAGGTCATATGAACCTATATAAGGACACTTGACCATTTAAAGGAAACCGACATGGACCTGTCAGCGAAATATACCCTCTCTTATGTCAGTCAATTTACCGAAATTCCCGCCGCGACACTGCAAAACTGGCTGAAACGCAATGTTGTGGTTGGGCACAGGTCCGACGCTGGGGGGGGATCTCAGGGCAGGCATCGCCTTTTCTCATTCTTCTCAATCATGCAGTTCGCCATCACGAAAGAGCTTCTTGATGCAGGCATGGGGAGCGCAAGCGAAGCTGCGAAACATGCTATTGAGTTTGCGCATTCGAGTGAAGGCGAAGGTGTGGATGGCCTACCGGAACGCAACCCGTCTTTTCCTTTTCATTACAGCCACGGAGATACGCTCTTTGCTGTTGGTCCCGAAGACACTGCGGTCGAACTGTGGACGTATGATGGGAACCGCGACACATACGGCAAACTCCGTTCTCGTGTCGGCAAAGGGTTTGTCGTCATTGATGCATCGGATGTTTTCAACCGGGTTTGCGCACGGATGAACCTGCACCCGATTGAAGTTCTCGATCAGATCTATCCGAACTGCACAAAATAATACCGGCCAGCGCGGCACTAGTTTGGCGACCGGGCCGCGCTGACCTTCCACCTCAATTCCTAAGGAAGGAACTAAGATGCCCTCTCTTAACCTGCGTGAACTGCAAGAGTCACGCGGCAATAAAATTGCCGAAATGAACACCATCCACGACAAGGCCGCGAAGGAGAACCGCGACCTGTCGGGCGAAGAGCGTAAGCGCTTTGATGATCTGGACGCCGAGGTGCGCAGCCTCAACAGCCGTTTGACCGATGCGCAGAAGCTCGCAGAGTTCGAGCGTATGGAAGCCCGCGGCGAAACCTTGCACCAGGACGCCGAGGCCCGCCGCTCTCTGGAAGGCTACTCCGTGCGTAAGGCCCTGATGGAGGTTCGCTCCGGGCATCTGTCCGGCGTCGAGGCTGAATGGCATCAGGAGTTGGCGAAAGACCGGGGCGAGGTCCGGGGCGTGATGGTCCCGACCGAGATCCTTTTGGGCGGTGAGGCCCGCGCCCTGACCTCCGCTGGGACTGCTGGCAACCTGATCCAGACCGATCTGGCCACCATGACCGACCGTCGCCGCGCCGCGCTCAAGGTCGAAGGCATGGGCGCGACTGTCCTGCGTGGCCTGACTGGCAATCTTGAACTGCCCCGCCTTGTTGGCTCTGGCGCGGCTGGTTGGGTGTCGGAGCATACCAACGGCAACCGCAGCGATGCCAATTTTGCCAAGAAGGGCATGGGGCCGAAGACTGTCACGGCAGAATATGAACTTTCCCGCCGGATGTTGTTGCAGTCCAATCAAGCGCTTGAGCCGATCCTGCGTGCCGATCTGTCCTATCTGCTGGCACAGGCATTGGATGGCGCAGGCATCAAAGGCGGTGGTGCAGATGAGCCGACTGGCATCCTTGCAGACGCCAATGTCCAGAAAGTCGATGGCGGGGCGTTTAGCTCTGACATTGCCGCCGACCTGATCGCAGCGCTGGAGACCGACAACGTGACAGGCTCCACTGGCTTTCTGACCAACAAGACGGTGATGAACACCGCGCGCAAAATCAAAGACGCTGACGGGCGTAATATCCCGCTGTCTGAACTGTTCCACAATGAGCGCGTGGAAAGCTCGACGCAGGTGCCTGACAACATCGGGGCCACCAATGACAAGAACGCTTTGATTTATGGCGAATGGGCCAGCCTCTACGTCGGCTACTGGTCTGGCGTGGATCTGATGATGAACCCGTTCCACAGCGACGTTGCCAGTAAGGGCGGTGCTATCCTGCATGCCTTCCTCGATGCGGATGTGGTGGTGCGCCACGCCGAGGGCTTCCGCTATGCGGAGATCGACTGATGGTGACGTTTGAGCAACTCAAAGCCCATTGCCGCCTCGAGGAAACCGACTTTGATGGTGAGCTTCAGATCGCATTGGACGCAGCGAAAGACCATATCGCGTCAATTGGCGTAGATCTGACCACAGACCCGATCCCTCCGGCATTGGACCAAGCGGTGTTGATGCTTGCAGCACACCTCTGGCGCAGCAAAGGCGATTCTTCGTTTTCCGAAGCTCCCTATTTGCCGGCCACGGTAGATCGCCTGATTGCACCTTATCGGAGCTTTTCGCTGTGATTGAGAAGCGCTTTCAAACCACAGAACTCAGAGCCAAGGGACGCCGCCTCGAAGGGTACGCGGCCCTTTTCGGCTCTGAGGCGCGTATCGGGGGCGGCGTTGTTGAAACCATCGCCCCCGGTGCGTTTGCGCGCACCCTGACACAGCGTGCGGACATTCTGGCGCTGGTGGATCACGACCCTACCCGCGTGCTTGCCCGCACCCGCTCCGGCTCGCTGCGTCTGTCTGAGGACACGCGCGGCCTCACCTTTGACTTGGATGTGCCGGACACGCAGGCGGGCCGGGATGTGCTGACCCTTGCCGAGCGTGGAGATCTGGGCGGGATGTCTTTCGGCTTTGAAGCCATTGATGAGCATGTAGACGGGGCGCGGCGTGAGCTGCGCGCCGTGGATCTGTTCGAAATCAGCGTTGTCGCAGCCTTCCCCGCTTATGAGGGCACGGTGATCAATGCCCGTTCTCAACCCGCTGGGTATCCGGTGCGGGACGCCGCTGCCCGCCGCCTGCGCATTCTGGAGTTGCTGAAATGAGCATTCTTTCCCGCATTCTGGGGCGTGAACAGCGCGAAACCGTAGCCACCTCTGACCCAAGCCTTGCCGAGTTTCTGGGCCAGCGTGTGAATGGGGCAGGTTTTGTAGATCCGGCGCGCGCCTCTGGCTTGGCCGTGGCGCAAGCCTGTATTTCGGTTATTAGCCAGAACCTCGCCGCCATGCCGATGAACGTCTACGCGCGCAGCGACAACGGTGGTCGCGAGCGGGCGGCAAGCCACCCGCTCTATGGTGTCTTGCACGACCAGTTCAACGCTCAGATGACCGCATTCGAAGGCCGCGAGTTTTTGCTGGTCTCTTTGCTCACCAATGGCAACGCCTATGCCCGGATTGAGACAAACGCACGCGGCCAAGTGATTGCCCTTCACCCGCTGCACCCGTCGCTGGTAACGGTTGAACGCCTGCAAAATGGTCGCCTGCGCTACCGTGTGAGCGATGCCAAAGGCTTGTCCCGCGCCCATCTGCAAGATGAGATCCTGCACCTGCGTTATCGTCTCGGCTCCGATGGGGTGATGGGTGTCTCTCCTATTCAGTTGGCGCGTGAGACATTCTCTCTGGCGCTGACACAGCAAGAGCAGGCCACACGGCAGGCGAGTCGGGCGTTTCGTGCTGAGGGGGCACTGGTATTCCCTCAGTCTATCGGGGGCGAAAAGAAAGCCGGGGCTTTGGAAGCCCTGCGCGATCGCGTCGAAGGCCAAGTAGACACCTCTGGGATTTTGGTTCTGGACGGTGGTGTGGATTGGAAAAGCCTCTCTATCACCGCCAAAGATGCCGAGTTTTTGGACAGCCGCAAACTGTCCAACATGGACGTGGCGCGGACCTTCAGTGTGCCGCCGACTGTCGTCGGCATTACCGACAACGCCACTTATTCGAACGTGGATGGGGAGAGCCGTGCGCTTGTTGTGCGCTGTCTTGCCCCCATGGCCCGCCGGGTTGAGCAAGCCATGAACGTGGCTCTCCTGACCACAGAGGGGCGCAAACGCTACTTTGTGGAGCATGATCTGGCAGGGCTTATGCGCGGCGATATGAAAGCCCGTTATGAGGCGTACCGTATCGGCCGGGAATGGGGTTGGCTCAGCCCGAACGACATTCGCGCATGGGAAAACCTCAAGGACATCGAGGGCGGTCAAGAATACCTGTCGCCGCTGAATATGACCGTCTTAGGCAAACGTGAGGACCGTGAAGATGGGTAATGCAAACCTCAATATCAGCGTCATCGACAAGCGGATGCTGAAGCAGTCTGAGGCGGCGGATTACACCGGACTGCCTATTAAACACTTCAAGACCACGTGCCCGGTCCAGCCATTGGAAATTCGCCCCGGCACCAATCTCTGGGACAAGCGCGATTTGGACAAGTGGATTGATGCAATGAAGGAAGGGACAGAACTGGCAACGCATGATGCCATTCTGGACAGGTTGTAAGAATGCGGGTTCGTGTAAAAGGCTTCAAAATCTTCGAGGATCGGCACGGGAAACCGCGCTGCTACCACCGCAAGACTGGCCACAAGATTGATTTGGAAAAAGCCCCGCTTGGTTCGGCAGAGTTCTTTGCGGAGTGTACCCGTATCACCGCTCTTTCCGAGGCTATGAAGGCTCAAGCCCCTAAGCCGGGAACGCTTGGCGGGCTGGTCAGTGCCTATTTTCAGACCGAGCATTTTGGCAATCTCGCGGATGCCACGAAACGGGATTATCGCAAGTGTGCAGACTTCCTGCACCCGATCCGCGATACGCCTGTTCCCTCAATCACAACCCCTCTTGTTGCCGGTATTCACGACAAGGCAGCGGGCAAGATCGGGTGGCGTCGTGCCAATATGGTGCGCACATTTCTGAGCCAAGTGTTCCGGTATGCTGTGCCGAAAGGGTTGATTGACAAGGATTTTGCTGCGGGGGTCATTCCGAAGCCGCGTCCTAAGGATCGCCCTTATGCCAACCGCCCCTGGTCTGTCGCAGAACGGGCCGTTGTGCTGGATCGTGCTGCGCCTCATGTCCGGGTGGCTGTTGCTCTCATCATGAACACGGGCTTGGACCCGTCTGATGCTCTCAAGCTGACCCGGAACCAGATCGAGGGCGATACGATTTGGGGTGTTCGTGGAAAGACAGCGCATGAAGTTGCAATTCCAATCGGCCCGACTCTGAAAGCGGCTCTGGATGCAGCGCCCGCACATGATGCAGTAACGATTCTGGCAACGTCCACTGGCACACCTTGGACCTATAATGGCTTTTCGACCGTTTGGCACCGCTTCAAGAAGAAGCTGGAAGCCGAAGGCGTTGTGCAGCCCGGCCTGACCCTCAAGGGGCTGCGGCATACCGTGGCGACTACGCTGCGCGAAGCTGGGCTGGAAGAGCGCCAGATTGCCGACCTTCTGGGGCAGAAAACCCCGTCCATGGCTAGGCACTACTCAAGATCCGCGAACCTCGCAGATCGTAACCGGATCACGATGGAAACGCTGGAGCAAGAAAACGAACGGCGATCAAAAGCTGTCAAACCACTCACGAAAAACGTCAAACCATGAAAGGCTCAAAGATGATTAGCCAACAAAATCAGGGTTTTGAATGGTGCCCGGGGGCGGAATCGAACCACCGACACGAGGATTTTCAATCCACTGCTCTACCCCTGAGCTACCCGGGCACGGGAAGGCTTATCGCCTTGGGTGCAGGCCTTCTATGCTCTGGGCGCGATGGTGTCCAGAGGCTTTTTCAAAGAAAATCGCTAATGTTCCGTCTGACCTTGATTTCCCAGGTCTTCCAGTGCGTTTTCAAGGTCTTCCTGATCCTCGCTGGGCACCGAATAGCCGCCGTTCAGCCATTTGGACAGGTCCAGATCGGCGCAGCGTTTGGAGCAGAAAGGGCGATACGCCTGGTCGGTGGTCTCGCCGCAGAGAGGGCAGCTCATTTCAGGATCTCCATCAGAGGAAGGCGGCCGCGTTTGCGTTGCAGCTCAAAGTGACCAAGCGTGGTCCAGCCCGCCAATGTTGTCTCCTCCGGATCCACCTTGAAGGCGGCGCGCAGGGCGCTTTCAAAGGCGCGGCGGTCCTTCTTGGGCATCGGGGCGGCGTCGATCACCACCTGGCCGCCCAGCCCCAGACAGCGCAAGGCGCGGGGCAGGGTGCGCGCGCAGGCCATGTTGGCCTTGACCCCGGCGGCAAGCGAGGTGTCACTGCCGGTGTTCACATCCACCGCCACCAGGGCGCGTGTGGGCTCCACGTAGAGAAAGCCACCGCCACCAAGGGGAATGCGCCCCGTTCGCAGCCCGTCCAGCGCCTCCAGCACGCCGCAGCGCTCAAATCCGCCGGGCTCCTGTTCGATCTGCGCAGGCTCGGCCCATTCGCGCCAGGCCTGCAGATGCGGGCTGTCCCCCTCGTGCAGCGTCTCTGGTTCGGTGCCGGTATCTTCCAGCACCTGACGGGCGGCGGTGACCATGCTGGCGATGTCCTCGCCGATCTCATCCGGGTCGGCACCGGCGCATGCGGAGCGCAGGATCAGCCCATACTCAGCGCCGTCCATTTCCTCATGCGCGATCTCCAGCAGGCGGTCGCGTTCGTCTTCGTCGCGGATCGACCGGGAGATGTTCAGCCCCGGCGCATCCGGGGTGACAATGGCATAGCGGCTCTTGAACAACAGCTTCTGGGTGACGGGCAGCGCCTTGCCGGGCTCGGCATGGCCGGTGACCTGGACCAGCAGCAGCTGACCGGGGGCCAGCCCCTTGACCTGACGCAGGAAGGCAGGGCCGTCCGGCGTGGTCAGGAACATGCCGCCCTGACCCTTCACCGGGCGGTCGGCACGGGCGCGGTAGATGGTGCCCGGCACCGGCGCGTCGCCTGCAATCAGGAAATCCTCAAGCGTGCCGTCGACCATCCGTGCGGCGGCCTCGTGGCCGTCGATGTGGTCGAGAATGATCTGCGTGCCCTTCATGGCGTGCTGTCCTTGTAGAGAGGGTATCCTGCAGTCTGCAGTAGGGTTGCGGTTTCTGCCAGCGGCAGGCCGACGATGGCCGTGAAGGAGCCGCTGATCCACGGGATGAGCGCTCCGGCGGGTCCCTGGATGGCATAGCCCCCGGCCTTGCCGTCCCAGTCGCCGGTTGCGAGATAGCCGTTCAGCTCCTCGTCCGAGAGGCGTTTCATCTTCACCTGACTGACCACATCACGCTGCCACAGCTGGTCGCCCCGGCGCAACGCCACGGCGGTGATGACCCGATGCCGGCGGCCGGAGAGGGCGAGCAGAAATTCGGCGGCCTCGCCGGCGTCGCGGGGTTTGCCCATGATGCGGCGGCCAAGTGCGACTGTCGTGTCAGCGCAAAGCACCAGATCATCCGGCGCCGCGGGGACTGCCTGAACCTTTTTGCGGGTGACGCGGGTGCAGTAGTCGCGCGGCAGCTCCGCCTTCAGCGGGGTTTCGTCGATATCCGGTGGGCGCACGTCATCGGGCGTTACGCCGAGCTGCGCCAGCAGCTCCAGCCGACGAGGGCTGCCTGATCCAAGAATGAAACCCATGCCTGAACTCCTGCTGTTGCGCCGCTTGGTTCTATGCCCATTGATGGCGCCGGAAAACCCCATCAAAAGACAAGTAGGGGCAAAACAAAAGCCCGGCACCGGGCCGGGCTCTTACCGTCTTGAGCGAATCGCGCTTACTTGAAGCGGTAGTTGATTCGTCCCTTGGTCAGGTCATAGGGTGTCATTTCCACCTGAACCTTGTCGCCTGCGAGGACACGGATGCGGTTCTTGCGCATCTTGCCTGCCGTATGTGCTATGATTTCATGGCCGTTTTCCAGCTCGACCCGAAACGTCGCGTTTGGCAGGAGTTCCTTCACGACACCGGGAAATTCGAGCGTATCTTCCTTGGCCATGTTGTCTCCATAGTTGTAATTTCCCGAACGAAGCCGGGACGTGCGCTTAAATGAGCGTATTTCTCCCGATTTTCAAGGGCGCTTTTATCGCAAGTCCTGCTTAACGACATGTTGGGCACGTGATTCCTGCTCGTTCCAGTGGCTGCGGTTGCGTACGACCCCCTCGCGGCGGACATGGGCGATCGACGCGCAGTCCACATCGGCATAGGTCCAGCCGGGCTGGTTCAGCGTGCCCTCGGCGATCACGCCGGTGCCGGGAAAGCCCGTGTCGGGCGGGCCGAAGATGCCGCCCATGCCACAGCCCTCATCGACGGCCTCGGACCAGCTGGCGCTGCCGACCACCGAGGACATGGCGGTGACGCATTGTTGTTCCAGCGCGCGGGACATGGCACCGATGCGCACGCGCCAGTATCCGGCCAGCGCTTCGGTGCAGGAGGGGACGAGGATCACATCCGCCTCCGCCAGCGCGCGACCCAGCAATGGATACTCACTGTCATAGCAGATCAGCACGCCGATCTTGCCGAGCGCCGTGTCAAACAGCTTGAGTGGGCCACCCGGCGCGATATCCCAGGGGTCGCGCTCGAACATGGTCATGATCTGCTTGTCCTGATGGTCGCGCTGGCCGGTGGGCGTGTAGAACTCGGCCCGGTTCACCGGGCGCGCAAACCCGGCATGCACCGGAGCCGATGCGCCGAGGATATGCACCTTGTGTTCGGCTGCGAGCTTCTGGTGCAGGGTGGCGGCGGCCTCCATCTTGTCGGACACCGATTGGATCGAGCCTTCGAGGTCGCCAGCCACGTCGGCGCCGTCCAGGGTCGCCAGCTCCATCGCGCCATATTCGGGAAAGACCAGCAGGTCGGCACCGGTCCCGGCGGCCTCTGACACCCAGCGCGACAGTTTATCCTCGTACTGGGACCAGCTGTCGAGCCAGTCGAGGGGGTAGGCGGCGGTTGCAATCTTCATGGCGGTCTCCGATGCAGGTCTGCCCATAGGGCTAACCGATTGCGGCGTGGTGGAAAAGTCTCAGCTGCCATGCGCAGCCACTAGGGGTGGAGGAGGTCTCGGCACCAGAATTGCAGCGGTTTGCGCGTTTCGGCGGGCTGATCCACGTCTTTCCAGGCAAATTCCGCCACCACGCCGGGCAGGGGGGTATAGCCACGTTTGCGCCAGAACGGGTCCAGCGGGGCATAGTCAACGGGGCGCAGCGGGTGATCCTGCGGTCGCTGCACTGCGCAGAATGCCGATTTTGCGAACCCCAATGCGCGGGCGTGCGCCTCGCGGGTGTCAAAGAACCCGTGCCCCGCACCCTGACCGCGATAGGCGGGCAGCAGAACTGATTCTGCGCAGTAGAACACCTCCGCCAGATCCAGCCCGCTGCCCGCAAAGGCATCGGCGAAATCCTCCGCGTGATCCGCAAGCGGCGTACCAGTGGCCGCGCCTACCAGTCGATCACCGTCATAGGCCCCAACGACGATCGCGCCTTTGCTGTCGCGGTAGCTTTGCAGGTAGTCCCGCTCATACGCCAGATCGCCGTCGTAGAGGTAGGGCCAGGCGCGAAACACCTCGATCCGCAGACGCGCCACATCCTCCAGCGCCGCCGCCAGTGCCGCGCCGGTCAGGGCCGTGATCCGCAGGGGCATCAGGCCGAGACCTGTTTGATCCAGTCAGAGAGGCTGTAATAGGTGGTCACCCGGGTAATCAGCCCGTCGCGCAGCTCGAAGAACGACCCAGCAGGCAGCTTGTAGCGCTGCTGATGCGCCTCCGGCAGGCCGTCGTCCGTGGCCAGATAGGTGCCGTTCACGGTGTATTCCGCCGCCGCGCGCCCTTCGTCAGCTGTCGCGAAGATCACCATATCGGTCAGCTCTTCCTTGTAGCAGCGGCTCATATGGGCGCAGAACTCGGCGAATTTTTCCTTGCCGATCCGGATGCCGCCCTCGTTCACGTGATGCGCTACATCATCGGCGAGGCAGGCGAGCATGCCATCGGTGTCGTCTGCGTTAAACGCGGCGAAGTAGCGGGCGATGGTGTCGGTCATTCAAGTCTCCGTTGGGTGTCCCCAGCGTGCTATCAGTCGCTCGAGGATCTGGTCTCGGGTTTGCCTGTAGCTTTCTAACTTGGCCTGCCGCGACTCGCCGAGCCCAGTTGGGTCCATAATTGGCCAATAATCGACATCGAGGTGATAAAATCGGGTCAGTTCCAGCGCCCGGCGCTGGCTGGCGGGCGACAGCGCGATCACCAGATCATAGGAGGAGATGTCGTCGCCCCATTGCACCATCTCGTCGAAGGAGCGGGAGCGGTGGCGCGACAGCTCCACGTCGATCTCCTTGCAGACGCTGATGCAGAAACCGTCGATCTCCAGATCGTTCTTCACGCCCGCCGACTGCACATAGGTGCCGGTGCCATAAAGTTTCTTCATGATCCCTTCGGCCATCGGGGATCGCACCGCATTGTGGTCACAGCAGAACAAGATGGACTGCGGTAGCTCCGTCACGCATCAGCCTCCGAAATGCAGGACGCAGATCAGCGTGAAGAGCCGGCGGGCGGTGTCGGTGTCCACCCCGGCCTTGCCCTCCAGCCGCTCCTGCAGGACGCGGCTGCCTTCGTTGTGGATGCCGCGGCGGGCCATGTCGATGGTCTCGATCTGGCTCGGGGGCAGGGTCTTCACCGCGTTGAAGTAGCTTTCGCAGATCTGGTAGTAGTCCTTGACCACCTGCCGGAAGGGCGAAAGCGACAGGTGAAACTCCGCCGCCTTGTCGCCGTCCTCGGTCTGGATGTCGAATACCAGACGTTTTTCGCGGATCGAAAGAGACAGGCGGTAGGGCCCATCCGGAGCGCCGGTTTGCGGCAACTCAAAGCTGTTGTCCTCGATCAGGTCGAACACGGCCACCTTGCGCTCCTGCTCGATCTCCGGTGTCGGAGGTGGCAGGTTGCGGTCGTCAAGTTCAATATGGCTGATCCGGCTCATCGCTCTGGTCCCAGTTCTGTCTCTCTCAAAGACGTAGCTGATCCTTTGCGTGCGCACAATCAGCCGCTGCACCTGACCCTGCGCAATCACTGCGGCAGTGTAGCGTTATGGTGTCGTTAAATGGGGTGGCAGGGGCGCAAAATCAGACTGGTGCAGACGTGCGTCAATCCTCTGTTAACCCTGTGTAGACTTTAATGAACCTGTGTCCGAAGCTTCGGCGTCCGGGCCAGCAAGAAGCTCAGCTTCGCGGAGGGCAGCCCGCCAAGCTGAGCTTTAGCTGTTTTGTATCAGGTATTCAGCGCATCCAGACGCGCCAGAACCGACAGGCCGTGCGCCTCGAGGCTTTCGCTTTTTGCCAGGGTGGCAGCGGCGGGGCCGATGGCGCGCAGGGCCTCCGGTGTCATCTGGCTCAGGGTGGTGCGCTTGATGAAATCCATCACCGACAGGCCGGAGGAGAATCGGGCCGAGCGCGCCGTGGGCAGCACGTGGTTGGGGCCGCCGACATAATCGCCGATCGCCTCGGGCGTATATTGCCCCATGAAGATGGCGCCTGCGTGGATGGTCTGTTCGCTCAACGCCACCGGGTCGGCGACGCAGAGTTCCAGGTGCTCCGGGGCGATCCGGTTCGACAGGGCCGCGGCCTCGTCCAGATCCTTCACCACGATGACTGCGCCAAAGTCGCGCCAGCTGATGCCCGCGATGGCGCGTCGCTCCAGCGTTTCCAGCCGCGCGTCGACCGCTGCGGCCACCGCCTTGCCAAACTCCGCATCATCGGTGATCAGGATTGACTGGGCGCTTTCGTCATGCTCCGCCTGGCTCAGCAGGTCGAGGGCGATCCAGTCGGGGTTGTTGTCCTTGTCGGCGATCACCAGGATTTCCGACGGGCCCGCGATCATGTCGATGCCGACCTTGCCGAACACCCGCCGCTTGGCCGCTGCGACAAAGGCGTTGCCGGGGCCGGTGATCTTGTCCACCGGCGCGACGGTTGCGGTGCCATAGGCCAGCGCGGCGATCGCCTGCGCGCCGCCGAGGCGGTAGATCTCGTCGACGCCGGAAATGCGGCAGGCCAGCAGCACCAGCGGATTGATCTGCCCGTCCGGGGTCGGCACCGTCACCGCGAGGCGCTCGACCCCCGCAACCTTGGCCGGCACCGCGTTCATCAGCACCGAGGACGGGTAGCTGGCAAGACCACCGGGCACATATAGCCCAGCCGCAGAGACCGCCGACCAACGCCAGCCCAGCGTGGCACCGCTGGCATCGGTCCAGGTCTTGTTCTCGGGCATCTGTTCGGCGTGATAGGCGCGGATGCGCTCGGCTGCGAGTTCCAGCGCCGCGCGGTCTTCATCACTGACACCAGCGATGGCCGCATCGACCTCCTCGGCGCTGATGCGCAGGGCCGAGGCCTCGGTCAGGGGCAGCCGGTCGAATTTCGCCGTCAGCTCCAGCAGCGCGGCATCGCCACGGTCGCGCACATCGGCGATAATCCCGGCGACGGTTGCATCCACATCCGGGCTATCCTCGCGTTTCGCACCGAGCAATGCGGCAAAGGACTGTTCGAATGTGCTGTCCGTTGTATCAAGGAATACAGGCATTGCGGCCTCCTTCAAGGTTTGGCCCTGCTTAAACCGCAGCCCGTCAGGCCTCAAGCCACTCTGTCAATCACCGTGCTGCGGCACATGGCCCGAGGGGGCGCGATAGGGGCGGGTGACGTCCTTCAGCGTGACGTCCAGCGCCTCGACCGAAAGCCGGATTGCCCCATCGCCAGCGAGCGTCAGCAGCAGATGGCCAGCGCCATCCTCGCCCGGCTCGAAAGTGACTGACAGCAGCGACAGGATCACGTTCTTGTCGCTCCGGTCGATCCCCTGCGAAGCGATGCCAAGCACATTGTCCACCACCATCAGCGATTGCACCCGCTCATAGGCGCGACCACGTCGTTCGGCGGCGGGGCGGTCTTCCCAGCGAAAGCGGTTCATCAGGATGGCAAAGCGGCGCGCCGAAGCGCGCCAGCTCATCTCGGTCACCGGGAACACCGCGTCCTGCACCAGCGAGGAGATCACCTCCAAGTCCGCCGCCTCATAGGCACCGAGGTTCAGCGGGCGTTCGCGGCCATCTTCAAAGCTTGCATCCGACATCAGTTTTCCTTGATGCGTTCGACCTTCGCCCCAACGGCGGAGAGTTTGCGCACCACATGTTCATAGCCACGATCAAGGTGGTAGACCCGGCTGACGCGGGTTTCACCTTCGGCCGCAAGCCCGGCGAGGATCAGCGAAACCGAGGCCCGCAGATCGGTGGCCATCACCGGCGCGCCCTTCAGGCGTTCGACGCCGGTCACCTTGGCCGTGCCGCCTTGCACGTCGATCTGCGCCCCCATGCGCATCAGCTCGGGGGCATGCATGAAGCGGTTCTCGAAGATCTTCTCTTCCAGCGTCGCCACGCCCTCGGCGGTGCACATCAGCGCCATCATCTGTGCCTGCAGGTCGGTGGGGAAGCCCGGGAAGGGCTCGGTGACCACATCCACCGCCTTCACGCGGCCGGATTTATGCACCACCTTCAAACCCTTGTCTGTTTCACTGACCTCAACACCGGCGGCTTCCAGCGTCTGGCAAAAGGCCTCCAGCAGGTTGCGGCGTCCGCCGAGCAGCTCGACCTCGCCGCCGCAGATCGCAGGCGCCAGCATATAGGTGCCCAGTTCGATCCGGTCGGTGACCACCGGGTGTGTCGCGCCATGCAGCCGGTCGACGCCCTGGATGGTGATCGTCTCGGTGCCGTCGCCGTCGATTTGCGCGCCCATCGCCCGCAGGCAGTCGGCGAGATCGATGATTTCCGGCTCGCGCGCGGCGTTTTTCAGCACCGTGGTGCCCTTGGCCAGGGTGGCCGCCAGCAAGGCGTTTTCGGTTGCACCAACGGAAACGATGGGGAACTCGAAGGTGCCGCCGGTCAGACGCCCGCCGGGAGCCTTGGCGTGCACGTAGCCGTCGCGCAGCTCCATTTCCGCCCCCAGCGCTTCGAGCGCCTTCAGGTGCAGGTCGACCGGGCGCGCGCCGATCGCGCAGCCGCCGGGCAGCGACACCACGGCGTGGCCGTCGCGCGCCAGCATCGGCCCCAGCACGAGGATCGAGGCGCGCATCTTGCGCACGATGTCATAATGGGCGGTGTGATTGTCGAGACCATGGCTCGACATCGCAAGAACCTGACCGTCCTGCAGTGCCGAGACCTCGGCCCCCAGCGATTGCAGCAGCGCGGTCATGGTGCGGATGTCGCTGAGCCGCGGCGCGTTGGTCAGCGTCAGCGGTTCTTCGCTCAACAAGGTCGCGGGCATCAGTGTCAGGCAGGCATTTTTCGCCCCGGCGATCGGAATCTCTCCGTGCAGCGGGCCGTTGCCTGTAACCAAAATCGAATCCATCTGCTCTATCCTTTAGCGTCGCGCGAAGCGTCGTCTTTTTGTGTGGTCCGGGCCTTGGCTTGCGCCTTTCGCCGGGCCATGTTTGCCTTTAGGGCCGCTTTCAGGCGGTCCTCGCGAGAGGCCTGGGACCGGTTGCCGGAAGGTTTGTTTTTCTCTGCCATATAGCCTGTCTAACTTAGTCAAAAAAAACCGTCCAGATGGACTTGCATCCCTCAGCGAATATGCATAGAAGCCCCCTCACGGCGCTGCTGTAGCTCAGAGGTAGAGCACTCCCTTGGTAAGGGAGAGGTCGAGAGTTCGATTCTCTCCAGCAGCACCATGGAAATCCCCCAAATAAAATCAATGACTTGCTCCTCTGCCTTGAGCGTCGTCACTTGTCGCATTGGTGTTTGGTGCGCCACTTGTCGTGCGGTGCTCGCGGCCAGAATCGCCGTCGTTCGCAGCTTGTGATCGCGCTGTGGGTCACGGCATCAATCCGTCCAATTCTGCCCCGTAGCGGTCTCGGGCGGGCGAGCGTCCCGCCTTGCCGCAGGTCGTTGTCGTTGCTACCTCTGACGTAACCCACCTACAGGAGCGAGACATGACCCAGCCGGATATCGACGCCCAGACGCAATTGGAACTGGAAGCCGCTGCCTTCCGTCGGCTGCGCAAGCATCTGATGGAAGATCGGACCGATGTGCAGAATATCGACATGATGAACCTTGCGGGGTTCTGCCGCAATTGCCTCAGCCGCTGGTATCAGGAAGCGGCAAACGAGAGGGACATCGAGATGGGTAAGGAGGATGCGCGCGAGATCTTCTACGGCATGACCATGGCGGAGTGGAAAGCCAACTATCAGACCGATGCCAGTGCGCAGACGCAGGATGCGTTCAAGCAGGCTTTTGCGGAAAACGTCGGCACCGATAAGGGCTGAGCGGGCCCGCGTTCCTGCGCTGGCGCAGGCAGGGACGCAGGTCACCCTTGTCCCGGACCGGGAGTCACAGCATAGCCCGATCCCTGCTGCGCCCGGCGCGGCCAAGGGACAGCGCGCCAAAAGGCTGCCCTCAAACAGCTATCTTGCGCGGCGTCAACTTTGAGAATGTCGGATCAGTGACAGCAAAAAAGGCCGCCCCGAAGGGAGCGGCCTTTTGAATAATTGCGTCACGTCTCGCGGTGTTCAGACCGCCACCTTGACGCTTTCTTCAATGTAAATCTCGCGCAGGCGCTTGGCGATCGGGCCCGGCGTGCCGTCCCCCAGCGCGACACCGTCGATCTCCACGACCGGCATCACAAAGGCAGAGGCCGAGGTGGTAAACGCCTCGTCGGCTTCTTTTGCCTCGTCGATGGTGAATAGGCGTTCTTCGACCTTCAACTGCGCCTCTTCGGCCATGCGCAGCACCGCCTTGCGGGTGATGCCGTGCAGGATGTCATTGGACAGCGGGCGCGTGACGATTACGCCATCCTTGACGAAATAGGCGTTGTTCGAGGTGCCCTCGGTCACATGGCCATCCTCGATCATCCAGGCATCATCGGCGCCGGCTTTCTTCGCCATCATCTTGCCCATTGAGGGGTACAACAGCTGCACGGTCTTGATGTCGCGACGGCCCCAGCGGATGTCCTCGATCGAGATGATCTTGGCGCCCTTCTTGGCCGCCGGGCTATCGGCCAGACCGGGTTTGTTTTGCGTAAACAACACGATGGTCGGCTTGGTGTCGGCGGAGGGGAACACAAAATCCCGGTCGCCGTCCGAGCCGCGCGTGACCTGCAGATAGACCAGCCCCTCGTCGATACCATTCAGCTCCACCAGCTTGCGGTGGATCTCCAGCAGCTCGTCCTTGGTGCAGGGTTCGGCCATCTCCAGCTCATCCAGCGACCGCTTCAGGCGCACCGCGTGGCCCTCAAAATCAATGAGCTTGCCGCCCAGCACAGAGGTCACCTCATAGACCGCATCCGCCATCAGAAAGCCGCGATCAAAGATAGAGACCTTGGCCTCGGTTTCCGGCAGGTAGTCGCCGTTTACATATACGGTACGGGTCATGGTCGTCTCCTTAGCCCCAGAGCGCGGGCCGCGGGGGGTGCACCCCGTCGGCGTCAAAAGTCAGCGGTTCGGGACGGTCTTCGGCCAGAAGCAGCGGCCCGTCAAGATCCGTCACCAACGCACCTTGTGCCACCAGTGTCGCGGGCGCCATCGCAAGCGACGATCCGACCATGCAGCCGACCATCACCTGATAGCCCTCGGCCAGCGCTGCATCGCGCAATTTCAAGGCTTCGGTCAGACCGCCAGTCTTGTCCAGTTTGATGTTCACAACATCATATTTGCCCTTGAGTTTTGGCAGGCTGGCGCAGTCATGCGCGCTCTCATCGGCGCAGACCGGCACCGGACGTTCCATCCCGATCAGGGCCTCATCTTCACCTGCGGGCAGGGGTTGTTCCACCAGCTCCACCCCAAGGCGCAGCAGATGCGGTGCAAGCTCGGCATAAACCTCGGCCGACCAGCCCTCATTGGCGTCAATGATGATCCGCGCCTCGGGCGCGCCCGCGCGCACCGCCTCAAGGCGGGGCATATCCTCGGGCGTGCCAAGCTTGATCTTCAACAGCGGACGATGGGCGTTCTCTGCGGCCTGTGTCTGCATCTCTTCAGGAGAGGCCAGCGACAGCGTATAAGCAGTGATCTCCGGCCCCGGCTGATCCAGCCCAGCCAATTCCCAGACCGGCTTGCCGGCCTTCTTGGCCTCCAGATCCCACAGGGCACAATCCACCGCATTGCGCGCGGCCCCGGCGGGCAGCAGCCTCTGCAGTTCCTCGCGCGTAAACACGTCAGGCAGCGCTTCGATCTCTGCCGTTACCGACTCCAGCGTCTCATCATAGCGCGCGTAGGGCACACATTCGCCCCAGCCCACATGATCTCCATCCTCAACCCGAACCGTCAGCACCTTGGCCTCGGTGCGCGATCCGCGCGAGATGGTGAACACTTGCGCCAGTTTGAACACATCGGGGGTGACAGTGATTTTCATGGCTCTCCCTTCGGGCAGCGCCGCCACCCCTTCTTCATCTTTTCAAAAATACCTCCGCCGGAGGCTCCTGCGAGATCCGCAGACGCCCCCGGCAAAGATGTTCAATCAGACCGCAGCCAGCGCGTCCACCAGACGACCGGCACCGTGGCGATAGGGATCCACCGCAGGCAGGCCCATGCGGCCCTCAACTTCCTTCAGATAGGCCACCGCTTCCTCCTCACCCAGATGCTGGGTGTTCACGGAAATGCCGACAATCTTGCAGTCCTTGTTGGCCCGTTGCGCCAGCGGCAGGGCCACATCGCGCAGTTCCTCCAGCGAGGGCACATCATAATCGGGCAGACCGCGCATATGGGTGCGGGTGGGCTCATGACACAGGATCAGCGCATCCGGCTGGCCGCCATGCACCAGCGCCATGGTCACACCGGAATAGGACACGTGGAACAACGATCCCTGACCCTCGATGAGATCCCAGTGGTCGTCATCATTGTCGGGTGTCAGATACTCGATGGAGCCCGCCATGAAGTCAGCGATCACCGCATCCAAAGGCACACCGTCACCGGTGATCAGAATGCCGGTCTGTCCGGTGGCGCGGAAGGTGGATTTGATACCGCGCGCCTGCATCTCTGCGTCCATCGCCAGTGCGGTGTACATCTTGCCCACGGAACAATCGGTGCCCACCGCGAGGCACCGCTTGCCGCGACGCTTGACGCCATCGGCGATCGGATACTGCACTGAAGGCACCCGCACATCATGCAGGGTGCGCCCCGTCGCTTCGGCCACGGCGGCCAAATCCGGCTCGTCGCGCAAGAGGTTGTGCAGCCCGGAGGCAAGGTCAAAGCCCTCTTCCAGCGCCTGCACCAGCACTTTTTTCCATTCCTGACTGATCTTGCCGCCCCGGTTGGCGACACCGATCACCAGCGTTTTGGCACCAGCGGCTTTGGCTTCTTCAAGGGTCATCTCGGTGAGGCCGAGGTTCGCACCACAGCCGGGCAGGCTGATCTGGCCAACCGCATGGTCAGGGCGCCAGTCGCGGATGCCGATGGCAACTTTGGCGGCCAGCATGTCGGGCGCATCGCCGAGGAACAGGAGATAAGGGGTCTCGATCATATCCAGCGTCCTTTTTTGGAATTCGTCAGAGTTCAAGGTAGCTTGCGGCAATCGCGCTGCAACTTCCTGTCTAATTTGCCAGTGCAGCAGGCCTTCGAGGAGAATTCTTCGAGCAATAGCTGAATTCTTCGAAGATATTCCCAGCTTGCGCCAGAATACGCGTGAGATGACGCGGATCGCGAAGAAAGACTATGCAAGCGCGGCATCATTGAGATGCTGCAGCTGCAAATAAGACTTGCCATTACGTGAGTAACGAAATACCAAAACGTGAACCGATTTTGGAATTTATGAACCCGGAGAGACCAGAGATGAGCTTTCGCCTTCAGCCCACGCCCCCGGCCCGCCCCAACCGCTGCCAGCTGTTCGGCCCCGGCTCCAACACGAAACTCTTTGCCAAAATGGCCGCCTCTGCGGCGGATGTGATCAACCTCGATCTTGAAGATTCCGTGGCCCCTTCAGACAAGGATCAGGCCCGCGCCAATGTGATCGAGGCGATCAATACGATCAACTGGGGCACTAAGACCCTGAGCGTGCGCATCAACGGGCTCGATACGCCCTATTGGTACCGCGACGTCGTGGAGCTGATGGAGCAGGCGGGCGCGCGGCTTGATCAGATCATGATCCCCAAGGTGGGTTGCGCCGAGGATGTCTATGCGGTGGACGCGCTGGTGACGGCGATCGAGCGTGCCAAGGGCCGTCAAAAGCCGATCAGCTTTGAGGTCATTATCGAATCTGCGGCAGGTATCGCCCATGTCGAGGCCATCGCCGCCAGCAGCCCGCGCCTGCAGGCCATGAGCCTTGGCGCTGCGGATTTTGCCGCCTCCATGGGGATGCAGACCACTGGCATCGGTGGCACGCAGGAAAACTATTATATGCTCCGCGAAGGCACCAAACATTGGTCCGATCCGTGGCACTGGGCGCAAGCCGCCATTGTCGCCGCCTGTCGCACCCATGGTGTGCTGCCGGTGGATGGCCCCTTTGGCGATTTCTCCGATGACGAGGGCTATATCGCGCAGGCCAAACGCTCCGCGACGCTGGGCATGGTCGGCAAATGGGCGATCCACCCCAAACAGATCGCCCTGGCCAATCAGGTTTTCACCCCCTCCGATGAGGCCGTCGCCGAGGCGCGCGACATTCTCGCCGCCATGGAAGAGGCCAAAGCCAGCGGCGCGGGCGCAACCGTCTACAAGGGTCGTTTGGTCGACATCGCCTCGATCAAACAGGCCGAGGTCATCGTGGCGCAGTCCGAACTTATCGCCAAAAGCGGCTGAAGCGCGGCGACTGCGCTGTCGCTCCCACGTCGAGCGGACAACGTCCCGGCGCGCGAGGCAGAGCCTTTCTTCCTCGCGCGCTCTTCCCGCACCGGACGTGATTGTCCACATCTCACAGTCCGAACCCCGCATCTGACCGCAGCGCGCAACGTGTGCCTGCCGGGTCTTGGAACTCTGCAGTGGTGCCCCAGCTGTGGTGGTGCAGCGTGACCTTCACACCACGCCGCCTCAGCTCTTCACAGCGTGCGACCACGTCAGCCACGTTAAAGCGTAGTTTGAGCGGCAGCCCGCTCTCACGCGGACCTACGGCCTCTTCCGGTTCGATCATCAGGTAGGTTCCCCCCAGGTCAAAGGTGCTCAGGGTCTCTCCCGGGCGGTCTATGCTGTGGAGCAATGTCAGCCCCAAGACTTCACCGTAGAAAACGATGCAGGCCTCATAGTGGGGGGTGAACAGAATGATACCCGCTTGTGTGAAGTCCATGTCGATCGTTCTCCTGCATGAGGGCGTTGCGGGGATCTTGCGGCCTCAAGTGGGGTTGAGTTCAAGCGTTCATTGCAGCCCAGACAATGCGCGACTGTGAGGTTTCGAGATGGGTGGGAGGGGAGCGCTCCAGCCCCTTTGCGGATCAGGGTAAACCTGACCCAAAAGCGTTGGGCCAAGCCGGGGCCGCGCTGCGCGCGGCCCCGGCTCTGCGGCGTCGCGCGCAGCGCGGCGCAAGCCCTCCAGACCGGCCTTGTCGGCAGCAGAACAACCGGCGGTCCCAGTGAAGGAGCGCCGTGTCAGTGTTGCTGTGTGTAAGATCCTCGGATCGGCTGGGGATCTGATATGTCAGGACGATAAGGGGCGGCGCCGCCAGATCGGAGATGGGCGGGTGTATTCACCCGCGCGCTAAACGTTGTCTCTGCACGCCTCCCATGAGGGAGAGCCGGTTCCTATGTGACCGGGATGTTAGGCCCGGACGATGATCGCGATCACCTGAGATCCTAGCGAGAGATCAAGAAGATTTCGCTGAGACGGCGTGCGCAGGGTATGCAACACCCATGGTGCTCGCTGCGACCGGATCAGGCGCGCTGGTCCTTGGGCGATCCCATCACAACGTAGGTCGTGATCGCGGTCACAAAGGGCGAGGTGCCGAGGATTTCGGTGTGGAACTGTTTGTAGCTCTTGAGGTCGGCGCATTCGACGCGCAGCAGATACTCGATGGTGCCGGTGATATTGTGGCATTCGACCACCTCCGGCGCATTGCGCATTGCGCGTTCAAAGGCCTCCTGTGCCTCCTTGGTGTGCTCGCCCAGGCCCACACCAATATAGGTGACAAACCCCACGCCCATGGCCTGCGGGTCCAGCACTGCGCGGTAGCCCGTGATGACCCCATCGCGTTCCAGCTCCTGCACGCGGCGCAGGCAGGCGGAGGGCGACAGGCCCACACGCTCCGCCAGCTCCAGGTTCGAGAGGCGTCCGTCGCTGGTGAGTTCACGCAATATATGCTGGTTTATTCGGTCTGATTTCGCCATTTGTTGTGTAAATACGCGATAACGGTGCAAGTTTGCAATTTCATTTGCACGGTCTCGCGGCAAAGTATTGCGCATGATGACCTATGACCTTGTTGCCGCACTTGCGCTCTTCGCCTTTGTCTCCTCGATCACACCGGGGCCGAACAACCTGATGCTGATGGCGTCCGGTGCCAATTTCGGCTTTCGCCGCACCATCCCGCATATGCTGGGCGTGGCGCTGGGGTTCGTGTTCATGGTGCTGTTGGTGGGGGCAGGGCTGGTGCAGGTCTTTGACGCCTATCCGGTGAGCTACACGGTGCTGAAGGTCGGCTCCGTTATCTATCTGCTCTATCTGGCGTGGAAGATCGCCAACGCAGGGGCGGCCAAGACCGGGACGGACGGTGATGTGGGCACCCCGATGACCTTCCTGCAGGCGGCGGCCTTCCAGTGGGTCAACCCAAAGGCCTGGGCGATGGCCCTGACGGCGATCAGCGCCTACACGCCGGATCATACGCTCTGGGCGATCCTGCTTGTTGGCGTGATCTTTGGAGCGATCAACTTGCCTTCGGTGGGGTCCTGGACGGTGCTGGGCCAGCAAATGGCGCGGTTTCTGACCAGCCCGCGACGGTTGATGGCCTTCAACTGGACCATGGCCGTCCTGCTGGTGGGCTCGCTCTATCCGGTGATCTGGCCGCACTGATCCCCTGCGGACCCAGAAACGCACATCGGGTTGTGGCGCGCGAAACCCCCATCGAGGGGCCTTTGCGCGCCCTTTTTCGGCGGGGCCGAAAAAGGCTGGTGCTCTATTTCAGCGGCAGCACGATTTCGGTGAGGAGGTCTTCGGGGGCGGTGCTGCGCGGATCGTTTAGATAAATCTCGTAGCAGGGTTCATCCGCCGGGGTTTCGCCGGATTGCGGAAGCCAGCCGCCAAACAGGCAGTCATAGGCCGCAGAAAGCCCGACATATGGCCCCTTGAAGGTGAGGATGGCCGACTTGCCACCGGGTAAGTCAAGCGGCTTCAGCCCCTCGGGGGTGGTGTCGGCGCGATACTCAGCCCCGGCGTAGCTGCGCAGTTCGGCATCCGGCACCGCGCCGGGCATGTCGAGATAGACGCCGATGACGGGGCCAAGATCGGGCCAGAGATTGCGGGCGGTGGCCAGGGCCGAGAACTGTTCGAACGCCCGGCCAATTTCGGGGTAGGGCCCGCGATGGGGGATCGTGACGAGGTGGCGCGCAGGTTCGCTGCGCAGGGTAACATCATACATAAAAAGCTCCTTTGGATCGCGAAGCGCGGCAGGGGGCAGGTGCCGCCCGGCCGTGCGAAAGGCCCCCGGCGCCTGGCCGTAGGCTGCGGTGAAGGCCCGCGAGAAGGAATAGCGGTTGGGATAGCCCACGGTGGCGGCGATGTCCTCGATTGAAGTCTGCGACGTCACCAGCGCCACGGCGGCGCGGTGCAGCCGGATGCGGCGCACAGATTGGCCGCAGGTCTCGCCGGTGAGGGCGCGAAACACCCGGTGCCAGTGAAACCGAGACATGGCCGCCACATCGGCCAGCTGATCAAGGCTGAGGTCGCCCGCCGGATTGTTGTGGATGTAGTCCAGCACCCGCCGGATGCGATCCTCGTAGTCTGTGGCCATGCGCCTGTCCTTCTCTGTGGTGCCATCACCGTGATGCCAGAGAGCCGCGTGACAAATCTTGCTGAGTTTGCCCCTGCGGCCGTAGCGGCACGCATTTCAGCAGCCAGACGGGCGGCGGTGGTCTGCCTCCTCCGTCGCGCAAAGTGCTGGATGTGACACGGAGAGTTGCATCGGACGCAGGGTAAGTCCATATAACGGATAAACCGTGACAGTAGAGACAGTATGACCCAGTATCTTGAATTCGAAAAACCCCTGGCCGAAATCGAAGGCAAGGCGGAAGAGCTGCGTGCGATGGCGCGCACCAACGAAGAAATGGATGTGGACGACGAAGCCGCCGCGCTGGACAAGAAAGCCGCGCAGCTGCTGACGGATCTCTACTCGGATCTGACCGCATGGCGCAAATGCCAGGTGGCACGTCACCCGGAGCGCCCGCACTGCAAGGATTATGTGGAAAAGCTCTTTACCGAGTACACGCCGCTGGCCGGCGACCGGAATTTTGCCGATGACCTTGCGGTCATGGGCGGGCTTGCGCGCTTTAACGACCAGCCGGTTGTGGTGATTGGGCACGAGAAGGGCTCTGACACCAAATCGCGCATCACCCATAACTTTGGCATGGCGCGCCCCGAAGGCTATCGCAAGGCGGTGCGGCTGATGGAGATGGCTGGCCGGTTTGGCCTGCCGGTGATCACTTTGGTGGATACCACCGGGGCCTATCCGGGCAAGGGCGCGGAAGAGCGCGGCCAGTCCGAGGCGATTGCACGCTCGACGCAGATGAGCCTCAAGATTGGCGTGCCGGTGATTTCGGTGATCATCGGTGAGGGTGGCTCTGGTGGCGCCGTGGCCTTTGCCACTGCCAACCGCGTCGCGATGCTGGAGCATTCGGTCTATTCCGTGATCTCGCCGGAGGGCTGTGCCTCGATCCTGTGGAAGGATGCGGAGAAAATGCGCGAGGCCGCGGAAGCGCTGCGCCTCACTGCGCAGCACCTGAAGACGCTCGAAGTGGTGGACCGCGTGATCCCGGAGCCGCTGGGCGGCGCGCACCGCGATCCCGAGGCCAGCTACCGCGCCGTCGGGGCAGCCATCACCGAGATGCTGGCGGAGATGAAAGACATGGATGCCAAGGCGCTGATCTCGGATCGCCGCCAGAAATTCCTCGATATCGGATCCAAGGGGCTGGCGGCCTAGGCAGCGACCTCCGGAAAAAGATCCCGAAGCCCTCGCCGAATGGTGGGGGCTTTTTTGCTGTCATGGGGTGGCATGGGGCGCCGATCTGGCCCGAAGCCCTGTTGCCGGAGCGATGCAGGGTGAAATAAGGTGTGCCTGTCACAGGTCCTTAACCGCCCTGTCATCATTTGGTGGCGAAGCTGGAGAACAGTTGCGGCACAGCGTGATCTGAGCCATAAGACCAATAAATATGTTTGCGATAACATGAGCCGCTGCGCTGGTCTGTCCGCCAGTGGCCCTGCCGCGCGAACTGATATGAGACACCGCCGTTTTGAACACGGATAGCCGGAGGATAGAGATCCCATGAAACGCACGCGCAACGTCAAGATCGTGGCCACACTCGGCCCTGCGTCCGAGACCTACGAGACCATTCGTGCGCTGCATGAAGCGGGCGCGGATGTTTTCCGCCTCAATATGTCTCACGGCAGCCACGAAGAAATCGCCTCCAAGCACAAGATTATCCGCCAGGTGGAGGCCGATCTGGACTCGACCATCGCGATTCTGGCTGACCTGCAGGGGCCGAAACTGCGCGTTGGCGTGTTTGCCAGCGGCTCGGAAGAACTGGAAGAAGGGGCGAAATTCCGTCTCGACCTGGATCCGGCCGAGGGGGATATCAACCGCGTGTGCCTGCCGCATCCGGAGATTTTCCAGGCGCTGGAAGCCGGGGCTTCGCTGCTGGTGAACGACGGCAAAATTCGCCTCAAGGTCGAAGACTGCGGTGAGGATTTCGCCAACTGCGTGGTCACCACGGGTGGCACGATCTCCAACCGCAAGGGCGTGAACGTACCGGATGTGATCCTGCCGCTGGCTGCCTTGTCGGAGAAGGATCGGGCGGATCTGGAATTCGTCTGTGCGCTGGGCGTCGACTGGCTGGCGCTGTCCTTCGTGCAACGCGCAAAGGATGTCTTCGAGGCCCGCACCCTGGCAGATGGCCGCGCGGCGATTCTGTCGAAGATCGAAAAACCGGCTGCGGTCGACAATTTTGCCGAGATTCTGGACGCGTCTGACGGGATCATGGTTGCTCGTGGCGATCTGGGTGTCGAACTGCCGGTGTCGCATGTGCCGCCGATCCAGAAGCGCCTGGTGCGCAAGAGCCGTGCCGCCGCAAAGCCGGTGATCGTGGCAACACAGATGCTGGAAAGTATGATCGAGAGCCCGATGCCGACCCGCGCCGAGGTCTCTGACGTGGCCACCGCGATCTACGAAGGCACCGATGCCATCATGCTGAGTGCGGAATCCGCGGCCGGTCAGTATCCGATCGAGGCGGTGCAGACGATGGACAAGGTGGCCACCGAGGTGGAGCAGGATCCGACCTATCGCGAGATCATTGCTGCCTCTCGCACATCGAAGGGCGACACCATCGCGGATGGCATCGTGGCCGCAGCTCGCGAGATCGCGGAAAAAACCGAGATCAAGGCGATCTGCTGTTTCACCCAGTCCGGGACCACTGCACTGCTGACTGCGCGGGAGCGGCCCTATGTGCCGATTCTTGCGCTGACGCCGCTGGCCAACACTGCCCGCCGTCTTTGCCTCAGCTGGGGGTGCAACTGCGTCATCACCGCCAAGGTCGACCGGTTCAAGGGGGCTGTGGTGTCCGCCGCGCGGGCGGCGCGGTCGGGCGGGTTCGCGGGTGAGACCGATCAGGTGGTTGTGACCGCCGGTGTGCCTTTCAACGTGCCGGGCACCACCAACATCCTGCGGATCGCGCCCTGTGATGAACGCCTGATTTACAACACCGACCCGGAATAATAGGCTACCCTTCGTGTAGTGAAGGGTGCTGGTAGATATGGATGCGGATGCATTTCTGGTGATTGGGCTGGTTCTTGCCTGGCTTGGAGTGCCCGCGGTCTTTTCCGCATATGCGCATCGCCGCAGCCCTGTGATGGCTGTGGCGTTGTTGCTTTCGGGGGGCGGGTGTATCGCCTGGGCGGCATTGACCCACCCCGATGGATATAGGCTTACGGATGTGCCGGATGTGTTTTTCCGGGTCATCGGCCAACTTCTCTAACCGAATCTGCTTGCCCTTTCGGGCGAGCTGCCGTAACAGGCACCCCTGTTCGCGCGACCGGCCAAAGTGGCATGCCGAGTCGCGTGTGTAGCGAACCTACTTAAAAGGAGACGGAAATGCCCAAGATGAAGACAAAGTCGAGCGCCAAGAAGCGCTTCAAAGTGACCGCGACCGGCAAGGTCCTGGCCGCGCAGGCCGGCAAGCAGCACGGCATGATCAAGCGCAGCAACAAGTTCATTCGCGACGCGCGTGGAACCTCCACTCTGTCCGCACCGGACGCAAAGACCGTCAAGGGCTACATGCCCTACGACCGCTAAGAGGAGTTCTGAGATATGTCCCGCGTTAAAGGTGGTACCGTCACTCACGCCCGTCACAAGAAGGTTATCAAGGCAGCCAAAGGTTATTATGGCCGCCGCAAGAATACCTTCAAGGTCGCCCGTCAGGCCGTCGACAAGGCAAATCAATACGCAACCCGCGACCGTAAGAACCGCAAGCGCAATTTCCGCGCACTGTGGATCCAGCGGATCAACGCGGCTGTGCGCAGCCACGACGAGGCACTGACCTACTCCCGCTTCATCAACGGCCTGACCCTGGCCGGTATCGAAGTGGACCGGAAGGTTCTCGCAGACCTCGCCGTGCACGAGCCCGAAGCATTCGGTGCAATCGTGCGTCAGGCACAGGACGCGCTGGCCGCCTGATTTCAGGTTGAGCTGAGCTGATTTAGACCCGCCGGAGCGATCCGGCGGGTTTTTCTATGCGCGGTGCGGATGTGATCGGAGGAGCAGCGGTGAGCCGTTCGTGGCTTGTCTCCGCAGGCCTATTCGGGTTGGGAGGCGCCACGGCGCTTGAACAGGCCGATCAGGGCGAGGCCGCCAATCGGCCAGAGGGACCAGAGCGCCCCTTGCCAGCTGAACAGGTTCACACAGAACAGAAATGCAGCGATGGTCCACATTTTCAGAGGCGCGCCCAGAAACTCTGACCGGCCCACAATCCTGTGCCCCTCGCGCAGGGCAATCACCGCAAACAGGGCCAGCATTGGCCAATGTGCCCAGATGCCGCGACCGGTGATCAGGTCGAGCACAAACAGCCCCGCGGCCACCATGCCCAGGCCACGGCTTGTGCCATCCAGCGGCAGGCGTCGTCCGCACAGTTTGTCGAGGCCGCGCAGGGGGGCGGCCTGCGCTGAGCTTTGGTCTGGGCTGTCGGGCTCTGCGAAATCACGTTTGGGCGCACCGGAAAAGGGATCCGGTTCCTGCCAGACCTGCGCGGTGCGGCTGTGGCGTGGCGCGCCGAGCGAGATGCGATAGACGGGAATGTCTTCGGTCAGATTGCGCGGACGGCGGTCGCCGAGATACTCAAAGCCGATGGTGAGTTTGTTTTTGACGTGGTCGTAGACCTGCTGCGTGATCAAAACGCCGCCGGGCTCTGCCATGGTTTGCAGGCGGGCGGCGAGGTTGACGCCTTCGCCAATCAGGTCGTCACCGTCGCAGATCACATCACCGAGGTTGACGCCGATACGGAACGACAGGGCGCTGTCCTTGGCAGCCAGTTCCTGCTGCACCTCGATGGCGCATTGCACCGCCTCGACCACCGAGGGAAAATCCGCGATCAGCCCGTCGCCGGCGGTATTGGCCACCCGGCCGCCGTGACGCTCGATCAGTTTGAAGAACACATCCCTTGCGGCTTGCAGCTCGGTAAAGGTACCAACCTCATCCGCTGTCATGGCCGTGCTGAACTGTTCTGCGTCCGCAGCGAGAATCGTCGTCAGCTTTCGGGTGATCCGGTCACGCATCAGGTTGGGCCTAGGATAAGGAGTCGCCTTAAAGTGGGCCTTTGAGGGCTGGCTTGCAAGAGGCATGAATTGCTCTTGTTGACGCAGGGTGACATCAGGCCACAGCGATCTACCGGTCGATACAGGCGCGTCCCTGTGACCGGGAGGACAGGGCAGGGGCCTTGTGGAGGCTACGGGCGGCGCAGGTGCTTGCTTTCGACGCCTCGTATGGTAGCAGGACATCAAAGCGAGACGTGAGGGGCCGTCATGGACGATCTTAAAGAAAAATACCTCGGCCAGATCGCCGAAGCCACAGATGAAAACGCGCTGGAGGCCGTGCGCCTTGCGGCTGTCGGCAAGAAGGGCGAAGTGGCCCTGAAGATGCGCGAGCTGGGCAAGATGACGCCGGAGGAACGCCAGGTGGCGGGCCCGGCGCTGAACGCGCTGAAAGACGAGATCAACTCGGCGCTGGCCGCCAAGAAGGCCGCCTTGGGCGATGCGGCGCTGGATGAGCGTCTGCGCTCAGAATGGCTCGATGTGACGCTGCCGACGCGCCCGCGCGGCCAGGGCTCGATCCACCCGATATCGCAGGCCTCCGAAGAGCTGACTGCGATCTTTGCCGAAATGGGCTTTTCCGTTGCCGAAGGGCCGCGGGTGGACACCGACTGGTACAACTTCGACGCGCTGAACATCCCCGGCCACCACCCCGCCCGCGCTGAGATGGACACCTTCTACATGCACCGCGCCGAGGGCGATGATCGCCCGCCGCATGTGCTGCGCACCCACACCAGCCCGGTGCAGATCCGTTCGATGGAGAAGATGGGCGCGCCGCTGCGCATCATCTGTCCGGGCGGCGTCTATCGCGCCGACTACGACCAGACCCACACGCCGATGTTCCATCAGGTTGAGGGGCTTGCGCTGGATGAGAACATCTCGATGGCCAACCTCAAGTGGGTGCTGGAGGAGTTCGTCAAAAGCTTCTTCGAGGTGGAGAGCGTCGATCTGCGCTTCCGCGCCTCGCATTTCCCCTTCACCGAGCCGTCGGCCGAAGTCGACATTCGCTGCAGCTGGGACAATGGCCAGCTGAAGATCGGCGAGGGCGACGACTGGATGGAGATCCTCGGCTCCGGCATGGTGCACCCGAAGGTGATTGCCGCCGGTGGCATCGACCCCGAAAAGTACCAGGGCTTTGCCTTTGGCATCGGTATCGACCGTCTGGCGATGCTGAAATACGGCATCCCCGACCTGCGTGCCTTCTTCGACAGCGATCTGCGCTGGCTGCGCCACTACGGCTTCAGCTGCCTTGACGTGCCGACGCTGCACGGGGGCCTGAGCCGCTAAAGGCTGCATCCGGTTTACATTGCATTTCTGAACAACCCGCCTCTTACAGGCGGGTTTTCTATTTGGGCTGATCGGGTGACTTGGCGCATTCGCGAGGGGCTATTGTTGCCGTGGCCCAATGTCAGACCGCTTGCAATCATCTCCTGCGTCGCTAGCTTCCGCACCGGACCCCAAAAGCCGGAGAACACACATGCTCTTTGACCGCGACCACCAACATGGCGGCCTTGCCAAACGCCGCCGCTATGCCCGGTTCGAGATCGCCTATACGCTGGCGGATTTCGGTGCCGCCTTCAGCTTTGTGATCGGCTCCATCTTCTTTTTCTCCGAGCGACTGATGACCGCAGGCACCTGGCTGTTCCTCATCGGCTCGATCCTCTTTGCCGCCAAACCCAGCATCCGCCTGATCCGGGAGATAAAGCTCGCGGCCATGGGCGAGGATGAGGAACTCGCGGAGCGCTATGAGCGATAAGCCTCCCACAAACATGTGAGATGACAGGCGCGCTGCGATGGCTAGGCTCCGGATTATGCTGCGTCTTGTTCTCTGTGGTCTCGCCCTCCTGTTCCTTGCGCTGCCGCTGCACGCCGAGATGGCGGCCGAGCGCTGTCGTCTTGATGTGCCCTGCACGCTGGGGCAGCGCTCTTATCACGTCATGGAGCCCGACGGTTGGGATGGCGAGACGCCGCTGGTGGTGCTGATGCATTTTCACGGCTGGGCGCGCACCGGGGTGCATGCGCAAAACAGCGACCGGATCGGTGCCTCCACCCGGCGGCGGGGCGTGTTGCTGGTCACCCCGAACGGGCGGCGCAAAACCTGGGATTTCTGGCGCGCGGGCAGCGAAGATGTGGGCTTTGGCGATCAGGTACTGGCGGATGTCCTGGCGCGCTATCCGGTGGATGCGCAGCAGATCTATGTCTCTGGGTATTCCTATGGGGCGGCGATGGCTTGGCGCTATGCCTGCGAGAGCGGCAATGACCTTGCGGCGCTGCTGGCGGTCGCCGGCAGTATCGACCAGCGCGAGACCTGCGCCGAAGCGCCACCGGTGGTGCGCCATGTGCATGGGCTGTCCGACACGGTGATGGAGTTCCCAATGGGGTCGGGCGGTGACACCACCTATCCGGTGGCGCTGTGGCGGGCGCGGCTGGGCTGTGCTGCCGGGCTCGGGCAGGGCAATTGGCAGCTGCGCAGCTTCCTCACCTTTACGCGTACCAGTTGGGACTGCGCCAAGGGGGCGGTGACGCTGGACCTGCATCCGGGCGGGCATTTTGTGCCGCACGGCTGGATCGGTCGGCAGCTGGACGAGCTGATGGGGCGTGCCCCGTCCTACCCCTGAGGGCTGTCGCGATGGCGGGCAGGAGCCGCCTGTCGGCAGGGGATCCGCTTGCGCGCGGCGGCAATCGCGCCGCAGTTGCCGGTCATGGTCCCGCTCCGGTGCGCCAAGGCTTGAACCCGGGGGCAATCTTTGTCATTGCCATGGGCAAACCTGATGACTTTGCCAAAGGGCGCTGACCGATGAAATTCACTCTCTCCTGGCTCAAGGACCACCTCGACACCGACGCAAGCGTTGAGGAGATCACCGAGACCCTGACCGACCTCGGGCTGGAGGTCGAGGAGGTCGTGAACCCCGCCGACGCCCTCAAGGCCTTTACCCTGGCCAAGGTGGTGGGCGCCGAGCAGCATCCCGACGCGGACCGTCTGCGCGTCTGCCGGGTGATGACCGACGAGGGCGAAAAGCAGATCGTCTGCGGCGCGCCCAACGCGCGAGAAGGCATCACCGTGGTGCTGTGCAAGCCGGGCGATTATGTGCCGGGGCTGGATTTCACCCTCTCCGTGGGCAAAATCCGCGGTGTTGAGAGCCATGGCATGATGGCATCGTGGAAAGAGCTGATGCTGGGCGAGGATCACGACGGCATCGTCGAGCTGCCTTCGGGCGAGGTCGGCGAGCGGCTGGTAGACTGGCTGGCGGAGAATGACGCCGCCAAGGTCGACCCGATGATCGAGATCGCGATCACCCCGAACCGTCCCGACGCGCTGGGTGTGTTCGGCATTGCCCGTGACCTTGCGGCGCGCGGTCTGGGCACGCTGAAGACCCGCGATTACATGCCTGTTGAGGGGCAGTACGACAGCCCGATCAAGGTCTCCATCGATGACGATACCCTGGATGGTTGCCCGCTGTTCACGGGCCGCATGATCCGTGGCGTTCAGAACGGCCCCTCGCCGAAATGGCTGCAGGATCGGCTGAATGCCATCGGCCTGCGTCCGATCTCGGCGCTGGTGGATATCACCAACTTCTTCACCTTCGACCAGAACCGGCCCCTGCACGTCTTTGATGCGGCAAAGGTCACCGGCAACCTGCGCATCCATCGGGCCGAGGGCGGCGAGGAGCTGCTGGCACTGGACGAGAAAACCTACACGATGCAGCCGGGCCAGATGGTCATCTCTGATGACAATGGTGCCGAGAGCATCGCAGGTATCATGGGCGGCGAAGAAACCGGCTGCACCGAGGAGACCGTGGATGTCTTCCTCGAAAGCGCGTTCTGGGATCACGTTCAGATCGCCACCACTGGCCGTGCGCTGAAGGTCAATTCCGATGCGCGCTACCGCTTCGAGCGTGGCGTCGACCCGGAGTACACCTACGAGGGGCTGGAGCGCGCAACGCAGATGATCCTCGATCTCTGCGGTGGTGAGCCGTCGAATGTGGTCGCTGCAGGCGATGTACCGGATCATTCTCGCAGCTACCGGCTGAACGCCGAACGCGTGCAGTCGCTGGTGGGCATGGACATTCCCGAAAGCGAGCAGCGCCAGACCCTGACCCGACTTGGTTTTCGCCTTGAGGGCAATATGGCACATGTGCCGAGCTGGCGCCCCGATGTGCAGGGCGAGGCGGATCTGGTCGAGGAAGTCGCCCGCATTGCTTCGCTGACCAAGCTGGAGGGCAAGCCGCTGCCGCGTCTGACCGCAGGCATTCCGGCGCCGGTGATGACACCGCAGCAGCGCCGCCTGCAGATGGCGCGCCGCACGGCGGCCTCGCTCGGCTACAACGAGGTGGTGAGCTATACCTTCATAGACAAGGCCGCAGCGGGTCTGTTTGGCGGCGGCACCGACGCCACCATGCTGGCCAACCCGATCTCCTCGGAGATGTCGCATCTGCGCCCGGACCTGCTGCCCGGTCTGTTGCAGGCGGCAGCGCGCAATCAGGCGCGCGGGTTTGCCGATGTATCGCTGTTCGAGGTCGGACCTGCCTTCACCGGTGGCGAGCCGGGCGAAGAGCGCATCCAGATCGCGGGCCTGCTGGTGAACCGCAACGGGCCCAAGGACGTGCATGGCGAGTCGCGCAACTGGGACGTCTATGATGCCAAGGCCGATGCCGAGGCGGTGCTGGCCGCGATCGGCGCACCGGCCAAGGTGCAGGTCCTGCGCAAGGGCGAGGCCTGGTGGCATCCGGGCCGTCATGGTCGCATCTGTCTGGGGCCGAAGAAAACGCTGGGCGTCTTTGGCGAACTGCACCCCAAGGTACTGGCCGAACTGGGCATCAAGGGCACTGCCGTGGCCTTCACCATCTATCCGGACGAGATCCCGCTGCCGCGCAAATCCAGCGCCAGCCGCAGCGCGCTGGCGATCAGCGATCTGCAGGCGGTGGAGCGGGACTTTGCCTTTGTGGTGGATGCGGATGTGGAGGCACTGACGCTGGTCAATGCCGCTGCCGGTGCCGACAAGGTGCTGATCAACGATGTGCGGGTCTTTGACGAGTTCATCGGCGGCGCGCTGGGCGAGGGCAAGAAATCTCTGGCCATCGCGGTGCGGCTGCAGCCCACGGACAAGACCCTGACCGAAAAGGACATCGAGGCGGTGAGCGAGAAGATCGTCACCAAGGTGACCAAGGCCACCGGCGGCACCCTGCGCGGTTGATCGCGCGCTTGCACGTCTAAATATATTGAAGGAACGCGCCCTGTTATGGGGCGCGTTTTTCGTTTTGCGGGTGCGCGGGGCCAGCCCTTCGCGCGCTGCGCCATTTTGGGGCAAGAGAAAGCCTGTCAGCTTTGATTGCTCAGCGCTTCGGCCAGGTGATCGAACACCAGACGGATCTTGCGGCTGGTATGCACTTCGCGGTGGGTGGTGAGCCAGAACGGAAACCGCAGTATATCGACCCAGGGCAGGACCCGCTCGATGCCTGCAGTCTGTTCGGCGACCTTTGTGTACATCGGCGCGATGCCAAAGCCACTGCGGACCAGCTCCCAGGCGACCAGACCATTGCGGGAGCCGATGTGGAACTGTTCGGGGGTGATCTCCAGGTTCAGGCCTTGTGCATAGGCGATCATCTCGGCGTTGTCGCCAAATCCGACAAAGTCATGACCGGGCAGGTCCGCCGGTGCCTGCGGGCGGCCGCGCCGGTCGAGATAGCTGCTGGCGGCATAGAAATGCGCGTTACCCTCATGCACCAGCCGGGCGATCAGGTCGGGCTGGTCGGGGCGGACATGGCGAATGGCGATATCGGCCTCGCGTTTCATCAGGTCGCGGATGTCATTGGTGGCCACCATGTCGACCTTCAGATTGGGCGCAATCCGGCGCAGGTGGTGCAGCACCGGCGGCAGCACATGGGCGGAGAGAATGTCGCTGGCGGTGATCCGCACCGTGCCCTCGATGGCGTTGGCCTGACCGCTGGCGGACAGGGTCAACGCGGTGGCAGCCTTGCCCATCTGGCGGCCCTGATCCAGCAACTGCTGTCCCGCCTGGGTAAGCACCAGCGCGCGGCCCACACGTTCGAACAGCATCACGCCCAGCTCTGTCTCCAGCGCCGCGACCTGCCGTGACAGGGTGGGTTGGGTGAGGCCGAGACTGCGGGCGGCGGCGGAAAGAGACCCCTCTTCGGCGGTGGCGAGGAAGGCGCGGATGTGATTCCAATCGGGTGAGGGCGGGCTGTCCATGCAAATATGTATATAAGCCTTGCGTATTTCCGCAATTCTTATGGCATTCCCGCATGTGTATTTTGGCGGCAGCCGCAGGAGAGATGCCATGACCAATGAGGCCCAGTTCTGGGACAAGATCGCCGCCAAATATGCCGCCAGCCCGATCAAGGATGAGGCAGCCTATCAGATCACGCTGGAGCGCACGGCCAGCTATCTGCAACCGGATCAGGAGGCGCTGGAGCTGGGCTGTGGCACCGGCAACACGGCAGTGAAATTAGCGCCACATCTGGGTCGGTTGGTGGCAACCGATCTGTCGCAGAAGATGCTCGACTTCGGCGCCCGGCGGGCGCAGGAGGCCGGGGTCACCAATCTAGAGCTGGTGCAGGCAGAGCCGATGACGGCGCCGGAGGGGCCGTTTGACGTGGTGCTGGCGTTCAATCTGTTTCACCTGCTGGGAGACCTGGACGCCAACCTGCATGCGGCTGCAATGCGGCTGCGTCCCGGTGGGCTGTTCATTTCCAAGACGGTCTGCATGCAAGATATCCGCAGCCCCCTGAAGCGCCTGCTGATCCGCGGTATGATCCCATTGATGCGTCTTGTGGGCAAAGCACCGGACGTGGTGCATTTCATGTCGGTGGCCGATTGGCAGGCCCGGATCGAGGCCGCGGGCTTTGAGATCATCGAAACAGGCAGCTATCCGGTTGATCTGCCCAATCGTTTTGTTGTGGCGCGCAAGCGCTGACGGGGTTGGCCCCGGGTGCGCAAGCGGCTAGGTCTTGGCCCGAACCCATGGCTCCCGCAGGGGGCAAGGCAGGAGGACCAAGCATGACCCTATCCGTTTATCTTTCCGGCGAGATCCACACAGACTGGCGCGAGCAGATCATCGAAGGCGCGCGCGATCTCAATCTGCGCTTTGATAGCCCGGTGACCGATCACGATGCCTCTGACGATTGCGGCGTGACGATCCTCGGGGCCGAGGACAACAAGTTCTGGCACGACCACAAGGGCGCCAAGCTGAACGCCATCCGCACCCGCAAGGGCATCGAGGACGCCGATGTGGTGGTGGTGCGTTTTGGTGAGAAATACAAACAGTGGAACGCGGCCTTTGATGCGGGCTATGCCGCTGCGCTGGGCAAGTCGATCATCGTGCTGAACCCGCCAGAGCACCAGCACGCGCTGAAAGAGGTGCACGCGGCGGCACTGGCGGTGGCTGAAGAGCCGCGTCAGGTGGTGGAAATCCTGACCTATGTGCTGACGGGCAAGCTGCCTGCATGACGCCGGTTGTGCTGGAGAGCGACCGTCTGATCCTGCGCCCGCATGAGGTGCAGGATTTCGACGATCTCGCGCGCATGTGGGCGGAACCGGAGGTGGTGCGCTACATTACGGGCACCCCATCGACCGAGGAGGCCAGCTGGGCACGCCTGATGAAATATATCGGTCATTGGCAGATGCTCGGCTTTGGCTATTGGGCGGTGATCCTGCGCGACACTGGCGCATATGCCGGCGATGTCGGGTTTGCCGACTACAAACGTGCGTTAAAGCCCAGCCTCGATGGCGTTCCCGAGGCCGGCTGGGTGTTGTCACCTGAGGTGCATGGACGCGGTGTCGCCACCGAGGCGGTTGCCCGCATACATGCCTGGGCGGATGAGCATCCGACGTGGCACCGCACATGTTGTATCTTTGATCCTGAACATCACGTGTCACAGAAGGTGGCGCTGCGGTTGGGGTATCGTCCAGAAGAGGCGCTTGGTCTCTATAACGACATGCCGACCCGGATCATGTATCGCGATATAAAGCGCTGAACGAAGGGATGGCGGGGGACGGTTTCGACAGTTTCCCGCACATCTATTCCGGCGCAGAAAGCGGGGGTGCCGAGGTCTGCAGCCACGCTTTCTTAATAAATCAAACGGATAGTTGATGCTTGGATCGCACCTTGAGTGTGATGTCTTTTTCCTGAACATTAACGTATGCCAATGCCGCCAGATATCCCTAGAATAGATCGCCGCGCGCGCGGTGCAGTTGCCCCGGAATATGAGGACAGCGGCCTTTTCAAGGGCGGTGTGATTCAGGTGCAGTTGGCGCTTGTGCCGGTGTTTGGGACCACCTCACGTGGGGATTGCTCCGCGCGCGGGTTCAACGCGGACGGTACGGAGGTGACGGTCGTCTTTGCCGGTCGTCGTCGGCCCCACTTCCAGGCGCTCTATACACAGCTGCGCTACATGTACGCGCAGGCCCAGCACAAGGATGCGCTCCTGGGGGTGAAAATGCGCGATATCAATTCGATCCAGCTGCCGGTGCAATGCGAGGGATCATGGCGTGCGCAACGGGAGCAGGACGAGCAGGGGCAAGAGCAGCGCAGTCTGCATTTCATGGTAGCCCGCTGGGCCTTCCAGGCGCATGATGGCCAGACGCTGAAATTCGGCACCGCTCCGTTGTTGAGCAGCAAGCCGCAGGGCACGACCGAGGCGAAACGCGACAGGCCATTGTCCTATTCCGATGTGTCCCCCGCCGGCAGGCAGGGGACCGTGTTTGGACGCTGAGACCCGGTCGGCTCAGCCTTCTTTCTGGATTTCCACGCTATGCGGATAGGGGATGGAGATACCTTCGGCGTCGAACGCTTCTTTTACGCCCTGGATCATCGCCCATTTCAGCTCCCAGTAGTCACCGGCAGTGCACCACAGGCGGGTCGAAATATCGACCGAACTGTCGCCGAGGTTGGTCACCCGCACCCAGGGTTCGGGGTTCGACAGCACGCGGCCATCGGCCTCGGCCAGCCGCAGGATGATCGCCTTGGCCTTCTCAATGTCGTCGCCATAGTCGATGCCATAGGTGATATCGAGCCGCCGGGTATCATGCGCCGAGTAGTTGGTGATGATGGTGCCCCAGGCCTGACCGTTGGGAACAATGATCTGCACATTGTCCGGGGTCACCAGTTCGGTGACGAAGAGGTTCAGGTCCTTGACCGTTCCGGAGGTGCCACCGATGTCGACAAACTGGCCGAGCTTGTAGGGGCGGAACAGGATCAGCATGAAACCGGCAGCGATGTCGCTGAGAGTGCCCTGCAACGCCAGGCCAATAGCGAGGGTCGCAGCGCCGAGCATTGCGACGAGGCTTGTGGCCTCGATGCCAAAGATGCCAAGTACGGCGACCAGAACGATTGCCAGCAGAACCCAGCGCACCAGGCTTGCGACAAAGTTGCCCAGTGTTTCGTCGATCTGCGGTGTCTTGTTGATGCGGGTGCGCACCGCGCTTGAAATCAGGCCTGCGGCGATCCAGCCGAGCACCAGAACGATCAGCGCCTTTGTGCCGCTGACGACCAGTGGCCAATATGCGCCAGCCTGTTCGATTACATTTTCCATGTCAGTCCCCACGTTTCTCGTAGATCGCCGTGCAGGCCGGGGAATGCTCCGGCAAGGCACGGGGAGTGTTCGTCTTGGTGGGCAGAGGCTCTGCCCGTTTTGCCTCTCCTTAGTGCGTCAGTCTGCCGCGCGGAATCGAGAGGTTTTTAACGAAAACATAGGGGAATTTATCGAACGTGACCGCCAAACAGCGGTGTAGGGCGCAAAACGCGGCCCCCATGTCGAGGGCCGCGCTGAAAGATCGGACCTTAGGCGGCGTCGCGAAGGGCAAGTGTCGGCGACAACACATCGAGGCCCAGTGCCTTGCCAACGGCGTAGTAGGTCAGCTTGCCCGCGTGCACGTTGAGCCCGTTGAGCAGGTGCGGATCATCTGCGCAGGCCTGTTTCCATCCCTTGTCCGCCAAGGCGAGCAGGAATGGCAGCGTCGCATTGCCAAGCGCCTGCGTCGACGTGCGCGCCACCGCACCCGGCATATTCGCCACGCAATAGTGCATGATGCCGTCGACCTCGTAGATCGGGTCGGCATGGGTGGTCGCGCGGGAGGTCTCGAAACAGCCGCCCTGGTCGATGGCCACATCCACCAGCGCCGCGCCCGGTTTCATCGCGGCAAGATCTGCGCGGGAAATCAGCTTGGGCGCGGCCGCGCCGGGGATCAGCACCGCCCCGATCACCATGTCGGCTTCCTGGATCAGCTCTGCCGTGGCACCGGCAGTGGAGTAGCGATTCTTGAACGTGCCGCCAAAAACGTCATCAAGATACTTGAGCCGGGGGAGGGAGCGGTCGAGAACGGTCACATCCGCACCCATTCCGGCGGCAATCTTGGCAGCATGGGTGCCAACGACGCCACCGCCCACAACGACGACTTTGGCCGGGGCTACGCCGGGCACGCCGCCCATCAGCACCCCGCGGCCCCCATTGGCCTTTTGCAGCGTCCAGGCACCGACCTGCGGGGCCAGACGGCCCGCGACTTCGGACATCGGCGACAGCAGCGGCAGGCCGCCGCGATCATCGGTCACGGTTTCATAGGCAATCGCTGTGCATCTCGACGCCAGCAGGTCGTGGGTCTGATCCGGGTCGGGCGCGAGGTGCAGATAGGTGAACAGAAGCTGCCCCTCGCGCAGCATCTTGCGTTCACCGGACTGCGGCTCCTTTACCTTCACGATCATGTCGGCGCTGGCGAAGATCTCCTCGGCGGTGTCGATGATGACGGCACCGGCAGCGGTGTAATCGTCGTCCGGGAAACCGGCGCCAAGGCCTGCTCCCTTCTGGATCAACACCTGATGGCCGTGGGCGCAGGCTTCCCGCGCGGCATCGGGCGTCATGCCGACGCGAAATTCCTGGGGTTTGATCTCCGTGGGGCATCCGATTTTCATGGGGTCTCCTCCGTTCCCTTTGGGGCAAAGTGTCGCAGTGTGCGGTTCAAAGGTGCTGCTTTTTTGAGCGCTTTGAAAAGGTGACATTCGAAGTATCTTCGAATATGAGTGACGCTTACGCAAGAAAAGGTAGGTCATTTGGCGCTAGATCAATTGGATCGTCGAATCATGGCGGTCCTGCAGAAGCAGGGCAGGATGTCCAACGCCGAGCTGAGCGAGACCGTGAACCTCTCGGCCTCTGCCTGCCACCGGCGTGTTCAGCGTCTGGAGAGTGACGGCTATATTCGCAACTACGTGGCGTTGCTGGATGCGCGCAAGCTGGGCGTGCCAACCACGGTTTTTGTGGAGATCACCCTGCAGACCCAGGCCGATGAGGTGCTGGACGCGTTTGAAAAGGCGGTCGCGCGCATCCCGGATGTGCTGGAATGCCACCTGATGGCGGGCACTGCGGATTACATCCTGAAGGTGGTGGCAGAGAATACCGATGACTTTGCCCGCATCCATCGTCAGCACCTGACCCGCCTGCCGGGTGTTGCTCAGATGCAGTCGAGCTTCGCCCTGCGCACCGTGTTCAAGACCACCGCACTGCCGGTCACCTGACCTTGCCGGTGGAGCGGTGATTGGCTACAATTTTTGGCTAAGAGACTGCGGCTGAGCCCGCCTATTTTCTGTCCGATGCTCGTTTTGGCGTCGAATTGTCAGGGAGGAGAGAAATTCCTCGGCCCTGATCGGCGTTTTTCGACCATCACGACGCCATCTGACACCAAAGGATTACATGCCGCCATTATGCGGTGACATAACCCTGTTGCATGAATAAGGAGATACAGTGTGAGCAGCGATCAGGAAAATACATCCTTCGAATGGCTGGAAGCCGAGCTGCAGGACACGCTGGACGAGGATTTCGAAATCGAATTTGCCGAGCCCATGCTGTCCATGGAGCTGCGCAAGATCTACCGCGCCCAACATCCGGAGATGCTCGACCGCAAGGTCTACTTCCGCAACCTGCTGCGGTTGCAGGCAGAGTTGATCAAGGTGCAGGACTGGGTGCAGCACACCGGTGCCAAGGTCTGCATCCTGTTCGAGGGCCGCGACAGTGCCGGCAAGGGCGGTGTCATCAAACGCATCACCCAGCGGCTGAACCCGCGGGTGGCCCGGGTCGTGGCGCTGCCTGCACCAAGCCGCCGCGAGCAGAGCCAGTGGTATTTCCAGCGCTACGTGCCGCATCTGCCGGCGGCGGGCGAGATCGTGTTGTTTGATCGCTCTTGGTACAACCGTGCCGGAGTCGAGCGGGTGATGGGCTTTGCCGATGACGATCAGGTCGAACAGTTCTTTCAGGACGTTCCGGAATTTGAACGCATGCTGGTCCGTTCCGGCGTCATCCTGCTGAAATACTGGTTCTCGATCACCGACGAAGAGCAGCAGTTGCGATTCCTCATGCGCATCCACGATCCGATGAAACAGTGGAAACTGTCGCCGATGGATCTCGAAAGCCGCATCCGCTGGGAGCAATATACCAAGGCCAAGGAAGACATGTTCTTCCGCACCAATATCGATGAAGCACCCTGGTATATCGTCGAGGGCAACGACAAAAAGCGCGAACGCCTGAACTGTATCGAGCATTTGCTGACACGGATCCCCTATCACGACGTACCGAGCGAGAAGGTCACCTTGCCGGACCGGGAATATAACCCAAGCTACGAACGCCGGGTGCTGCCGGACGAGCTTTACGTGCCGAAGATCTACTGACCGGAGCAACCGCAGTCGCTTTCATCTTTTTCCAAATACCTCGGGGAGCGCGAGGGGCAGGGCCCCTCGCAAGGCCTCCAGCGGCAAACATCATGTTCTGGCAGACATGACAGGTCCGGACAAAATGAAACCCCCGGAGCGGAAGCCACGGGGGTTTTATTCTTAAACAGTATCCAGAAGCGACTGGAGACGGGCGAGGGGTCTTAGAGGAGACCTTCGCGCTGTGCTTTCTTGCGTGCCAGCTTGCGGGCACGGCGGATAGCTTCAGCTTTCTCGCGCGCTTTTTTCTCGGAGGGCTTCTCGAAATGTTGCTTGAGCTTCATTTCGCGGAAGACGCCTTCGCGCTGCAGCTTCTTCTTCAGGGCACGGAGCGCCTGGTCGACGTTGTTGTCGCGAACACTAACCTGCATGTGGTTTTCACCACCTTTCTAAGTTGAGTTGCAAGGATTTGCAGGAGGTGGCCGTATAGCAAGGCGGAACTAAATTGTCTAGTACTGGAGCCAACAAGACAGAGGAGCATGGGCGACATGGCGGAAAACCCAAGGGAATCTACGGATCAGGGGGCCGAATTACAGGATAGCCTGCTGGATGCAGCCTTGATGCATGTGGTGTTTGACGGCTGGAGCGCGGCGACTTGGGGGGCAGCCCTGGCTGATTCGGGTGTCGACCAGACGCTGGCGGAGGCGCTGTTCCCGCGCCGGGCGTTGGATCTTGCGGTGGCCTATCACAAGCGCGGTGACGCGCAGATGTTGCAGCGGCTTGCAGAGGCGGACCTTGGCAGTTTTCGCTTTCGCGACAAGGTGGCCGCCGCAGTGCGCTACCGGCTGGAGGTGGTTGGCGACAAGGAGGCGGTGCGCCGCGGCGCGACGCTGTTTGCCATGCCGCAGCATGCTGCCGAGGGCACCCGGCTGATATGGGGCACGGCGGATGCGATCTGGACCGCGCTGGGCGATACCTCCGAGGATGTGAACTGGTACACCAAGCGGGCAACCTTGTCGGGCGTCTATTCCTCCACCGTGCTGTTCTGGCTTGGCGATGACAGCCCGGAGCATCAGGCAACCTGGGACTTCCTCGACCGGCGCATCGACAATGTGATGCAGGTTGAGACCTTGAAGGCCAGCGTCAACAAGAACCCGCTGCTGAAACCGCTGCTGGCGGGGCCGAACTGGCTGATGAGCCACATTCGCGCCCCCAAGAGCCGTGAGGATCTTCCCGGTCGCTGGTCGCCCCGCGCCGACCGTTGAGCAGCCCGGCGGACGTCGCATTCGCGGGGCGTTGCGGATGTGGTGCTGCTTGGCCAATGGACGCCCGGGTGTTAGCTGTCGTGACAACTGCGACGAAAGGATAGACCCGATGCCCACAGCCCTTCCCGAGACCATGCGCGCCGTCGAGATTTCCGAACATGGCGCGCCGGATGTTCTGAAACCGGTGGAGCGCCCGGTGCCCGAGGCCCGGCATGGCGAGGTGGTGATCCGGGTGGCTTATGCCGGCGTCAACCGCCCCGATGCGCTGCAGCGCGCGGGGGCCTATGCGCCGCCCAAGGGGGCAAGTGATCTGCCGGGGCTGGAAGCCTCTGGCGAGATCGTCGCCATCGGCGCGGGCGTTACCGGCTGGAGCCCTGGCGACCTCGTCTGTGCCCTGCTGCCCGGTGGTGGCTACGCCGACTATGTCGCCACGCCTGCCGCCCACTGCCTGCCGATCCCCCAAGGGCTCGGCCTGAAACAGGCCGCCTGCCTGCCGGAGACCTGCTTCACCGTCTGGTCCAATGTGGTGACACGCGGCGGGCTGACGGCGGGAGAGCGGTTCCTGGTGCATGGCGGCTCCTCCGGGATTGGCACCACCGCGATCCAGCTGGCCTCGGCGCTTGGCGCGCGGGTCTATGCAACCGCAGGCTCGGACGACAAATGCGCCGCCTGCGTGGGGCTCGGCGCGGAGGTCGCGATCAATTATCGTGACGAGGATTTCGTTGAAATCCTGAAGGCGGATGGCGGTGCCAATCTGATCCTCGACATGGTGGGTGGAGACTATATTCCCCGCAACATCAGGGCATTGGCGGATGATGGGCGATTGGTGCACATCGCCTTCTTGCAAGGTCCGAAGGCGGAGCTGAACTTTGCCCAGATCATGGCGCGCCGACTGACGGTGACGGGCTCTACCCTGCGACCGCAGAGCGATCTGGCCAAGGCGCGGATTGCGCGGGATCTGGCGGAGGCGGTCTGGCCGCTGATCGAGGCGGGCAAGCTGCGGCCCGTGATGGATTCGACCTTCCCGCTGTCGGAGGCGGCGGCGGCGCATGCGCGGATGGAAGGCTCCACCCATATCGGGAAGATCGTGCTGGAAGTGGGCGGCGAGAGCTGACCCACCCGCCCGGGGGCAGTCCCAGCGCCGCATTCTGGCGTCGGGGCTGTCTTGCGGGTTTATGTCACCGCGCGGCGATAGAAATGCCAAGTGGCGTGGCCGAGCACGGGCACCACAAAGATCAGCCCGGCGAATAGGGGTAGCGAGCCGATGAGCAGCGCCGCCCCGACCAGCAGCCCCCAGCACAGGCAGACAAAGCGGTTCTTGCGCATCACTTCGAGCGAGGTGGCCACGGCAACCGGCAGGCCAACGTGACGATCCAGCAGCAGCGGAAAAGACACGATGCTGATCGCAAGCGCTGCATAGGCCAGGATCGCGCCGGTTGTGGTGCCGATGATCATCATCGTCCAGCCCGGCCCGGTGGTGAACACGTCGGTCACAAAGCTACTGAGGGATGATGGGGCGTCGGGGCCCAGCGTGGCGGCAAAGATGGCCTGTGCCACCATGATCCAGATGACGAAGAGCGCCGCGAGGTAGAAGGCCAGCATCAGGATGGATGCAAAGGCGGGAGAGCGCAGGACGGCAAAGGCCGACATCCAGCTCGCGCTCTCGCCCGCTTCGCGGCGGCGGGACATTTCATAAAGGCCGATGGCGGCGGCAGGGCCGACGATCGCAAAGCCCATCACCATGGGCAGCAGTAGTGGCAGCACCGCAAGGTGAAAGCCGCTCATGATCATGGCGATGCCAATCAGCGGGTAGATAAAGACAAGGAACATCGCATCCGACCGCGCCGCCTTGAAATCCTGCCAGCCATCGCGCAGGGCTGCGGAAATGTCGCTGAGGTCAAGTGTGCGGACCTGTGGCGTTGCACTGTCCTCGCTGCGTATCTCGTCAATGGCATCGGCTGTGCCGTGGCTGGCGGATCGCAGCGACTGAAACACCCAGCTTGCCGGGTTTCCGATGGTCTTAGGGGCGACTTCTGACATGGCTTGGCTCCTCCTGTGGCTCGCCGGGGCGTGCCGCGCGGAACAGCAGGGTCAAAGCCGGGACCGGTGGCCAAGAGCTTGCGGACATGGCGCATCGGGTCTCGGTCGGTCCCGGTGGGGTTCCCCACGATTGGGCCTTCGCGCGGCATGTCGTGCGATCAGCGTAACACGCCCGGACGTGTTTGTCTGTCACAGTTGCGGGAGCGCAGGTGAGCGGGGGGCCTAGCGCACCGGCTCGAAGACCGCATCCTTGAGCGTGCAATCGCGGATGGTATCGCGACCACAGGGCACCGGGGTCAGGTCGCGGGACAGGCAGACACGCGCCTCCTGAATGAAACCGTCACGGCAGGTGATGGTCAGGCTGTCGCGAGAGAGCTGCGGGTTGGCTTTCAGGAAGGCCTCTTCCACAACGGATGCCGGGAGTTTCACCGGCTTGTCCAGACGGCGGAAAATCTCTGGCCGGGTGATGCTTTGATAGGCGGTGCGCGAGAGGTCATAGTAGCTACGGGCCGACAGGCCGGAACAGGTGCCGTGCTTTTTCCACTGATGCCAGGCCAGGCCGGAGGTGCCCATGATATCGCCCATCTTGCTTGTCTGGCGACGGGTCGGCGGCGTTTCGGTGGTGCGGCAGTAGCTGGGCCAGCCCTGGTGAAACTGGGGCCAGAGCCCGTGCAGGGTCCAGCCGTAGTCATGCCGTGAATCGCATTGCTCGGAGCCCTTTGCATCGCCCTCGGTTGCACACCAGTTGGGCGACCAGCTGAGTGCCATGACATAGTAGTCGAACACGCCCGCTCGCTCGCCATCGGCCCGCGCAGGCGTGGTCAACAGGGCAAAAGCTGCCAAAATAGTGAAGAAATGCCCGCGCATTCGCCTCTTTCCTTATGGTTTCAAGGCGACTATATAGACCTGAAGTTCCCCGACAACGGAAACCCGCCCCGAAGATCCGGGGAAGCCGATTTAAGGCGACGGGAGAGGTTTATCCGCGAGATGTCCGGTTTGGGGACAGACGTGTTTAAAGGAGTAGAGCACATGGCAAAACCGTTGATGGCCAAGGCGACCGCCGTGTGGCTGGTGGACAATACCACGATCAGCTTCAAGCAGATCGCCGATTTTGTTGGCATGCATGAGCTGGAAATTCAGGGCATCGCGGATGGCGATGTGGCCTCTGGTGTGAAGGGGTTTGACCCGGTTGCCAACAGCCAGCTGACGCAGGACGAGATCGCGACCGCCGAGAACAATCCGCTGCACAAGCTGAAGCTGAAGTTCAACGCCGCCGCCGCAGGCGAGGAAAAGCGCCGCGGACCGCGCTATACGCCGCTGTCCAAGCGCCAAGACCGCCCGAACTCGATCCTTTGGCTGGTGAAGTTCCACCCGGAACTGGCCGATGCCCAGATTGCAAAGCTGGTGGGCACCACCAAGCCGACGATCCAGTCGATTCGTGAGCGCACCCACTGGAACATCTCCAACATGGAGCCGATCGATCCGGTCGCGCTGGGCCTGTGCAAGCAGTCCGAGCTGGATGCCGCCGTGCAGAAGGCCGCCCAGAAACGCGCGGCCGAAGGTGGCGTGATGAGCGACGACGAACGTCGCAAGCTGGTGTCTACCGAGCAGTCGCTGGAGATGGACGCAGAGCCGAAGATGCCCACCGCGATCGAAGGTCTGGAGACCTTTACCCTCGGCTCGTCCGAGGAGAAGAAGGAAGAGCCGATCCCGGATGCGGACAGCTTCTTCAACCTGCCCTCCGGTGGGGATGAGGATGACGAGGACGACGATAGCGACGATCCGCGCTACTAAAGACCGCGCGCGTCAGGCCTCGCCCCGCGTGGGGCCGGGCCAGACAAAACTTGATGTGAAGCGCCGCAGAGCCTCCGGGCCTGCGGCGTTTTTTTGGCTCTTGTCAATTCCTGACTGAATAAGTAGGAAAAGGCACCCAGCCTCCCCGGCGCCATGCAGCGACGGATCTGCCCGGTTTTGATGTGAACACGCTGCCCGTGCCGGATACGCATTGCGGGCGGGGAAGGTAGACAGAGGGCACAGCTATGACACTGCAGGTTTCGATCACCCCCGAGCTGGCGCAAGCGCCTTTGGTAACATTTGGTTTTGACAGCTTTGAGGTGCGGCTGGTGTCGGTGATGCGCCACTTCGTGACCGCCGCAAATGCACCCGGCAGCCAGGCGTGGCATCGCGGCTTTGTCATCGCGGCGGAAAACTGGGGCGAGACACATGGGCTGGCGGTGGCGCATGCGCTCTGGCCCGTGGTGCGCGAGGTGCTGGTGCTGCGGCAGGGGGATTTTGCCTTCAACGATCCGCTGGACCTCGATACGCGGGATTTGCTGACTGCGGATGAGGCGCAGTTCATTGCGATGCTGCATCATATGCGCCGCGATGAGACCGGCAAGGCACGTGATGCGGTTGATGCGCTGACGCGAGGGCAGATGGACCCGGAGCTGATCCGCGCCGGGCTGTCCTTTGCCGATCGGTTCCCCTCCGGCGCGCGGCATCGTTTGCGCGGAACGCCAAGCCTGCGTGTGGTGCAATAGAGACGTCTGCTCGCTGATAGCGCATGACATTGGTGGATTTGCGGCGGGCGGGCATGAAAGCGGCCTCAGCAGCCTTGCACGACCGGGGCGCGGGTAGTAGGCATTTCGCCAACGCAAGTCCCGGGAGGCGTTGAGAATGGACGATCCAAAAACCCTGGTTTCCACCGACTGGCTGGCCGCGCATCTGAAGGATCCCGATCTTCGGATTCTGGATGCATCCTGGTACCTGCCGCAGATGGAACGTGATGCAAAGGCCGAGTATGAGGCCGGACATATTCCTGGCGCACGCTTCTTCGACATAGATGACATTTCCGACCATCGGTCGGACCTGCCGCATATGGCTCCGCCCGTGGAGAAATTCATGTCGCGCCTGCGCGCCTTGGGTGTCGGCGACGGGCATCAGGTGGTGATTTATGACGGCGCGGGCCTGTTTTCGGCGGCGCGCGTCTGGTGGCTGTTCCGCCTTATGGGGCAGCTTAATGTTGCGGTGCTGGATGGCGGTCTGCCGAAATGGAAGGCCGAAGAGCGTCCGTTGGAAGACCTGCCGCCGGTGATCCGCGACCGCCACATGACGGTGCGGGTGCAGAACCAGCTCGTGCGTGACGTGACGCAGGTGTCCTCTGCCGCCAAGCTTGGCGATCACGAGATCATCGACGCCCGTGCAGCCGAGCGGTTCCGCGGCGACGCACCAGAGCCCCGTCCGGGCATGCGAGCGGGTCATATTCCCGGCTCGAAGAACGTGCCCTTCACCACGCTTTTGAACGACAATGGCACCATGAAAGCCCCGGACGCGCTGCGCGCGATCTTTGAGGGCGCCGGTGTCGACCTTGGCAAACCTGCCATCACCTCTTGCGGATCGGGGGTCACGGCTGCCGTGCTGAGCCTCGCCATGGAGCGCATGGGCAAGCACGACCACGCGCTCTATGACGGATCCTGGTCCGAATGGGGCGCCTTTCCGACCCTTCCCGTTGCAACCGGAGACAACTAAGACATGTTCGAGAACCTGAAACCCCAGCCTGCCGACAAAATTCTGGCGCTGATGCAGATGTACCGTGATGACCCGCGGGAACAGAAGGTCGATCTGGGTGTGGGGGTCTACAAGAACGCCGAGGGCGTGACCCCGGTGATGCGCTCGGTCAAAGTCGCCGAACAACGGATCATCGACGAGCAGGCCACCAAGGCCTACACGGGTCTGGCCGGAGATCCTGCCTATGCAGATGCGATGATCGATCTGATCCTCGGCAACGCAGTGGAGCGCGACAAGATTGCCGCCGCTGCCACCCCCGGCGGGACCGGCGCCGTCCGTCAGGCGTTTGAGCTGATCAAGATGGCCAACCCCGGTGCGCGAGTCTTCGTGTCTGATCCGACCTGGCCGAACCACGTGTCGATCCTGAAATACGTTGGCATCGAGGCCGTGGTTTACCGCTATTTTGATGCCAGCACTGGCGCGGTGAACTTCGATGGCATGTTGGAAGATCTGAAGGGTGCCAAGGAAGGCGATGTGGTGCTGCTGCACGGTTGCTGCCACAACCCAACGGGCGCCAATCTGAACAGCACGCAGTGGCAGGCTGTGGTCGAATTGCTCAACGAACGTGGCCTGATCCCAATGGTCGACATCGCCTATCAGGGCTTTGGCGATGGTCTGGAAGAAGACGCCGCGGGCGTGCGTCTAGTGGCGTCCTCTGTGCCGGAGTGCCTGATTGCGGCGAGCTGTTCGAAGAACTTCGGCATCTATCGCGAACGCACGGGCCTGTTGATGGCGATTAGCCAGCAGGGGGATGCGGAAGGTCTGAACCAGAAGACACTGGCCTATCTGAACCGCCAGAACTACTCCTTCCCGCCCGATCACGGCGCTCGTGTGGTGACCACGATCCTGAATGATCCAGAGCTGCGCGCGGACTGGAAACAGGAGCTGGAGGAAACCCGTCTGGGCATGCTGGCCCTGCGTCAGCAATTGGCGGATGAGCTGCAGCGCCTGTCCGGATCCGACCGGTTTGGCTTTATCGCCGAGCACCGTGGCATGTTCTCGCTGCTGGGCACCACGCCCGAGTTGGTGGAAAAGATGCGCGTGGATGCGGGTATTTACATGGTGGGCGACAGCCGGTTGAACATCGCTGGTTTGAACGCGCAATCGGTTCCGGTGCTGGCCAAGGCAATCATTGACGCAGGCGTCTGAACCTGACCCTTACGACTGTGTATGGAGAGCGCGTCCCGATTGGGGCGCGTTTTCTTTTTGCGACGGGGGACCTCCCGCCCGTCCCGCCTGCATTGAAAATGCAGGCGCGCCCGTTGGGCCGGGCGCCGCTGCGCGGCGCAAAGGAAAGAAAAGGATCTGCTGAGAAGCGGTTCAGGGGCAGGTCTGCCCTGAACGCGCCTTGTCGAGTCTGGGGCGCGGTCCATCCGCGCCTCAAGGGTAAACCGCGCGTGCCGCGCGGCGGCGGGGCCGCCCTTGACCCGCGGCTGCACCTGGGGTGCACCGCGTGAGCGGTGCGCGGCCCAACGCCTGAAGGGGGCTGTCGTCAGACAGGGCCTGCGCAGGGGGGCGGGAGCCTCACCCCGTCCAGATGCAAAACGCGGCCCCGAAAGAGCCGCGTTTCAGTGTTCCAGAAGAGCAGGGGGCGTGGGTTAGCCGGCCTTGAACTCCGGGTAGGCTTCCATGCCCAGTTCCGCCATGTCGAGGCCGTTGATCTCATCCTCTTCGGTGACGCGGATGCCCATGGTGGCCTTCAGGATCAGCCAGACGATGCCGGACACGATGAAGGTGAATGCGCCGATGATCGCAAAGCCGATGATCTGGGTCACAAAGGACGTATCTGCGGTGTAGAAGGGAACCGCAAAGGTGCCCCAGAGACCCGCCAGCAGGTGCACCGGGATTGCGCCGACCACGTCGTCGATCTTCATCTTGTCGAGCATCGGCACGGTGAAGACCACGATCACGCCACCGACAGCACCAATCCAGAGCGCGCCGAACAGGGTCGGGTCAAGCGGGCCTGCGGTGATCGACACCAGACCGGCCAGCGCGCCGTTCAGCACCATGGTGAGGTCCGGCTTCTTGAACAGAAGCTGGGTCAGGATCAGCGCGGTGACGGCACCGGCGGCAGCGGCCATGTTGGTGTTGGCAAAGATGCGAGACACATCGGTCACGTCGCCCACGGTGCCTGCCGCCAGCTGCGAGCCACCGTTGAAGCCGAACCAACCGAGCCACAGGATGAATGTACCCAGGGTCGCCAGTGCCAGGTTGGAGCCGGGCATCGGGATGACGCGGCCCTCTTTGTACTTGCCAATACGCGGGCCGAGGATCAGCGCCCCGGCAAGGGCCGCAAAGCCACCGGCGGCGTGCACCAGGGTGGAGCCGGCAAAGTCAGAGAACCCCATCTCGGACAGGAAGCCGCCGCCCCACTGCCAAGACGCCTCGATCGGATAGATCACGCCGGTCAGGATCGCGACAAAGATCAGGAAGGGCCAGAGCTTGATGCGCTCCGCCAATGTGCCCGACACGATGGATGCGGTGGTGGCGCAGAACATCAGCTGGAAGAAGAAATCCGAGCCTGCGGAGGCATAATCAAGCGCTGCCGCATCCGCGCCGAGGCCAACCGGCTCCAGCGAGGTGACCGCGAACAGCGGGCCCATGACGCCGGAAATCAGCCAGCCGTCGCCTGGGTACATCAGGTTGAAGCCGATCAGCCAGTACATGATCGCGGCGATGGAGAACAAGGCCACGTTCTTGGTCAGCTGCATGGTCACGTTCTTGGAGCGCACCAGGCCTGCTTCGAGCATGGCAAAGCCGGCGGCCATCCAGAACACCAGGAACCCGCCGATCAGGAACAGGAGTGTCGTAAAGATGTAGGGGGTGATGTCCGGTGTCTCGGCCGCTGTCTCCTGGGCGAAGGCCAGACCCGGCAGGGCCGCCAGCGCCGTGGTGGCGGCAAGTGTCACTGTCAGTTTCTTCATTGTCTTTGGCTTTCCTTTGCGAAGGGCGCGTTAGAGCGCTTCCTGATTGGTTTCGCCGGTGCGCACGCGCACGGCCTGGGCCACGTCCAGCACGAAAATCTTGCCATCGCCGATCTTGCCGGTACGGGCGGTCTGGGTGATGGTCTCAACCACCTGATCTGCCAGATCAGACGGCACCACGATTTCCAGCTTCACTTTCGGTACGAAGTTCACTTCGTACTCAGCGCCGCGGTAGATCTCCGTGTGACCCGCCTGCGCGCCAAAGCCCTTGATTTCGGTTACCATCAAACCTGAGACACCGAGGGTGGTCAGCGCCTCGCGGACCTCCTCCAGTTTGAAGGGTTTGATGGCAGCAATGATCAATTTCATCTCGACACCCTTTCCCGGGCCCTGCGCCCGCTGTTTGCAGTTGCAGAAGATCGCCCCGCTCGAGTCGGGGGAACGTTTTAGGGGGGCTGATGCGCCTGCTTTCCGGGCGTCGGCTGAATAATTTCGCTTAAAAAAGGGGCTTTGCTCGTTTATTGGGCGTAATTTGGATGGCATTTGGCGAAAAACCGCCTCTCTACATTCTGAGAAGGAGCCGCTATTCTGTGCCAAAGAGGCTGGGCGTAAGCCCCACGAGACCCAAAATACGAGCAGTCAGAACAGGATTTTCAGCATGACGCAGGGGCGCAATTCCGGGCGCGGTACATCTGGGCGAGGACGTGGTCCGCTGGTCGCGGAGAAGCGTCAAGCGGGCGGACCCAAACGCAAACCGGCCAAGGCGCCGCGTCGCAAACCCGCGACACGCGCCAAGAAGGGCTGGAGCCTGTTTGGGCGTCGCAAGGCACGTGCCCCGCGCAAGCGCGGCGTGTTGGGGTGGTTGTTAATGCCGTTCCAAATCGTGCTCCGGGCCGTCTGGGCCGTGAGCTGGCGCATGGGGGTTCTGGTCGGGCTCTTTCTTGCCGGGGCGGTGGCCTATCATTATTCCAAGCTGCCGGAGTATCAGGCGCTGCTGGATGGTCGGAACCAGGGCTCAGTCACATTGCTGGATCGCGCGGGCAAGACCTTTGCCTGGCGCGGGGATCAGTTTGGCGGTGTGGTGACCGCGGATACGGTGTCGCCGCATTTGAAGAACGCCATTGTCGCCACCGAGGACAAACGCTTCTATCGCCACTTCGGCGTCTCGCCGCGCGGTATCGCCGGCGCGGTGCGCATCAATTTGAGCGAGGGACGTGGGCCGCTGTCGGGGCACGGGGGCTCTACCATTACCCAGCAGACCGCCAAGCTGATGTGTCTGGGCGTGCAATTTGATCCGACCATGTGGGAGAGCGAAGCGGCCTATGAGTCCGACTGCCGTCAGTCGTCGCTGTGGCGCAAGGCCAAGGAAGCGATCTTCTCAATGGCGATGGAGGCGAAATACTCCAAGAACGAGATCCTCTCCATCTATATGAACCGTGCCTATATGGGTGGCGGTGCCTATGGTGCCGAAGCCGCAGCGCAGCGGTTCTTTGGCAAGTCGGCCAATCAGGTCAACCCGCCCGAAGCGGCGATGCTGGCAGGACTTCTGACGGCCCCTTCGACGCTGGCGCCCACCAGCAATATCGAACGCTCGCGCAATCGCGCCGCGACGGTCCTGCGGTTGATGGAAGAACAGGGATATCTGACCGAACAGGAACGTCAGCGGGCCGCGGCCAACCCGGCGGAGCTGAGCGAAGCGGCAGCAGCCCGCGCGGGGGGCTATTTCGCCGATTGGATCATGGACACGGTGCCAGGCTTCCTTGGCGATCAGACCACCGAGGATGTGGTGATCCGCACCACGCTCGACCAGCGTCTGCAGCAGGCGGCGGAAGATGCCGTGAACTATGTGTTTGAGAACAAGGTCCGCGAAGGGTCCAAGGCGCAAGCTGCCGTGGTGGTAATGAGCGCAGATGGCGCCGTGCGCGCCATGGTCGGCGGGCGTAAGGTGCGGGCATCGGGCGTGTTCAACCGGGCGACACAGGCCAAGCGGCAGACCGGGTCCGCCTTCAAGCCGTTTGTCTATGCGGCGGCTTTGGAGCTTGGATATTCGCCCTATGACCGGGTGCTGGATGCGGAGTATTGCCTTGATATCCCCGGCTCCGGTCCGTGGTGCCCGCAGAACTACACCCGCAAGCATTATGGCGAGATCACTTTGACCCGGGCGTTGCGTGATTCCCTGAACGTCCCGGCGGTAAAAGTGTCCGAAGCCGTGGGCCGGGACAATGTACGTCATGTGGCGGGCGAGTTCGGCATCGAGAGCGACCTGGCCGATGGCCCGTCTCTGGCGCTTGGTGCGTCAGAGAGCACGCTGCTGGAGATGACTGGCGCTTACGCGGGGATCCTGAACGGCGGCTCTTCCGTGACGCCCTACGGCGTGGATGCGCTGACGTTGGTGGGCGATTCCGAACCGCTGATGGGCGCCTCTGGCGGCATGGGCGAACGGGTGATACGCCCCGCCGCCGCGCAGGAGTTGATCTGGATGATGGAGAAGGTCATCGCAGAAGGCACCGGGCGCCGGGCGCAGATACCGGGCTGGCAGGCGGCTGGTAAATCCGGCACCACCTCAGCGGCAAAGGATGCCTGGTTTGTCGGTTTCACGGCGGATTACGTGGCCGGGGTCTGGATGGGCTATGATGACAATACGCCCCTGACCGGCGTGACCGGTGGGGGTCTTCCTGCGGATATCTGGCGCGAGACCATGGTCCGCGTGCATGAAGGGCTTGAACCGCAGCCGCTGCCGATGAAAGCGCCGGAGCCTATCGCCGTGCCCGAGCCGCAGCCCCAGCAACAGCGTCGCAACAATGGCGGCGGTCTGGGACGTGAGATCGAACGCACGTTGAATGGCGTGCTGCGGGATATCTTCGGCAACTAAGCGCCCTTCGCAGAGGCTCAGTCTATGCAGCCCTGCTGCGTTGGCTCTGACTGCGTGATCCCACGAGAATAGGGGGCGCGCGCAACATCCCGCGCCAGGTCAGGGCTCGTCTGCCCAAGGGCCGCCGTCCGGCGTATGTGGTGACACGTGAGGCGGGATGTGAGGCAGATGCGACCGCCCCATCACCCCGCCGTCGATGCGGAAGTCTGTATCGGATGAGAGACAGGCAAGCCTGCAGCCTGCGTCGCGCGCATGTCATTGCCGTTTGGGGCACTGAGGTCACGCAATCGCTGTAGCAAAGGCTGCGCCGGGGCTGAGGTGATGGCGTGAGACATCGGTCTGTCTGACGCATGCACAGGCGAGGTCGCCACGATCAGCGCCGTGACCGCGACGCATACGCTTGCGAATATGCCGGCCGAGCTTGCGCGCGAAGGGGCCTTGGTCTTTGCGCCGGTGGACATTGCCATTGGGTATGCCATCAATCTGAACCTCCTGAAGCATCACTCTGTTGTGGAGGGAGATATCCGGCGGCGCGTCAGACCGCGCGATGGTCCTGTGTCGAAATTGCGGAGCTTCGGTTCAGTTTAGGACGATTTGTCGATAGCCCGAAGGAGGGGCGGGTTCACGCGAGTGAGATCAGCAGGCTGCAAACCGCTTCCGGGTCATAGCGGTCGGGGCGGTCCCCGCGCGACAGTGGCAGTCTGTGGCAAGCGACATCGTGATCTGCGACGACGCGGTCGCATTCTTTGGCAGGGGTCTTTGCATCGCAGATGACATGGCTGAGCAAGGCTGCGGTAGGGATATCGTCCCCGACGTCCCGGCGCATGGCAGCCAGCAGCGCGGAGATCTGGTCCGACAGGCGCATGCCGTGACACTCCGGGTCATCGCCAAGGCTGGGGATGTAAGCCTTAGGCACATTGCGCGCTGCAATGGCGCGACCGACACCAGCCGGCAGCAGGTTTGAGATCACGCTGGAATAGAGACTGCCGGGCGGGTAGCAGATCAGGTCACTGGCGGCGATCAGCTTCTGGTTCCGCTTCGGCAGGCGCGCCGTTTCGGCGGGCAGTTCGCTAGACCCATCGGAGAGAAACAGGCGCGTGATCCGGGTGCCCAGTGGCGCGCTTTCCTTACCGGTCATCTGGCGCTGACCGATGACGCGCCGCCCGTCCTCAAGCTCGGCGCCGATCTGCAGGTTCACATCGGCAATCGGGCGCACGATGCCGCGCACATCGACCATCTTCGACATCAGGAACAGCACCGGCTCCAACACCCGGTCATTGTCGAGGTAGCCCCCCGCCAGGATCAGGTTGCCGATGCTGGCATTGCGGTAATCCAGTCCTTTGGGCGCGGCGTCCTCAAAATGGCGCAGATAGCCGACGATCAGCTGTCGCATCGGTTTCGACAGCGCCTTCAGCAGCGGGTGCGCGCCATCGAACAGGCTGGCCACCTCGCGCGCCAACTCCTTGTCGCTTACGTCCTTGGGCAACCGGTGCGAAAACAGCCGGTAGATGTCGGGCTGGCCCAGTTCGGTCTCATCCGCCAGCGCCATCAGCCGGCTGCGCAGATCGCCGACGGCGGGCATGCCAAAGGCCTCGCGCAGCACCTGAGAGGAGCCACCACTGTCGAACGGCGTGATCAGATGCGCCGAATTATGCGTGTAGAGCTTAAGCTTGCGGGAAATTTCGTTGAGCGCACTGCCGCCGGAAAAGAACAGCAGACGCGGCCCGAGGTTGGGGGCGGCAAGGGAGCGCGCGATGCGCAGGTTGTCGGGAACCGAGGCGTGGCGTAGAATCGAGATATCGGACATGGTCACCCGTTCGTGCAGCTCGCGGCGACCATGCCATTCCTTTTGCCAAAACACCACAGGCTTGCCATGCCCACTCGCCAACCAGAGTTCCTCGAGGTTATCCGCATCGCCGCAAGGGCAGTGATCTGGCGTGAGGGGCGCGTTCTGGTGCAGGTGAAACAGGCCGCCGACGGGCGCATCTACCTCGGCCTGCCCGGTGGCCGGATGGAGCCTGGCGAGACCCTGACCGAGGCGACCCGGCGCGAAGCGCTGGAAGAAGTCGGCGCCAAGGTGCGGGTGGGGCCGCTGCTGCAAGTGCTGGAAACCTACAGGAAACGCCCCGAGGGGCTGCGCCATCAGGTGGAACATCTGTTCGTCTGTCATGTGGATGACACATATGTCCCCCAGATGGGTCAGCATCCGGATTCAAAGCAGATCGCGGTGCGGTGGGCCGACCCAGTTGTCGAAGCCGCGCTGTTTGACCCGCCCTATGGTGCGCTGCTAACGGACAAGACCGCAGAGACGTACCAAGGGGTCGTGCAAGATGAAACTGCCTGAGGCAGCACAGGAAAACCTGGCGTTTCTGCTGGCGGAGCTGGACGGCCAGATGTCCAACCTGCTGGCTTACTTCAAGGAGCCTTCGGCCGATGGCGCGCAGAAGGTGGTGCTGCGGGCGGGCTATGCCCATAACCTGTGGTCGCGGGTGCAAGCCGCCTGTCGTAGCGCCACGACCCGTGGCAAGTCTTCGCAGTCCAGGCGCTTGCTGCTGCAGAATGTCGACACCATTGCCCGCAACCTTGACCAGCTGTCGCGCCTGTCCCGTATGGCGCTGTTGCATGCCGAGGACGTGCAGCGCGTGAAGCTCCTGCGCCCCGAGGCCTATCGCAAGGTGCTGAGACAGGTGGCCTGTGCGTTGCACGAGGTCTTGCCGGCGCTGGAGGCCAATGACGGCAAGAGCGCTATTGCGATTGGTCAGAACAAGGCCGAGGTCGATGACTTCTACGACCGGATGTTTCGCACTTATACCCGCGACATGCGCGACACCCGCCATACCGAGGATCTGGCCAATGCGCTCTTGGTGCTTAACGAGGTGCGCCGTATGGGCGAGAGCCTGCAGGGCATCTCGGAGGCGCTGCTGTCGATCTCGATCGGGCAGAATGTGCAGTTCGAACGCTATTTCACCCTGCGGAGCGTGTTGTCCGGCAGCAAGGTGGCTGATGACGACCTGACGTTGAAGCCGCTGGCCGAAACCCGGTCCGGCAGCGCCATCTCCTCGGTCAGCACTCGCGACAAGGCGGGCGATCTGATCGACGCGGTCTTCAAGGACGGCGAAAAAAGCAAGGTCAAGGAAGAGCGCGCCGGGGTCAAAAGCTGGCACGCGATCTATCCCGGCCTTGCGCCGCGCATCCTGTCCTATGAAAAACGCGGCCAGTCGGCGGCGTTGTTGATCGAGCATCTGTCGGGCTACACGTTTGAACATGCTCTGTTGAACGAAGGCGACGCAACTCTGGCGGCGGCGCAGAGCGCGCTGCACAAGACACTCACCGATATCTGGACCCGGACCCAGTCCGATGATCCGGCAGAGATGCAGGCGATGAAGCAGCTCTCGGCCCGGATGAAGGACGTCTACCGTGTCCACCCGGAGTTTGACACCGGCGCGGCCCGCATTCAGGGGGTGAAACAGCCTGCCTTTGCGGAATTGCTGAAGGCGGCGGAGAAGCGCGAAACGCAGGTCGCGGCACCTTTTTCGGTCTATATCCACGGGGATTTCAACCTCGACAATGTGATCTATGATCCTGCAGAGCGAAAGATCCGGTTTATTGATCTGCATCGCTCGCGCTACATGGACTACGTGCAGGATGTCTCTGTCTTCATGGTATCGAACTACCGTCTGCAGGTGCAGGACGGCCCGGTGCGGGCCCGCATTGGCGACACCGCGCTAGGGCTGCATCGGATGGCGGCCAGATTCGCCCGGGCGCGCAAGGACACCACGTTTGAATACCGGTTGGCGCTGGGGCTGGCGCGCAGCTTTGCCTCGTCCACCCGGTTTGTGTTCGACAAGGAGCACGCCCGGCGCATGTTCCTGCGTGCACGTTATCTGCTGGACTTGGCCCTCGCCGTGCCCGAGGGGCGCGAAGCCCGACTGAAATTGCCGATCAAGGAGCTGTTTGGTGACTGAACTGAAAATCGGGGTGATTGGCATCCCGGGAAAATGGTCGACGGAGGCCATCGCCGACGCCCTGGAGGCGCGGACCGGGTTTCGCCTGGTGATCGACATGGCCGAAGTCTCGCTGGATCTCGGCACCGGCGCGCTGGTCTATCGCGGGCAGGATCTGTGCCAGCTTGACGGGCTGGTGATCAAGAAGATCTCGGAGGTCTATAGCTACCACGCGCTGGACCGGCTGGAGATGCTGCGCGTGGCCGAGGCCAAGGGCGTGAAAATCTACAGCCGTCCCGAGGCGATCCTGCGGCTGATGGACCGGTTGGCCTGCACGGTGACGCTGGCCAACGCCGGGATCCCGATGCCGCCGACCACCATCACCGAAGATGAAACGGCTGCGCTGCAGGCGGTTCAGGCCTATGGCAGTGCGGTGTTCAAGCCGCTGTTCTCCACCAAGGCGCGCGGCATGTGCCTGATTTCCTCCAGCGATGCGGATGCGGCAGGGCAGATCGCGGCCTTCAAGGCGGACAACCCGGTGATGTATGTTCAGGCCAAACGTGAGCTGTCGGGCCAGGATCTTGGCATGGTTTTTCTGGGCGGCGACTATGTCTGCACCTATGCGCGGGTGAAACAGGACGAGGCCAGCTGGAACACCACCATCCTGTCGGGCGGCAAATATGAGGCGTTTGAGCCTGATGCCGCGCTGATCGAGCTTGGTCGACGGGCGCAGGCGCCCTTTGGCCTGACCTTCACCACCGTGGATGTGGCCCTGACCGACAGCGGCCCAATCGTCTTCGAAGTCTCCGCTTTTGGCGGCTATCGCGGCGTCAAGGAAGGCTGCGGCATTGATGCGGCGGCGCGGGTGGCCGATCACGTGGTGGCGGGAGTATCTGCATGAGCCTGACAACGGTCTCCGATATCGTGGCGCAACTGGAGCTCCGCGGCGCGCAGGCCGCAGAGCCGCTGAGGTTGCGCGTCGGGCCGGTCTCGGTCTGCATTCTCTGCGAAGGCCCGCTGCGCGACGTGTTGGCCGACTACTTCAAGGAAGCCACGGATGTGGTCGCCAACCCGGACATCACCGTGCATGTGGTCGAAGGGCAGACCCTTGATCCCGCCCCGGCCTGGCAGGATTGGGCGCGCGAGCCGGGCAAGACCGGGCGCAAGGATGCGATCCATGATCTGACCGACGGGCGGCTGATCCACAAGCGCCGCACCGGCGTGACCTTCCTGCAGTCCACTGACCTTCTGGTGGCCTTTGGCCCGGTAACGGAAAATGCCAATCAAGTGGTGAATTTCGTCAATACGCAGGTGCTGAACAACCGTCAGCGTGCCGGTTGGGAGATTTGCCACGCTGCCGCCGTCAGCAAGGGCGGGCGCACATTGGCCATTGCCGGTCTGTCGGGCGGCGGCAAATCCACCTCGATCCTGCGCATGATGGATATCCCCGGCATGTCGTTCATGACCAATGACCGGCTTTTGGTGCAGGCCGACGGCCTGGGGGCGCAGGGGCTCGGTATTCCGAAACATCCGCGCATCAACCCGGGCACCATTCTTGGCAATGATCGTCTGCACGACATGCTCAGCGCGCAGCGCAAGGCGGAGCTTCGGGCCATGCCAGCGGATGACCTGTGGCAGCTGGAGGAAAAATACGACCTGTTCATTTCCGACATATATGGCGCGGGGCGTATCACATATGCCGCGCCGCTGACGGATTTCTGGGTGTTGAACTGGCAGCGTGACGAGGAACAGGTGACCATGATCGAGGAGATCGATCTTGCGGTGCGCCCGGACTTGCTGGCCGCGATCATGAAGAGTGCGGGCCCGTTCTACCAGTTCCCCGATGGCAGCTTCCTGCGTGACACGGCAGCCCCCGATCCCGAGGGCTATCTTGCGGCATTGCGCAATGTGCGGGTGCAGGAGGTGACAGGACGGCTGGATTTCGATGCCATCGCCTATCTTGGGCGCGAGCTGTTTGATGCCTGACGGCGCACGCTACATCGCATTGATCCGCCACGGGGCCTATCACCAGAAACCCGGTGCGCCCTCCGCGTTGCAGCCGTTTCCCCTGACCGAAGACGGGTTGGCGCAGGCGAAGGCCTGCGGCGAAGCGCTGAACGCGGCTCTGATACGGGAGAGCTGGAGCCTTTCGCCGGTGATCCATGCCTCGCATCAGCTCCGCGCGTGGCAGACGGCGGAGGGGATTGCTGGCGTCTTGCGCCAGGCGGGGCACGCCGTGTCAGACATCGCCGAGACCCCCCGTTTGGCAGAGCGCAGCGTCGGTGCGGTGGCAAATTTGACCACGACAGAGATCGAGACCCTGCTGCAGCTGGACCCCCGCTATGATACCCCCCCGGTGGGATGGAAGTCCGACAGCCACTACCGTTTGCCATTTCAGGACGCCGAGTCGCTGCTGGAGGCGGGCGCGCGTGTGACCAGCCATCTGACCGATGTGGCCGAGGCCGCCGCGGCGGAGAGCCTGACGCTCTGTGTTGGGCATGGGGCGTCCTTTCGCCATGCAGCACATCACCTCGGTCTGCTGGCCTTGGGCGATATTCCGCAACTCTCGATGCATCACGCGCAGCCGTTACTGCTCTGTTACATGGGGGGTGGTAGATGGTCGCACTTTGGCGGTGCCTGGAAGCAGCGGCAGAGACAGGAGACCCATCTGGACTAGGGACAGACGCCTTGCAGAGCTGCCACACCGCCCGTTCCCCGCTTTTGCCGCCCATTCATGACCCCGTTGGCGAATTGTCCGACCTGCCGAAGGAGCTGGAACGCTGGTGCGTGACCGCGGCGCATTCCGGCTGTGCCCGTCCCGAAAGCGCCAATCACCTGCAGGCCTGTCTGGAACGCGCTGAGGCCCATGGTGGCTGGCGCTGGCCTGCCAAGCCGGTGGTGTTTCTTTCCGACACCCATGCCGATGCCGAGGGGTTCCTGCGCTCGCTTGTGGCCGCCGGTCTGATCCGGCGTGGACGGGCGGAGCCGGGCGGGTTCAGCCTGACCGAATTTGGCCAGAGTGCCACCATCCTGATCGGCGGTGATTGTCTCGACAAGGGGCCGAGCGATCTGGACATGCTGGATGCGCTGGGCACGCTGATGGCCAAGGGGCCGGATCTGCGCATCCTGGCGGGCAACCACGACCTGCGCCTGCGGCTGGCTGTCGCCGCCCTGCACGAGACACCCACGGCGCTGACCGAACATCTTCTGGTGCGCATGGGGCGCAAGATCATCCCGCTGCTGCGCGAGGTTCATGACCGCTACGTGTGCGATGCGGATCTGGCCGCCCTGCCGGATGAGGCCAGCTGCCGCGCGCGCCTGCACCCCGGTCGCGACTGGGCCGAACGGTTCTCGGTTGCCGCCGCGCGTCATTTGAATGCAGCCGCCGTTGCGTCCGAAGTGGAGAAGCTGGCAAAGAAGGCCGCACAGTTTGATGCGGAGGTTGCCCGGGCGGGGCTGACCTCGCGGATGGTGCTGGCCGCAGCGCTCAAATGCCGCGAGGTGTTTTTCACGTCCGGGGGCGACTACGCCTGGTTTTACGAGTCGATGGATGTGGTCTGCCAGCTGGGTTCGCTGCTGTTTGTGCACGCCGGGATCGACGACAGCATGTGCGAGTTGCTGTCCGAGGCAGGCGCTGCTGGCATCAACGCCCGCTACAGGGCGGAGCAGGGCGCGCACCCCTTTGCTTTCTATTTCGGACCATTGGCCAATCTGGTGCGGACAAAATATCGCGCCTCTGATGCGGCACTGACACAGCAGGGCGTCGCCGTGCTGCATGGGCTTGGCATCCATATGGTGGTGCAGGGGCATGTGAACAATCAAAGCGGCCAGCGGCTACTTGCTAAACAGGGGCTGCTGCACCTTGAAGGGGATGTGACGCTGGACCGGGCGTCGCGTCGGTTGGAAGGGCTCTCCGGCATCGGGGCGGGGGCCACCTTGATCTTTCCCAGCGGGGATGTCATCGGTTTGAGCACAGATTACCCGCGCGCCAAGCATTTTGCGCCGGAGCGGCAATTCCTGCCGCGTTAGAGCCGCACTCACGCAGCTGAGATCAGGACGGGCAGTGATGGCCAAGGACGACAAGACAGGCGACGACGCGCGATTTCGCCACGACTCCCTGCAGGATCGCAAGACGATCAAGGGGTTGGTGGATGCCATCGGCAAAGGGCTGGCCAAGGGCGAGCTGAGCCTGAGCGATGACGAGGGTGAAATCGTGCTGAACCCCGAAGGGCTGCTGACCCTGCGCATCCGGGCCGAGCGCAACGACGGCCAATGCAAGGTCGATTTTCGCGTCAGCTGGACTGAACGTGACGATGATCTTCAGCAGAAATCTGCGCCAAAGGTCAAAGCGCGCGGCTAGGGGCGATTGGGCCTGCTCTGCGAGAATACCTGCTCAAAGGCTTCGAACAGGACAATTGGGGGGGCTCCCGCCTGTTTCTCAGCGCCTGTTGGCTTGTCGAAACAGTTGGGCCCGGCGCCGCGCGCGCTCCGCAGGGGCGCGCGCGGCGCCGATCGCTTCGGGCAAAGCCCGAAGCGAAACTCCTCAAACGTGATGTGCAGTTAAATGTCAGCCCGGCCTGTGCCGATCTGGGTGCGCTGCGTCAAAGGCCGGGTGTGCGGCGCAGCTCTGCTCAATACGCAACAGACGCGAGAAGGGCGCGAGATCCACCTCCCAGCGGCGCGCATTGTAGAGCTGCGGCATCAGGCAGATATCGGCAAGGCTTGGTGACGCTCCTGTGCAGAACGGCGCATCCTCCCATCGTTCCAGCAGTGCTGCGAAGGCCTGCAGCCCGGGGCCGATGAAGTGATGCATCCAGCCCGCCATGTCGAGGGCGCCGCCACTTTGCGAGACGCCGAAGCGGGCGACCGAGAGGTTGCAGACCGGATGCAGATCCACCGCAATGCTCTGCGCCAGGGCCTCCACATGAGCGCGGGCGACGGGATCCTGCGGCCTCAACCCAAGCCCCCGCGTGGCGTCCAGATAGGTGAGGCAGGCCAGCGACTGGGTGAACCGCTGCCCGTCGATATCGAGCACCGGCACCAGCCCCTGCGGGTTGCGCGCCAGATGATCTGCCGTGCGATGGTCACCCGCCACCAGGTCGACGGAGCGGCTCTCATAGGAGATGCCTGCGAGGTTGAGCGCGATACGCAACCGGTAGCTCGCGGAGGAGCGCCAATAGTCCCAGAGCACGGTGTCAGCCATCGATCAGACCCGCTTTGGCCTGTGTTAGAGCCTGTTTCAGGATCTCCGCCTCCCCTATGTGGTTGGCCAGGATCAGGATCAGGCGCGCATTGAGGGCGTCGCTTTGAGCCTTGCTCAGCCCCTCATGCGCCGTCAGCAGCATTGCGTAAGTGTCATCCGGGGTCGCAAGGTTTGCGGTCAGCGTCAGTGTCTCGGGCATCGGGTTACTCCTTGCCGATGGTGCGGCGCATGGCGGCGCGGATCTTGGCATCGTCAAACGCGGGCATGCGGGTTGCCACGTGTTGGTCGGGCCGGATCAGGTAGATGGCAGAGGCGCCCGTGCCCAGATAGCGATCACGCAGCGCGGTGGTTGTTGCATCATCGGTTGAGATCGAGAGCCTGGAGATCGTCACGCCCGCCTCTTCCAGCGTCTCTGGCGCCTCTGCGTTGATCGCCAGCAGGGTGAAGGTGTTGCCAAGCTGCGGCAGCAGGAAGCCGTCCTTGATCGGGGCATCCGGGCAGGGCGCGCCGGGGCGTGTGCGGGCTGGCCCGCCGGGCAGATGATCGTCGGAGTTGAGCGGCGAGCCATCATAGATCGAGGGCAGCGACAGGCGCCCGGAATTCACCAGCGGGCGCGCGAACCCGTGATGCTCCGACAGGTCCAGCACCGCGTCGCGGAAGATGCGCGACATCTCCGATTTCGGCGTGATGAAATCGGTGGAGCGCGAGGAGTTCAGGATGTTTTCTTCTGCCGCCGCAATCCGTTCCGCGTCGTAACTGTCCAGCAGGCTGTTGTCCGCCAGCCCCTCCAGCACCAGTTTCAATTTCCACATCAGATTGTCGGTGTCCTGCAGGCCGGAGTTCGCCCCGCGTGCGCCAAAGGGTGAGACCTGATGGGCGCTGTCGCCGGCAAAGATCACCCGGCCGTGACGGAACCTCTCCATGCGGCGGCATTGGAATGTGTAGATGGAGACCCACTCCAGTTCGAACTGCACATCCTCGCCCAGCATCGCTTCGAGCCGGGGGATGACATTCTCGGGCTTCTTCTCCTCCGCCTTGTCGATGTCCCAGCCGAGCTGCAGGTCGATGCGCCAGACCCCGTCGGGCTGTTTGTGCAGAAGTGCCGATTGCCCCTTGTTGAAGGGCGGGTCGAACCAGAACCAGCGTTCGGTCGGAAAATCAGCCTCCATGGTGACGTCGGCGATCAGGAAATTGTCCTCAAACACCCGGCCGACAAAATCGAGCCCCATTTGTGCGCGGATCGGCGAGCCGGCGCCGTCGCAGGCGATCAGCCATTCGGCCTCAAGCGTGTAGCCTCCATCCGGGGTGTCGATGGTGAGCGTGGCGTGGCTGCCGTGATCCGTCACACCCGCGACCCTGTTCTTGCCGCGGATCTCGATGGGCGCGCCGGCGGCCTGCAGGCTGCGCACACGGTCCACGAGGTAGTCCTCGATATAGTATTGCTGCAGGTTCACGAAGGCGGGGAACTGGTGACCGTCCTCGGGCAGCAGGTTGAAGTCATAGACCTTGCGATCCCCGAAGAAGACTTTGCCCATGTTCCATTCGACACCCTTGTCGGCCATGGCGTGCCCGACGCCAAGCCGATCCGCGATCTCCAATGTGCGTTTGGCAAAGCAGATGGCGCGGGAGCCGGAGCTGACCTTGTCGTTGTCATCCAAGACCAGAACCGGCACGCCGGACTGCGCAAGGTCGATGGCCGCGGCGAGGCCGACCGGCCCTGCGCCGACCACGACGACCCTGTGGCGTGCGGGCGGGGTCGCCGCCTGATCCGCATGGCGTGCATAGGGGTACAGCGGCACCTCAAAAATCTTGTTCATCCGGTTTCCTCCCTCCGGCAAACAGCTTCTGGTCCGACCCCGCGTTGCGGGGTCGGTGGCAAGGACGGACAACCGTCGTTGCATATAAGATAGGCTCTAAAGGGTGGTTTAGAGCCGAATTCAGGCCTGCAGGGCTTCCCACATCTCCAGATCGCGCTGTGCGGTCCAGATGCGGGGGGTGTCGATGCCGCGGGCCTCGTCATAGGCGCGGGCGACGTTGAAGGGCAGGCAATGTTCGTAAATCGCGTAGTCCTTGAACTTCGGATCACAGGCCTCACGCACCGCGTCCCAGGCCTCTTTCAGCGACCCGCCACGGGCTGCGACCTTTGCCGCCGGGCGATAGGTGCTGTCGACAAAGTCGCGGGTGTTCTCGATGGCAGCGTTGACCATCTCCTTGCCCACGAGGGCGTCGCCGCGACCGGGGGCGATGGCGTCCACATCATAGGATTTGATGTTGTCGAGCGTGTTGCCCCAATCGCCAAAATGCCCGTCACCGCAATAGCAGGCGGAGTGGTATTCGACGATGTCGCCGGTGAACATGACGTTTTGATCCGGCACATGGATCACCGCATCACCGGCGGTATGGGCGCGACCCAGATGCTTGATGTCGACGCGGCGATTGCCGAGGTAGACCGTCATGCTGTCGGAGAAAGTGGTGGTGGGCCAAGTGAGGCCTGGAATGCTCTCATGGCCCTCAAACAGGCGCGGGAAGCGCTGGAATTCGCTGTCCCAGTCTTCCTGTCCGCGTTCCACCACCATGGCGCGGGCGGTGTCGGACATGATGATGTTCTCGGCGCCAAAGGCCGAGGCCCCCAGTACGCGCACTGCGTGATAGTGGGTCAGCACCACATGAGAGATCGGCTTGTCTGTGACCGAGCGCACGCAGTCGATGACCTTGTTGGCAAGGCGCGGGGTCGCCTGCGCCTCGACGATCATGACGCTGTCGTCGCCAATGATGACGCCGGAGTTCGGGTCTCCTTCGGCGGTGAAGGCATAAAGGCCTTCGCCCACCTCGGTGAAGGAGATGTTCTTTTCGCTCATGTCGCCCTGGGATGCGAAGGCTTTGGCCATAGGGTCGTGTCCTTTTTGTCTGTTCCGCCGAAGGTCAGGTTGGGGTGCCTCCGGCGGAGGTATTTGAGAAAAGATGAAGATCCTAGCGTGCGTAAGGATCGCTGAGCGCGGGCAATACAGTGCCGGTGCAGTCGCCGAAACCGATGGTATAACCATCGCCCTTCGCCGCGCCCATCAGGGTCAGCGTATCGCCATCCTCGATGAAGCTGCGGCTCTCGCCCGTGGGCAGGGTCAACGGCTCCTTGCCGCCCCAGCTGAGCTCCAAGAGCGAGCCGCGTTGGTCCTTTTCAGGGCCTGAAATAGTGCCGGAGCCGAGGAGGTCGCCCGGGGTCATCGGGCAGCCGGAGGTGGTGTGATGCGCCAGTTGCTGCGCGGCGGAATAGTACATTTCCTTGTAGTTGGTGCGCGCGATGGTGGCGTCCTCGCCGCCTTCGGGGCGCAGGGTGACCTCCAGGTCGATGTCATACAGCATCGGGCCGCAATCTTTCAGATGGTCCAGAAGCTCTACCTCGCGGGCAGGCGTGTCGCAGCGGAACGGTTCGAGCGCCGCCTTGGTGACGATCCAGGGGCTGATGGAGGTGGCGGTCGCCTTGGCTTGGAACGGGCCCAGCGGCTGGTATTCCCAAGCCTGGATGTCGCGGGCCGACCAATCGTTCAGCAGCACATAGCCAAAGATGTTGTCATCGGCTTCCTGTACCGTGATCGGACCCTCGGAGGGGGTGCCGACAAGCGCGCCCATCTCCAGTTCGATGTCGAAGCGCGCACAGGGTGCCCAGCGAGGGGCTGCATCATTCGGCCCCTTCAGCTGCCCCCAGGGGCGGCGCACATCGGTGCCGGAGACCACGACCGACGAGGCGCGACCGTTATAACCGATCGGGATATGCAGCCAGTTCGGCGGCAACGCATTCTCGGCGCCGCGGAACATGGTGCCCACATTGGTGGCGTGGTGACGGCCAGCATAGAAATCGGTGTACTCCGACACGATCACCGGCATGTGCAGCTCTGCATCAGCCATGGGAACAAGGCAGGGCTCCACCTTCTTCTGCTCTTCGGCACCATCCTGCAGCAAAGCGATCAGGCGATTGCGCAGGGCGGTCCAGAGTGCCGGCCCTTCTTCCATGATCTCGTTCCAGAACGGCATCTCGAACATCGGTTCGTCACCCAGATCCACCAGCCCTGCAGCCTCGGCCGCTTGCAAATCAAGGATCATGTCGCCGATGGCCACACCGCAGCGCGGATCGGTGCCTGCGGTGGAAAACACGCCGTAAGGCAGGTTGTTGAGCGGGAAGGGGTGATCGGCGGAATTGGCCGAGGTGACCCAGGATTTTTTCAAAGGCATGCGCGTTCCTTGTGGCGGTGAGGGCTCTGTCGGCCCTGCTTCATCTTTTCACAAATATCTCGGGGGTGAATGCGGCCCGTCAGGGCCGCAGAGGGGGCAGCGCCCCGTCACTTCTTGCCCGGGGTGCCGTCGAATTTCTTCTCCAGCGAGGTCCAGCAGTCGATGTATTCATCCTGCAACGGTGCTTCCTTGGCGGCAAACTCCGTCAGATGCTGCGGGAAGCGGGTCTCGAACATGAAGGACATGGTGTTTTCCAACTTCTCCGGTCCGAGGTTGGAATTCGACGCGCCTTCAAACGCATCTTTGTCCGGCCCATGCGGCAGCATCATGTTGTGGAGGCTCACACCACCCGGCACAAACCCCTGTGGTTTGGCATCATACTGGCCGTAGATATTGCCCATCAGCTCCGACATGATGTTCTTGTGATACCACGGCGGGCGGAAGGTGTTCTCGGCCACCATCCAGCGTTCGCGGAACAGCACAAAGTCGATATTCGCGGTGCCCGGCTGGCCCGACGGCGCGGTCAGCACGGTAAAGATCGACGGGTCCGGATGGTCGAACAGGATGGCGCCGACCGGGCAGTAGGTGCGCAGATCGTATTTGTAAGGCGCATAGTTGCCGTGCCAGGCCACCACATCCAGCGGGCTCTGGTCGATCTGGGTCTCATGGAACTGGCCGCACCATTTCACAGTCAGGGTCGAGGGCACCTCACGGTCCTCATAGGCCGCCACCGGCGCCTTGAAGTCGCGCGGGTTGGCCATGCAGTTGGCACCGATCGGGCCACGGCCCGGCAGGTCGAACTTTTGGCCGTAGTTTTCGCAGACGAACCCGCGCGCCGGCCCCTCCAGCACCTCGACCCGATAGACCAGACCGCGCGGGATGATGGCGATCTCCTTGGGCTCCACATCGATGATACCGAGTTCGGTGGCAAAGCGCAGCCGGCCCTCTTGTGGCACCACCAGCAGCTCGGAATCGGCGGAGAAGAAATAGGCGTCCTGCATCGATTCGGTGACCAGATAGACATGGGTGGCCATGCCGACCTGAGTGTTCACATCCCCCGCCGTGGTCATGCTGCGCATGCCGGTGAGCCAGGTCAGCCCCTCGTCCGTATGCGGCACCGGATCCCAGCGGTATTGACCAAGCGAGATCACATCCTCGGGAATATGCGGCGCGCTCTTCCAGTAGGGCAGGTCGATCTTGCTGTAGCGGTGCGAATGCTTGACGCTGGGACGAATGCGGTAGCACCAGGTGCGCTCCGGGCGCTCGGCGGTAAAGGCGGTGCCGGAGAGCTGCTCGCCATAAAGACCATATTCGCATTTCTGCGGGCTGTTCATCCCTTGCGGCAGCGCGCCGGGCAGGGCCTCTGTTTCAAAATCATTGCCAAATCCGGGCATGTAGCCCTCTGTGGTGCCCTGGTTCGACGGGGCCTGAATCATCTGGTCCGGCAGTGCGTGACGGGTCATTGCGGCCAACCTCCTCTTGCATTTCTTTCTCGGTAATAGTTGGTTTTGTAACTAACAAGGGATGCGGAGTGCACGAATGGACGAAAATGATGATTTTGTAGTGCAGGATTTCTTGCCCTATCTGCTGAACCGGGCGGCGGAGGACTCCTCTCTGGCGTTTCAGACGCTTTACAAGGGGCGCTACGGGATGCTCCGGACGGAATGGCGGGTGCTGTTTCACCTTGGGATGTATCATCGCATGACGGCGCGCGACATCAGCACCCGCGCCAAGATCCACAAAACGAAGATCAGCCGCGCTGTGGCGAAGCTTTCGGCGCGGCGCTGGGTCATTCGCAATCGCGATGAAGCCGACCGTCGCTCGGAGCATTTGGAGCTGACACCTGCCGGACGCAGTGTCTACGAGGATCTGCGCGAACAGGCCAAGATCTATGACCGACGCCTCACGCAGGAGTTTTCCGCTGGTGACGTTGCACTATTGCGCCGTATGTTGCGACAGTTGGCCAGCATGGAGGTCTCGGTCGATCCAGATTGAGGGCGTGCGGTCAGGCATGAGGAGGGCGCGGAAATTCGGGCGGCGATTGAAGAACTGAAGACCTGGCTCACACGGCAGGGGCTGAAGGCCCGCAGTCGCGAAGAGATGCTGCGGAGTTTTTGCGAGCAATTGGTCAATCACGGGGTGCCTTTGCTTCGGATGCAGTTGGCGCAGCGCGCGTTGCACCCGGAATTCGGCGGCATCGGGTTCACCTGGACCCGCGCGGATGGAATGAACGCCGAGTATTTCGCCCGCACCGACCACACCGAGGCACCTGTCGAATGGTTGCAGAGCCCGTTCTTCGCGTTGATCGAGGGGGGAGAAGACGAAATATATGCCGATCTGACCGGGCCGGATGCGGCGCGTTTTCCCATCTTTGAGCGGTTGCGCGCCATGGGGGCGACGAGCTACTTCGCCCATTGGCAGCCCGTCGGTGAAGTCACCCATGCGGACTATGATGCCACCAGCCAAAAGGCCGAAGGGGTCGTCGGTTCATGGAGCTTTGACGGAGAGCCTGCGGCAGCGAAGGCCTATCACGCGCTGATCCGAGAGGTGTTTGAAACGCTCGCGCTGGTTTTGTCTGCCGCCAGCAACCGAGAGATGGGCCGGTCGCTCCTGCAGGTCTATCTGGGGCGCGACGCCGGGGCCCGGGTGCTCTCGGGAGAGATCGCACGCGGCTCTTCCGAGCGGATCGATGCGGTCATCTATCTATTTGATCTGCGTGGGTTTACCGAACTGTCCGAACGTTTGCCCGGCGAGGATCTGGTCGACCTCCTGAACGATTATTTCGGACATGTGGTGCAGGTCATCCAGGCCCATGGCGGCAATATTCTCAAGTTCATGGGCGATGGCGTCATGGCGATGTTCAATGTCGGCTCGCTGGGCGAGGATGCGCAGGCAGCGATGCGGGCCATACGAGAGCTGGGGCCGCGGATGGAGCGGGTCAATGCCGTGCGCGCCGCGCAGGGCCTGCCGTTGGCGGGGTATACCATGGCGCTGCATGCGGGCGAGATCCTCTACGGCAATATCGGCGCGCCCAATCGTCTGGATTTCACGGTGATTGGGCCGGCGGTGAACCTGACTGCGCGGATTGCCGACATGCATCGCACGGTGGAGCGGTCTATCATCCTGTCCGAGGACGTGCGCAAAGCCGCCGGAGCCGAGGGGGACTGTCTGGTGTCGGTGGGACGTTACATGTTGCGCGGGGTGGCAAGCCCGATCGAGCTGTTCACTCTCTACGACCCGGATGCAGGTGCGGTGATCGCGACCGACATCGAACCCCCGGAGGGGCGCAAAGCTTAGCTGGGGCCGCCTGCGCCGAGCGGTTTGCCCGGTGCATTCATTTGTGTGGAGCGGTCGTCGCGCTGAGAGCGTGGCGGGTCTCCCCGCCCCGTGCTGTTAGATGTCGATGTCGACGTCTGGCAGCTCCAGCGCCTTCATCATGTCGCGCAGCTCCTGCCGTGCGGCGATGTTTGAAATGTTGAGCTGCTTAACGCCCACATCCTTCAGATCCAGCAGGGTCAGGCCGCGCGGAAACAACTCGCGGAAGATCACCCGCTCGGAGAAGCCCGGTGCAACACGAAAGCCGATCCGCTTGGACAGCATCTTGATCGCGCGTTCCATCTTTTCCTTGTTGACCATGCGCTGGGTGCCGACACGGTTGCGGATCACGATCCAGTCGATCGGCGGCAGCCCGGCCTGAGCGCGCAGCTGTCGGGCGTTCCAGACCATCTCGGAATAGACCGACGGGCCTTTGATCTTCTCGCCATGCTCATCCGTGTGGGCGAGCAGATCGAAGTCCACAAAACTGTCGTTCAGGGGGGTGATCAGGGTGTCGGCGAGGGAGTGGGCCACTTGGCTCAAACGGGTGTGCGAGCCGGGGCAGTCGATCAGGATGAAGTCATACTCGGGCTCCAGCTCGGAGATCGCCTCCGAGAGCCGCAGGTCGTAGATGTTCTCGCCCGGTTGCACCGTGTCGGGGTTGATCTCTGGCAGCTCGTGCAGCGCCACCATTGGCAGATTGAGATCGGTGGCCGCGATAAACGCGAGGCGGTTTTCGAGGTACCGACCCAACGACCTCTGTCGCAGGTCGAGGTCCAGGCCCGCCACCTTGTACCCCATGCGGCCAAGCGTGGTCGCCACATGCATGGAGACGGTGGATTTCCCCGCGCCGCCCTTTTCGTTTCCGACGACAATGATATGCGCCATCTACCGGATCCCTTCAAAGCTGCGCCGCTTTTGCGCGGCACCTTTTGTCTTTGAGGTGACTATAGAGTCCAAGAGAATCAATGGAAAGCGGCCAAAACACCCTATTTAGAGCCTATTGTCGCAATGTGACGCTTCGTGGAAAATGCAGACAATGCGAACGGTCCCAAACGTAAAACGCCGCCCCGAAGGACGGCGTTTTCTGGAATATCCATGTGGATAAGTCCGTGGAGGGAATGGCTCAGAAGCCGAGACCTTCGTATTTCTTTTTGAACTTGGATACGCGGCCACCGGTGTCCATCAGGCGGGACGTGCCGCCGGTCCATGCGGGGTGCACGGAGGGGTCGATGTCCAGCGCCAGCTGGTCGCCTTCGTTGCCCCAGGTGGAGCGCATCTGGATGACGGTACCGTCGGTCAACTTGACGTTGATCGTGTGGTATTCGGGATGGGTGTCTTTTTTCATGATACCGCTCCTTACGCTTTCGCTTTGTAGTTTGCGTCTTCAGCGATACGGGCAGATTTGCCGCGACGCGAACGCAGATAGTACAGCTTGGCGCGACGCACGCGACCGCGGCGCACGACTTCGATGTACTCGATGTTGGTGGAGAACAGCGGGAATACACGTTCCACACCTTCGCCGAAGGAAATCTTACGAACGGTGAAAGACCCGGCAATGCCGTCGCCGTTCTTGCGGCTGATGCAAACGCCTTCGTAGGCCTGCACACGGGTGCGCGTGCCTTCAGTCACCTTATAGCCGACGCGGATGGTGTCACCGGCCTTGAAGTCGGGGATGGTTTTCCCCAGCGCAGCAACTTGCTCCGCTTCGAGTTGTGCGATCAGATCCATGATCGTCTCCTTTGCTGCTCGTGGTTATATCCACGAAGTTCGTATGATCCCCAGAGCTGCTGGTCTTCACCGGGTCCGCAGGGAGTGCCCCATACGCCCGCCAGAGATACGGTCTCGTTGCTTGTCGTCGCCGCTGCTGATTTGCGATACCGCCGAAGAAGACTGGCACAGGCAATACAAAGCGGGTCCGGACGACTCAAACAGAGCCCCGGACGCGCGGTTCTTAGGCCAGATCTCCCCTGTTTGCAAGCCTGATACGCGGCCTTCGGGCCTTTAGATCCGGTTTGCTATCGGCTTACGCAGACTGTGCCGAACCAAGGCGACAGCGGCACAGATCAGCAGTACGGTTGCCAATGTGATGAAGGTGCCGCGATAGCCCGTCGCCTGCACCAGAGGCAGAGTCAGCAAGGGCGACACGATCTGACCGAGAAAGACGGATGTGGTCATGACCCCGGCTGCGCGTCCGCGTCGGTTGGCGGGGGCGGATTTCAGAGCGATCTCGTTGAAGTTGGGGGAGACCGTGGCAAAGCCCAGACCCACCAGCGTCGCGCCAACGAAGATCACGCCGAGGTTCGGGGCCAGCGCAAGTGTGAGCATGCCGCTGCCCATCAATCCAAAGCCGATGGTGAACAGGCCGGTGTGCCCGTACCTCGGCTTGAGCGTGGCATAGCGTGTCGCCGCCAGCGCGCCTGCGAGGGTGAGCGCGCCCATGACGCCTCCTATGACTGCTGTATTTGTGACGCCGTGGCTGGCAACGAAAAATGGCACTTGGGTGGGCATCGTGAAGAAACAAATGACGGTCAGCATTTGCAGCGCTGCCATGGACCACAGACCCAGACCAAGGCGGTCTGGCGAGGGGGCTGTGTCGACAGTTGCCCCGGGTATAGCGGTTGGCTTTTCTGCGGGCTTGGGCTCTCGGATGGCGGTCCACAGGATGGGCAGGATCAGGAGCGCCAGCCCGTGAATGGCAAAGACATGCATCGGCGACAGGAGCGCCAGAAAACCGGCCAGGGTGATGGACACCAGCCCCCCGATGTTGCGCGCCGAAATCTGCAGGCCAAGGAGACGACTGCGGGCCTCATCCTGGAAATAGTCTCCGATCAGTGCGGTTTGTGCGGTCATGATCAGCGCCACGGCGACGCCGAGTGCAAGACGACTGGCCAGAATGGCTTCCAGACTGTCGAGCACCATGCCCAGGCTCCCGGCGATCGCAAACAGGATCACACCGCCCAGCAACAGAATGCGCTTGCCGACACGGTCGGCGAGCACGCCGGACCAGCCCGCGATCAGCACCACCGCCACGGATGGTGCAGGAACCAGAAACCGGGTCAGCAATGCGGCCTGCGGGTGATCGGCAAAACGGGCCTCCAGTCCCGGCAGGGCAGGGCTGATGGCGGCGTTCGCCATGGTGGTCAGGGTTGCCGCGAGCAGGAGCGCCACCGCTCGCTGGTCCCTGAATGGCGAAAATGAAGAGGACGATGACATGTTGTTTCCCTTGCCAATATTCGATTCGAGGCACAGAATGCGAATTCAAGTCAACTTGAGGTCAAGAATGAAGCTGCTCGATATCGGCGAAGTCTCTGAGCGCAGCGGGGTGAAACCGTCGGCGCTGCGTTATTACGAGGAGAAGGGTCTGATCCAGTCGCTGTCACGTCACGGATTGCGGCGACAGTATGGGCATGAGGTCCTGCAGCAGCTCTCGCTTGTTGCGCTGGGCAAACAGGGTGGCTTCACGCTGGACGAGATCGCGGCAATGTTCGGCTCCGGCGGAAAACCGGATCTGCCACGTGACGATTTGCAGGCCCGTGCCGACGCGATGCGACGACAAGCCCGCCAGATGGAAGCTCTGGCGCAGATGATGCTGCATGTGGCGGAATGCCCGGCGCCAAACCATCTGGACTGTGACCGTTTTCAACAGTTGCTCCGCGTGGCGGTCCGGGCGCAGCAACGGGGCGGTTCAAAGCACAGATAGCCCGATAGGGTAGGGCGACGCCGCGCGCGGATGGGCGATGCGGCGTCTGGCGGTATCAGCTCAGGTCTTCGACCCTGGCGTCCGGTGCATTGGATTGCACCGAAGCGATGCCATTGTCGCGTCCAGACGCGCTGGCGTAGCTTTGCGAGGTGCCGATCACCTGACCGTTCGTGGCCTTGAGGTTGAACATATGTTTCCCCGCCGCGGTCTCTTTCCGCTCATAGCGCGCGTCGTCTCCGGCGTTCTTTTTGACGGACTCAATACCGTTCTCTGCACTGGACTTTTGTTTGTAGCCCTCGCTGGCCAGAATGTTCTCGCCATTGCCAGCCTTGAGGCGGAACCGGTACTCCCCGGCATTGTCGGTGTAGAGTTCGAATTTTCCAGCCATCAGCAGTGTCTCCTTGTTGTTCCGTACACTTACTGATCGACTAAAGCATGTCGTGGGAAAACCGGCAACGGTCCGAGTGGTGCTGATCCAACCCGTCGCCCAGCATGGAACGGGCAGTATTTACACTGGGCAAACAGCCGCCAGACGGCACGGTGAGGGTGCCGAACTTCGATTGACGGCGGGGCGGGGGGACGCCACTATAAGAGCACCCTTCTGGAGGCGGTTTGATGAATATAAGATATTGTTCTGCATTGATTTTCGCGACACTGGTTGCGGCCGGTTGCGATGTCACAGGGCCGAATTCAAGCGAGATGGCAGCAAAGCGCGCACAGAATGATGCGCTCTGGTCGCAGCGCCAGACGGTAACAGACAGCGGCAAGGCTTATGCTTTTAGTGCGGATACCACGCGCGAGATTGCCCTAATTGCACCTGCTGCGGGCGGATTTTCCTATACGGCGTCGGATCTGGAGCGGATCTCGACTGCGCAAACCGGGTGTCAGGCGCTGTTCCAAGGCGGGTTTCTCGACCTCCTGGATGGTTACACGCCGGGAACCAATCTGCGTGGAACACAAGAAGGTATGGAGAACTTCAGGCGCTGGCAGATCAATCTCGACTGCTGAGCGTTTCCTCAGTCGTCAGACGCGCGCGCTTGATGTGCCGCCCAGAGGTCGGGGCGGCGCTCTTGGGTAATCGTCTCGCTCATCTGCTGGCGCCAGTCGGCGATCTTGCCATGGTGGCCCGACATCAGAACCTCCGGGATCTGATTTCCCCTCCACTCGGCCGGGCGGGTGTATTGCGGATGCTCCAGCAGACCGGAAGAGAAGCTCTCCTCCTCCGTTGAGGCGTGATTGCCCAAAACGCCCGGGATCAACCGCACGGTCGCATCAATCAGCGCCTGCGCGGCCAATTCGCCTCCGGTCATCACGAAGTCCCCCAGTGAGACCTCCATGATGCCGTAGTGTTCCAGCACCCGTTCATCCACACCTTCGAAGCGACCACACAGCAGCGTCAGGCCATCGCAGCGAGCGAAGGTCTGCATCATCTTCTGATCCATGCGACGCCCGCGTGGCGAGAGATAGATCAGCGGCCAGTTGCCACCCTTGGGCGCAGTGGTGCCGGCCATGGCATGGTCTATGGCCTCTCCCAGAACGTCAGCACGCAAGACCATTCCAGCGCCGCCGCCTGCTGGCGTATCATCGACGTTCTTGTGCTTGCCGATACCGAAGGGACGCAGATCCACAGTCTCCAGCTGCCATAGGCCCTGTTGCAGGGCCTTGCCGGTCAGGCTCTCTCCCAATACGCCCGGAAAGGCCTCGGGGAACAATGTCAGGATCTTTGCTTTCCACACACCTGCCAGGTCCGGCGTGTCGCTCATCAGCTCACGCGGCTTCAGGGTGGCGCCAATAGAGAGGCGCCCGTGGGATTTGGACGGCGTTTGGGTCATGCAGGCGTGCATGCCGCCGATCAGAAGGGTTTGCAATAGTGTTTTTACGCCTACTATGGCCTGAAACCCAGACGTCGGAGGCCGAATGCCCCAAACCTCGCCCGTCCTGTTGCAGGGCCTGAGCCTCGATGCGCTGGCGCACGATCTGGGGCTGGCGCCCGCGCGTGTGCAGTGGCGGCAGATCAAATCGGTCAAGACGGAGCGCGAGGATCGTCAGGTGCTTCTGCTGGAGCATGACGATGACGCGAAGCTGGTGGTGAAGCAGGAGCCGGGCCTGTCCGCGCGCCGTTTCGACAGCTTGCTCGAAAGCTACGGCACGCTGGGCCGGGCGCTGGGTGATGACGGGGCGTTTCGTATGGTGCCTGTGATCCTGGCACGGCCTGAGGACAGGCTGGTCGTGCTGGCGCATGTGCCCGGCCTCACTGCGCATGCGCGGTTGGAGGCGGCCGAAATCGGGCTGGATCAGCGTGCGGAGGTGATCGAGAGCTGCGCAGCCTGGCTTGGTCAGCTGCATCGGGCCAGCAGCGTCGGAGTGACCGCGTTTGAGGGAGGTGATGTGTTGCACCGGGTGCGAAAGTTTGCCCGTGACGTGCGCGAGGGTGTTCGCCCCGTGGCCTATCCCAAGAGGTTTCTCGGGCTTTGCGCCTTCATGCATAAGGCCGTGCGGGGGGCCGAGGGGACGCCCACGCAACAGGCGCTGCGCCATGGAGATGCCCATTCACGCAACTTCATATTCGGGGCAGAGGCGCTGTTTGCCGTCGACCCGACGCCGCGCGGCGCGGGGCCGGTTGCGTTGGACATTGCACGCTACATGACACGTCTGGCGTATTCCTTTGGCGTAGCGGAAGAGGGCGCGGGGCATGCCGGACTGGCGCGGGCGGACTGGCAGGCGCTGGCGACCGGATATGAGCACCCTTGGGAAGATGATCCGGTGCTGACCGTCTTCCTTGGGCTACAGCTCTTGAATGACTGGGTTCAGATGCCAGACGCGCGGGAGCAGCGCACCTCGTCACAACAGCATCGGCTGTCGCGTCTGGTGATGATGTTTCAGCTGCTGCGCGAACAGTGTGACTGACCTCAGAACAGACCCTCTGGCGGGTCGGCGATAATGCGTCCCTTGTCGAGGTCGACCGTGGGCACCGCTGCCATGGTAAAGGGCAGCAGCACCGTTGCCGATTGCCCCGGCGCCTGAATTTCCAGCAGGTCGGCCGCGCCGTGGTTCTGAACGGATTTCACGCGCCCCAACAGGGTTCCACCGGTGTCATAGACCTCCAGACCCATGAGGTCGGCGTGGTAGAATTCATCATCGGGCAGAGAGGGCAGGCGGTCGCGCGGCGCAAAAAGTTGAACGCCTTTGAGTGCGTCTGCCTCTTCCTTGGTGTCGACGCCCACGATGCGCACGGCAAAACCGTTCTTTACCGTGCGGGCGATGGCCAGCGCATAGCTTGTCTTGCCATCCCCGCTGAGCAGGGGGGAGTAGTCCTCGATTTCTGCGGGGTCGGCGCAAAAGCTCTTCAGTCGCACTTCGCCGCGCACCCCGAAGGAGCCGGAAAGCGCGCCCACACAGATCAGATCGTCATTTGCGTCTGTCATGTCACATCCGGCAGATCATGCCGGTCCCCGTTTCAGTTCGTGTCCAGTCGCCGCCCGTGGCGGCGCAGCGCTCGCGGGCGCCGCTACGTTCATAAAGGACCCCGGCGCCAAAGGCGACAAGGGTGAAGATCAGCATGCGGATCAGCCCCATGGGTGGCTACCGCATCTCGACCGGCAGCGCGGCAAAACGCTGTTCCCAGCCTTCCTGCTCCAGTTCCGGCGTGTCCGACAGATGTTCCGGATGGCCGATGCAGAAATAGCCGATCAGGCGCCATCCTGCAGGCACAGTCAGGTCGCGGGTCATCTGTTCTGGGTCGAGCACCGACACCCAGCCCAGACCCAGCCCTTCGGCGCGCAGGGCAAGCCAGAACAGGGTGATCGCGGTCACCACAGAGTAGCGGCGCATTTCCGGCATGGTGCGGGCACCAAGCCCGTGGCCCTTGTCGGTTTCGTCATCACAGTAAAAGGCGATCTGCACCGGCGCCTCGCGCATGCCCGAAAGCTTCAGGCGCGCATAGCTGGCGGCACGATCATCGCTATAATCCGCCAAGGCCTCTGCATTGGCAGCTTCGAAATTCTTCAGAGCTGCCGCGCGGGCGGCCTCGCTCTCGACGCGGATAATGCGCCAGGGTTCACTGAGGCCGACAGAGGGCGCCAGTGAAACGGCAGAGAGGCAGCGCGTCAGCACTGCCTCATCCACCGGATCGGTGCGAAAGCGCCGCACGTCGCGGCGCAGCTTCATCAACAGATCGAGCTCGGCGCGGAACGCCTGCGGGAAACATCCCATCGCATCCTGCGCCGAACCCGTCATGTGATTATTCCGCGTCTGCGGGAGCTTCGGCCGCTTCAGCAGCTTTGGCGGCTTTCTCTTCAGCGCGATCCTGGGCTTTCTTGCCCGGGGTGCCCTTGTTGGGGTTGTTGCGGGTTGCTTTGTCGCGAACGCCGGCAGCTTCCAGCATGCGGGCCACACGGTCGGTGGGCTGTGCGCCCTTGTCGAGCCATGCCTGGATTTTTTCGATGTCCATTTTCACGCGCTCTTCGCTGTCTTTCGGCAGCAGCGGGTTGTAGGTGCCCAGCTTCTCGATGAAGCGGCCGTCGCGCGGCATGCGGCTGTCGGAGGCCACGATGCGATAGAAGGGGCGCTTTTTAGAACCGCCGCGGGCGAGACGAATTTTCATAGCCATGGTGTCATTCTCCTTTGATGGCGTTGAACGAGGTGTCCTGAGATCAGGTCGACCCCCGCTTATTCCTTGTGCTTCTTGTGGTGGCGGATGACCTCATCGATGATGAAGTTCAAGAACGCCTTGGCAAATTCAGGGTCCAGATCGGCCTCTTTCGCCAATTCTTCGAGCCGAGCGATCTGCGTGGCTTCACGCGTGGGATCGGACGGGGGAAGGTCGTGTGTCGCCTTGAGCTGGCCCACCGCCTGGGTGTGCTTGAACCGCTCTCCCAGGGTGTAGACAAGGATCGCGTCAAGGCGGTCGATGCTCTCGCGGTGCCCTTTCAGGAGGGCGGCTGCACGGGCAATGGGATCGGTCGTTGTGTCAGTCAATGGCCCATCCTTTTGGTGTGAACAGCGGGTCGGCGTAATGGCCGATTTCCATCTCGATACCATGCGTCAGCTGGCTGTCGCACAGCGCCGCGGGCGAGGGGTGACGGTAGACTGCATCATTGCCGTCGATGGTCTGCGCGTCGTGATCCTTTTGGGCCCCGAGCCGCTCCGCAAGGCGGATCGAATCGAGGTTCTTGGGGTCGATATAGCTGACCGCGCCGTCCCAGCCGCCTTGGGTATAGAGATACTGCCGCGCTGCATGGGTCGCTTCCAGCGCATAGCCCTTGCCAGCCTTTTCCGGCCAGATGATCCAGGCGATCTCGGGTTCGGGCCAACCCGCGGGTTGCCAGCCTCCGGCCATGCCATAGGTCTCGTCCGTGTCCTTGTCGTGGATCATCCACATGCCAAAGCCGCGGATCTGCCAGTGACCGATCTCGGCGGCATAGAGCATCCAGGCCTCGTAGGTGTTGAGCGGCCCGCCCATGAAACGTGCGCGATACGACGTGAATGTCGCCTTGAAGTTCGGATAGTCCTCCGCCTCCGGGCCGCGCAGGACCAGGCGTTTGGTTTCGATCACCGGAATGGATGCGGCGTTCATGCGTAGGCCTCCAGTCCGGGGCCGGAGCTGTCCGGCGTGTGGCGATAGACCAGATCCGCCGGATCATAGCTCTGCGCATCGGGGTCAAGCACCGCGCCCATGCGGTCCGCCAGCGCGATGGACCGGCGGTTCTTCTGGTCGATGTAGCTCACCAGCGTCGGCACTTCGAGGATCTCAAACGCAAAATCCCGCATGGCGGAGGCGGCCTCGAAGGCAAAGCCCGCGCCCTCGAACCCTTCGAATGCGATCCAGCCCAGTTCCAGTTCCGGGAAATGCGGTGGTTGGCTGATGCAGATCTGACCGGCCAGCTCGCCGTCCTTGGTTTCGATCGCAAGGCCACCCCAGCCGTAGACCTCCCAGGAGCCGACCTCGGCCATCAGTCCTGTCCAGAGCTGCGAGCGGCTGTCCGGCGCGTCCATATACTTCGACCGGTCACTCTGGAAAAAGCTCCAGAATTTATCCAGATCCCCAGCCTCATGCGGGCGCAGGATCAGGCGGTCGGTTTCTATGATGGGGGCGGCGGTCATCTGTCTTGCCTACTTCTTCTTGCCAAAACCGGACAGGCCGCCGGGCAGGCCCATGCCACCACCAAGCCCACCGAGGCCGCCGGGCAATCCGCCCTTGCCGCCCATCGCTTTGGCTGCTGCTTCCAGTGCCTTGGGGTCCATCTGGCTGGGATCCATGCCACCGGGCATACCGCCTTGCATATCCGGCATGCCGCCGCCCTTGCCGAGCATGCCCTTCATGGCCTCTTTCAGCATCTTGCCTTTGCCCATCTTACCCATCTTCTTCATCATGTCGCCCATCTGGCGGTGCATTTTCAGAAGCTTGTTGAGATCGGAAACCGCCATGCCGGAGCCCGCCGCGATGCGTTTCTTGCGGCTGGCCTGCAGCAGCGCGGGGTTGGCGCGCTCTTTCTTGGTCATCGACTGGATCATCGCGATCTGGCGCGTGATGGCCTTGTCGTCAAAGCCCGAATCCTCGACCTGTTTGGCCATCTTGTTCATGCCGGGCATCATCTGCATCATGCCCTGCATGCCGCCCATCTGCTGCATCTGTTCCAGTTGCATGCGCAGGTCGTTCATGTTGAACTGACCTTTCATCATGCGCTTCATCATGCGCTCGGCCTGTTCGGCCTCGATGGTCTCCTGCGCCTTCTCGACCAGCGCGACGATGTCGCCCATGCCGAGGATACGGCCCGCGATCCGGTCCGGCTCGAAGGTCTCGATGGCGTCCATCTTCTCGCCAAGACCGACGAAGCGGATCGGCTTGCCAGTCACTGCGCGCATCGAGAGCGCCGCACCGCCGCGACCGTCGCCATCCATCCGGGTCAGCACCACGCCGGAGATGCCGATCTTGCTGTCGAATTCCTCGGCCACCTCAACGGCGACCTGACCGGTCAGGCCATCGACAACCAGCAGGGTCTCGCGCGGGTTGACCACATCGCGGACGTCCTCGACCTCTTTCATCAGGACTTCGTCGATCTGCAGACGGCCTGCGGTATCGAGCATATAGACGTCGTAACCACCCAGCGCGGCCTGCTGTTTGGCACGGCGCGCGATGTCTACAGGGGTCTGGCCTTTGACGATCGGCAGGGTGTCGACGCCGATCTGGGTGCCGAGCACCGCCAGCTGATCCATCGCCGCCGGGCGATAAACGTCGAGCGAGGCAAGTAGGACTTTCTTGCCCTCTTTTTCCTTGAGGCGCTTGGCGAGTTTACCGGTGGTGGTGGTCTTACCGGAGCCTTGCAGACCAACCATCAGGATCGGCGCAGGCGGGCTGTCGATCTTCAACGCGCCGGGATCGTCTTCGCCGCGCAGGGTGTCGACCAGCGCGTCATGCACGATCTTGACCACCTGCTGGCCGGGGGTGACGGATTTGGTGACTGCCTGACCGGTGGCCTGATCCTGTACCTTCTTGACGAAGTCGCGGGCCACGGGCAGCGAGACATCCGCCTCCAGCAGCGCCACGCGCACTTCGCGCAGGGCGGTCTTGACGTCGTCTTCGGACAGCGCACCCTGTTTGGTCAGCCGGTCAAAGACGCCAGATAGGCGTTCGGATAGATTTTCAAACATGCCTTCGGCCTCCATTGCCGGTTACGAGATGTGCCCCTGATGTAAGGAGCGGTGGACCTTTACACAATCGTCCCCACCTTCGGCTGCGGTGCGGGGCCAATTCAAACAGTTTGCCCGCGCCGTGTCAGCACAATGCGAGCAAACCAAAACAGATTTGCCCCCACGGGCGCAACGCGCTGGTGGAGGGCGATCCTCGACACGCGCCGAGGACCGGAAGACACAGTGCTCCCGGGGTTGAAGCAGGGCCTACCGCTGGGGCGCAGGAGAGTCAAGGCAAAGCAGACAAGAGTGGAGGAGGCAGGCAAGGATGCCGTAGGAGAGAGGTGACCGGACGTTGCGGATTTGACGCAAGTGCGCTGCGGTGCGTCGATTAATGGCGCAGTTGCCCGAGACGGATGCGCAAAACTGCGTTGAAAGGCGCAGGTTCGATCTGCAGACTGCGGCCGATTCAATTCCGGTTCAAGTGGGGCTATATCATGGACGCGTCATCCCTTTATCAGGACAGCTTGCCGCTCTCCTCAGACATGTTGCTGGCGCAACTGGACAGCTGGGGGATCTCCTATGTCCTGCATGAGCATGTGCCGCTGCGCACCGTCGAGGAATCGAAGGCGGTTGAGGATGACCTCATGGTGCCGGGGGAGAATGCGCTGCGCCTGAAGAACCTTTATCTGCGTGATCGCAAGAAGCGGAACTATCTGATATCGTTGCAGCAGGACCGCGAGATCGACCTCAAGGCGCTTGGCGCTGAGCTTGGTGTGGGCGGGTTGTCTTTTGGCTCGGCCGATCGGCTGATGCAGTTTCTCGGCATCCGTCCCGGCGCCGTCAGTCCGCTGGCGATGATCAATGGGGCGGAGCAGGAGGTGCGCTTTTTCATGGATGCACAGGCACGGGATGCGGAGGTGATCTATATGCATCCGCTGGTCAATGATCGCACCGTGGCGATGCCGCGCGCGGACATGATGACCTTTTTCGAAAAGATCAACGTCACTCCGGACTGGATCTAAACTGGATCTGACAGGTATCGGGACCCGGTCTGGCGGTGTGGCACCCCAGCCTTGTGGCAAGCGATACAGCTGAAACCAGGTCGAGGGATTGCGCTCCGCTTTGCGGATCGCCGGGGGCAGGCCGCGCCTTTGGCGCGGCCTGCCGGGCCCAACGGGTCTTGGGCAGCTTGTGGCTGACCGATGACCGGGCGGGAGAGCCCCCGCCCGTCCCGAATGGACCGGAGCGGTATCAGGACACCAATCAGGTCAAACGTCAGGCCGCCAGTTGAGCGATGGCGTCCTTTGCCTTTTGAACGGAGCCTTCTGCGTCCAGCGCCTGCTGGTCGGCCGCCACGAGTTCGATGTCGGTGATGCCGATGAACCCCAACATGTGCTGCAGGTAGCGGCTCGCGTAGTCGATGTCCGACCCTGCCTCAGTGCCACCGGAAGCGATCACGACGATGGCGCGCTTGCCTTTCAGCAGTCCTTCGGGGCCGGCCTCGGTGTATTGGAAGGTCTTGCCCACACGTGCGACCAGATCAATCCAGGCCTTTAGCGTGGTGGGCACGGTGAAATTGTAGACCGGCGCGCCAATCACCAGGGTGTCAACGCGCTCCAGTTCGGCGACCAACGCGTCAGACAGCGCCAGCGTCGCCTTCTGATCGTCGGATCGCTGGTCTGCGGGTGTGAAGTTGGCACCGATCCAGGCCTCATCCAGCAGCGGCAGGGGCGTGGCCAGGTCGCGACGGATCACCTCTTTTGCGCCGAGACGCTCGACGACCTGAGCTGTCAGGTCGCGGGAAACGGAGCCGGAAAGGCGGGCGGAACTGTCGATATGAAGAACGGTCTGAGTCATTGTCTTTGAGTCCTCGTAGGGGGCGATGTCAATCTACTGAACCGGAGAATGGGTATTTACAAATGCGAACACAATTTGAGATATTCAACATGATCTGTGCGCATTTGCGCAGGCTGTCAGAGGCATGTTTCTGAACTGGGGAGCAGGTTGGAAAATTGGGATGAAGTGCGCACCGCCTATCAGGTTGCGCGGCTGGGAACCGTGAGTGGCGCGGCCGAGGTTCTGGGGGTGCATCATGCGACGGTGATCCGTCATATCGATGCGATCGAGGCGCGGCTGGGGGTGAAGCTGTTTCAGCGCCACGCGCGTGGTTACACGCCGACCGAAGCGGGGTTGGATCTGTTGCGGGTGGCGCAGACCACCGATGACCAGTTCAGCCAGTTGGTCGGACGCCTGAAAGGGCAGGGTGACGAGGTTTCGGGCGAGTTGGTGGTGACCTCCCTGTCGTCGATGGCGCCGATGCTGGCCCCGGCGCTGACGGAATTCCAGCAGATGCATCCGGATCTGGTGATCCGCTACCTGACCGGCGACCGCCTGTTCCGTCTGGAGTATGGCGAGGCCCATGTGGCCCTGCGCGCTGGTGCCGCGCCGGAGCAGCCAGACAATGTGGTGCAGCCCTTTGTCGGTCAGCGCCTCGCGCTCTATGCCTCACGCGACTACGTGGAGCGCCACGGCATGTTGCAGGGGCAGGATGACATGGTGAACCACCGCTTTGTCGCCAGTGACAATGAAAACACCCGCGCGCCGTTTGAGCGCTGGCTGCGCGCCACCATTCCGGCCGAGAACATCGTGTTCCGCTGCTCCGACGCTGTGGCGGGGCATAAGGCGATCCGCGCCGGGGCGGGCATCGGGTTCATCTCGCTGTGGGAAGCGGCCAACAGCCCCGACCTGGTGATGATGATGGATCCGCGCGATGACTGGTCGGGCAAGATCTGGCTGGTGACCCATGTGGATCTGCACCGCACCAACAAGGTGCAGAGCTTCGTGCGCTTCTTGAAGGAACACGCCAAGGGCTGGCCGCAGTAATGAGCACGAACAGCAACTCGCTGCCCGAACGCCCGACGTTGAGCGACGGGCACAAGGGCCATCTGGCGATGCTTGCCTTTTCGGCGCTGGTGGCGGGGTCCTTCTCGCTGGGGTCAATGGTGGCGAATGAAATCACCCCGGCAGCAATCAACGCAGTTCGGTTTGTACTGGCAGGCGCGCTGATCGGTGCGGCTGCAGCGTTGGGGCCGGGGTTGCGACGTGCGCATTTTGAGGCGCCCTGGCGCTATTTGCTGCTGGGTGGGGTGTTCGCGATCTACTTCGTGCTGATGTTCTACGGGCTGAAGACCGCAGCACCGGTCAGCGCGGCGGCGGTTTTCACCCTCACACCCGCGATGAGCGGCGTCTTTGGCTGGCTGTTGCTGCGGCAGGTCACGACGCCACGGATGGCCCTGGCATTGGCCATTGGTGGGGCAGGGGCGCTCTGGGTGATCTTTCGCGCGGATCTGTCGGCCCTCATGGCGTTTGAGATCGGCCAGGGAGAGATGGTCTATTTCTGGGGCTGCATGGCGCATGCGCTTTATACGCCGCTGGTACGCAAGCTGAACCGGGGTGAGCCGGCGCTGGTCTTCACTTTTGGCATGCTGGTGGCAGGCGCACTGGTGCTGATCATCTTTGGCTGGCGCGACCTGCGGGCCACGGATTGGGCTGGGCTGAAACCCATCGTCTGGATCGGTCTCTTCTACCTGTCGTTCTGCGCCTCGGCGTTGACGTTTGTGCTGCTGCAGTTCTCCACTCTGCGGCTGCCCTCGGCCAAGGTCATGGCCTATACCTATCTGGTGCCCACATGGGTGATCCTGTGGGAAATGGCGCTGGGCAAGGGCTGGCCCTCGGGGTTCATCCTCGTGGGCATCGCGCTGACCATCGTGGCGCTCTGGCTGTTGCTCAAGGATGAGGGGCGTCACTAGGCGTCATTGCGGCGCCGTATCTGCTCGCAGGTCCAGCAGAGGTCAGGCCTCGTCGGACTGCGGCGGTGCCAGCTCGCTCTCCAGAAACCGCTCAAAGGCATCAAGGTTCACCGGCTCGAACTGACCAAACCCCTGCATCCATACGGAGGCGTTGCGCAGGGCGTCGGGCTGCAGCTTACACCATTTCACCCGCCCGCGTTTCTCCTGCGCGATCAGACCGGCGCGGGTGAGGATGGTGAGATGCTTGGAAATCGCTGCCAGCGACATCTCGAACGGTTCCGCTACATCGGTGACGGCCATGTCGTCCTCCAGCAGCATCGACAGGATCGCCCGTCGGGTCGGATCCGCGAGGGCCGCAAAGACTGTATCAAGGGTGTCGCTCATGCAGATACCTCCTAAAGTGCAGGATGCGGGTCGACAATCCCGAAGCGTGCGCGCAGAACTCTCGCACAGAAACATAGGGAGACCACCATGGCGCTGCGCGATTGGGCGATTATTGTCATTCTCGGCATCGGCTGGGGCATGTCCTTCATGTTCAACGCCGTGCTTCTGCGCGAATTGGATCCGCTGTGGATCTCGACCGGGCGGGTTGGCCTCGGGGCGCTGGGGTGCTGGGTCTTCCTTCTGGCGCGCGGCCGCCGCTGGCGCATCCCGATGTCGCGGGCGCTGGCGCTCGCGGGGTTTGGCGCGCTGAGCTATGCGATCCCGTTCTCGTTCTATGCCATCGGACAGCAGCATATCGCCAGCGGCGTTGCCGGTATCGTCAATGCGAGCACGCCGGCGCTGGCGGTGGTGGTGACCCATTTCTGGCCGGGCGGCGAGCGCGCCAGCTGGCGCAAGAGCCTCGGCGTTGGGGCGGGGCTTGCCGGGATCGTGATCCTGTCGCTCCCCATCCTGCAAAGCGGTGAGCCATCGGCCATCTGGGCGGTTCTGGTGACGCTGGGTGCACCGCTGTGCTATGCCTTTTCTGTCAATGTCGCCCGCCAGTTTCGCGACATGGAAGCAGTGGTGTTGGTTGCCTGGGCCCTGTCCGGGGCGACAGTCTTCATTCTGCCGCTTGCGATCTGGAGCGAAGGCCTGCCAGGTGCGCTCAGCGCTCAGGCATGGGGCGCGCTGGCCATCATCGGATTTGCGCTTACCTCTGCGGCCTTTATCGCGATGTACTGGGTGCTGCCACGCGTGGGGCCGACCAACATCACGCTGCCGACGTTGATCGCTCCGACCTCCGCGTTGACGCTGGGGGTCCTGGTGTTGGGAGAGCCGCTGGCGCTCAGCCATCTGATGGGGCTGGCGGCGATCCTCTTCGGGCTGCTTTTGATCGACGGGCGATTGTTCCGGCGCCGTCCGTTGCCCGCCTGACCCCAAGATCAACCGTTTGGTTGAATATGGCGTTCTGCGCCATTTGACGCCAAATGACTGTCTCTGAGGCGATGCGGGTCTTGGTGAGATTTGTATAAGTGTCTGATTATTAATGGAAATATATGGAGAATGTGACGCGCATTGTGCAATTGACTCTGAGCGGGGGACCGCTTAGCAACACATCAGATTTCGCGTGAGGAACCGTCTGTTGATTGACGATGACCAAAAGCAGCGCATGGCGCAGCTGGAGGCAAAACTGGCCGCTGCCAAACAGGCGCATGAAGAGCCAGAGCCCCGTGCGGATGAACACTATTCCATGGCCAATCAGGCCTGGCGGATGGTGACGGAATTGGTGGCCGGTCTCGTGATCGGCCTCGGCATCGGATACGGGTTGGACGTTCTGTTTGGAACCATGCCCCTCTTCATGGTGCTGTTTATAATGTTGGGTCTGGCCGCCGGGGTGAAGGTAATGCTCCGCAGCGCACGCGAGATCCAGGACAAGCAAATGGCCGAGGCGGAGAAACACGCCGACGCTGATAAAGACGTATGAATGTCGGGCGCCAGTCCGGCGACAGGAGAAGCGGAACGATGGGCAAACTGTTCTTTTACGTAGCTTTGGCTCTGGTGCTCGTATCGGGTGTGTTGTTTGCACCTGAAACCGCGGGCCTGGCCATCCACCCGATGGATCAGTTCACCGTGACGCCGCTGTTTGGCGGCGACCACATCGCGTGGTACACGCCGACCAACGTGACCCTGTGGATGTTCTTCGCCGTGGTTGCAGTCTTCGCACTGCTGGTGTTCGGCTCTGCCAACCGTGGCATCGTGCCGTCGCGCGCTCAATCGGTTGCTGAACTGGCTTACGGCTTCATCTACAAAATGGTCGAAGATGTCGCCGGCAAGGACGCGGTGAAGTTCTTCCCCTACATCATCACATTGTTCATGTTCATCGTGACCGCCAACTTCCTTGGCCTGATCCCGATGTCCTTTACCACAACGTCGCATTTCGCCGTCACCGGCCTGCTGGCGGTTGTGGTCTTCGTAGCGATCACCATCACCGGCTTTGTGCTGCATGGTGTCAAGTTTCTCGGCCTGTTCTGGGTCAGCTCCGCTCCGCTGGCGCTGCGTCCGGTCCTCGCCCTGATCGAAGTGATTTCCTACTTCGTGCGCCCCGTCAGCCTCTGCATTCGTCTTGCAGGCAACGTGATGGCGGGACACGCGGTTCTGAAGGTGTTCGCAGGATTTGCCGGCGCGTTGGGCGCGGCCTCCTTCCTGCCGATCTTTGCCATCACCGCGTTCTACGCACTCGAGGTTCTCGTGGCCTTCATCCAGGCCTACGTGTTCACCATTCTGACCTGTGTCTATCTGAAAGACGCGCTGCACCCGTCCCACTAAGGGGTCGCGTGCTGGTCTGAACTACTACCGCAACTTCCAATCGTAAGGAGATACTATCATGGAAGGCGATCTCGCATACATCGGCGCTGGCCTGGCTGGCATGGGTACTGGCATTGCAGCTCTGGGTGTTGGCAACGTTGCAGCCAACTTCCTGGCAGGCGCACTGCGCAACCCCTCCGCAGCTGCTTCGCAGACTGCTACTCTCTTCATCGGCATCGCATTTGCAGAAGCTCTGGGCATCTTCTCGTTCCTGGTCGCTCTGCTGCTGATGTTCGCCGTCTAAGACTCCGGAACACTTTTTCCTTACGGCCGGGCGGAGTGCCAACCGCGCCCCGCCCGGTGTAACGGCAAGTTCCATAGGAGGACGACATGGCAACTACTACGCATGACGCAGGTCATGGAGCTGCCGACGCGGCGCACGGGTCTTCCGGCATGCCGCAGCTGGACTTCTCGACCTACGGAAACCAGATCTTCTGGCTTCTGGTCACGCTTGTCGTGATCTATCTGATCCTGTCGCGCGTCGCGCTGCCTCGCATTGCAGGCATCCTGAACGAACGTCAGGGCACCATCACCAACGACCTCGCCGCGGCTGAAGATCTCAAAGCCAAGGCAGTTGAGGCCGAAAACGCTTATAACAAGGCTCTGGCTGACGCCCGCTCCGAGGCACAGCGCATCGTCGCTGAAACTCGTGCGGAAATTCAGGTCGGAGTCGACGAGGCGATCGCCAAGGCCGACGCGGAAATTGCTGCCAAGGCAGAAGAATCCGAGAAGGCCATTGCCGAGATCCGCGCAACTGCGTTGGATAACGTCAAGATCGTTGCGTCCGACACCGCCTCTGCGCTGGTTGCAGCACTGGGTGGCAAGGACGATACCGACACAATCGCGGCTGCAGTCGCCAAACGGACGGAGGGCTAAGATCATGCGCGCAACTCTCGCACTCGCTCTGACCCTCGCGTCCGCGTCCCCCGCGTTTGCGGCGGGTGGTGGCTGGAACCTCGGCAACACCGATTTTGTTGTCGTACTCGCCTTCCTGCTGTTCATTGGCATTCTGCTCGCTGCCAATGTGCCGTCCTTGATTGGCAAGCAGCTCGACGGACGTGCGGACAGCATCAAGTCGGAACTGGAAGAAGCCCGCGCCCTGCGTGAAGAGGCCCAGACCCTTCTGGCGTCCTACGAACGCAAGCAGCAGGATGTTCAGGCTCAGGCTGACCGCATCGTGTCCAACGCCCGTGACGAAGCCGCAGCAGCGGCCGAGCAGGCGAAAGCGGATCTTGCCGCTTCCATCGCGAACCGCATGGCCGCTGCCGAAGAGCAGATCGTGTCTGCCCAGGCCTCCGCGGTGAAGGAAGTGCGTGATCGCGCCATCACCATTGCTGTCGAGGTTGCCGATCAGGTGATCGCAAAGCAGATGACGGCGGCGGAAGCCAACAAGCTGATCGACGCAGCCATTCAGGACGTGAACGCAAAGCTGCACTAAGCAGGTTTTGTGTTGGATCCGATAAGAGCCCCGGTGGAAACGCCGGGGCTTTTTGCATTCGCGAATTTACGGGTTTTGTGAAGTTTTTATGATCGACGGCTTTGCGACATGACTCTGACGTCCCGCCGTGCCACATGGTTTTTCAAGTCATGCTGCATTCAGGGCACAAATGTTCGACTCGCTTCCAAAGCCTCAGCACGATGTGCATCAGACCGCGGGAGAGGGTCCTGCAGGTGATCCCGGACCGGCGCTGATGTCGCTGCAGGGATTTTCAGCCTCAATCAACGGTCAGCTTTTGTTGCGGGATCTTAGTTTTGATCTCCACCAGGGCGAGGTCTTGGGTCTGATTGGTCGGGCGGGTGCCGGAAAGACAGCCCTGTTGCGCGCCATGTGTCGTCTGCTGGATGAGCATCGCGGCCTTGGGAACACTGGCCACATTCTGCTGGATGGTGCTGATATCTATCATAACGCTTGCGATCTGCCGACGCTGCGTCGGCAGCTGGCGTTCATTTCGCAGCAGGCCAACCCCTTCCCAATGTCGATCTGGGACAACATCGCCTATGGCGTGCGTCTGAACCGGATCGCCAGCACGCCTTCGCAGGTCGCCGAAGTGGTGGAAACCGTGCTGCGCCGCTGCCTGTTGTGGGACGACGTCAAGGATGTGCTGCACAAGATGCCCGCCACCAAATTGCCCATTCAACGCCAGCGGTTGCTGTGCATTGCCCGCAGCCTCGCTATCCGACCGAAGGTATTGCTGCTGGACCGGCCCACTGGTTCGATCGACCGGATGGAGCTGGCTCTGCTGAACCGTCTGATCGCGGATCTGAAGCAGGATCACACCGTGGTTCTGGTCACCGCATCCCTCACCGAGACCGCGCATGTTGCGGATCGGGTGGCCTATCTCGACGAGGGGCGGCTGGTTGAAATCGACAGTGCGGAGATGATCTTTACCGCCGCGCTCAATCAAGGCACCCGCGATTTCATCAACAGCACCGCCATGTGACGTGCCGCTTCAGCGGTTGCGTTCATGCTCCAGCCGCTGGGCCGCGATTTCGGCGTTGCGCTCAGCCCGGATCTGTTCGTCCAGAGCCTGTTTCACATAGTCCAGATGTGCCTCCACCGCCGCCCGTGCGTCAGCAGCATTGCGCGACTGCAACGCGGTGTTGATGGCGCGGTGTTGCTCCAGCAGCGCCTCGTAGGTGGTGTGTGCGCCAAACATGATGCGCCGGTTGTAGAACACCCCCTTGCGCAGCATGTCGAACATCGACCGCATCATGTGCAAGAGGACCACGTTGTGGCTGGCCTCCAGAATCGCCGAATGGAACTGCGCGTCCAGCTCTGCCGCCGCCTCCGAGATGCTGGGATCCCCGGCCTGCTCCATCCTGTCGAAAATTTCCTGAATCACGGCAAGGTCGGCATCAGAGCCGAATTTGGCGGCCCGTTCGGCGGCCATGCCCTCCAGATCGCGCCGGAAGGAGAGATAGTCGAACACCGCCTCATCGTCGCTGGCAAAGAGCTGGATGAGCGCCGGCGAGAAGGCCGAGCCCAGAACATCGGCCACGAACACCCCGGACCCGGCCCGGCTGGCCAGCAAACCCCGGTCCTGCAGCTCTGCCAGCGCGTCGCGCAACGAGGGACGCGAGACACCGAGCCGTTCAGCCAGCTCTCGTTCGGGCGGGAGCCGCTCTCCCGGTCGCAGGATGCCCCGCAAGATCAGCTTCTCGATCTGGCGCACCACGGCGGCAGAGAGCTTTTCCGGCTGAACTTTCTGGAACGGCATGAGTGGCCTCGGAAAATGTCGATTGGTCAAATCATATGACCACCAACCGCCCCGAGCTGCAAGATCACGATGGGTGAAATAATAGGTCAGCACTATTGACTTGGTTTTCGTCTTTCTATCGATTGCGGGCATGATCGAGAAGGAAAGTGACTCAAATGACCCTCCCAACGCAATTTGCGAAACGTATTGGCCGCATGAAGGCTTCGGAAATTCGCGAGCTGTTGAAGCTGCTGGATCAGCCGGGGATGTTGTCCTTTGCCGGTGGCATCCCCGATCCGGCACTTTTTCCCGCTGAGGCCTTTGCCGAGGCCTTCCAATCCGCCCTCACTCCCGAGCATCAGGCGCAGGCGCTTCAATACTCGATCTCCGAAGGTTACCTGCCGCTGCGCCAGTGGATCGCGGCGCATATGGCAGAGATGGGAGTGACCTGCGCGCCAGAGAACGTGCTGATCACCTCCGGCTCACAGCAGGCGCTGGACTATCTGGGCAAGCTGTTCCTCGACGCCGACGACACTGCGCTGGTGGGCTGGCCGACATACCTTGGCGCGCTGGCGGCCTTCAACGCCTATGAGCCGCGCTATGACTGCCTGCGCCCGGGCGATAACCAGCCGCCCGAAGCCTACGCCGCCGCAGCAGAGCCCGCCGGGGGGCGGGTCAAGTTCGCCTATATGAGCCCCGATTTCGCCAATCCCACCGGCGTCACCATGACCCGGGCGGATCGGTTGGCAGCCTTGCAGATGGCGGAGGCACTGGGCGCCGCCGTGATCGAGGATGGCGCCTATCAGGCCCTGCGCTTTGATGGCGAGGCGGTGCCGCCGATGCTGGCGCTGGAGCAGGAGCAGAAGGGCGGCGATCTCGACGCCTGCCGCACGATCTACTGCGGTACCTTCTCCAAGACCCTGTCTCCGGGGCTGCGCGTCGGCTGGGTGGTGGCGGCGACGCCGGTGATCCAGCAGCTGGTGCTGATGAAGCAGGCCGCCGACCTGCATTCCGCCACCATCAACCAGATCGCCACCCATCAGGTGGCCGCGCGGCTTTTCGACGACCACGTTGCGTCCCTGCGCGCGGTCTACATGCGCCGCCGCGACGCCATGCTCGCCGCGCTGGAGGCTCATATGCCTGAAGGTGTCACCTGGGCTCGGCCCGAGGGCGGCATGTTCATCTGGCTGACCCTGCCCGAGGGGATCAGCAGCGCCACGCTTCTGGAGCGCGCTTTGGGGCAGGAGCAGCTGGCCTTTGTCCCCGGTCAGGCCTTCTATGCCGACGGCGCCGGCGCCAACACGCTGCGGCTGAGCTTCTCCAACAGCAATGAAACTGTGATCGCCGAGGGCATGGCGCGTCTGGGGCGGGTGCTCAACTCCGCGCTGTAAATGGCGGTTATCCACAAGATATGGTGGGGTTGCGAGGCCGAAAGTGCCGATTTTGCGTCATGCGCCGTTGACACTTGGCCCGCAAGACTGATGTGATTTCCGGCAACGGAATCACCAGAAAGGGCGATCTTGCGCTTTTCCAAACTCAGGCTGACTGGCTTCAAGAGCTTTGTTGACCCCACCGACCTGATCATCGCTGATGGTCTGACCGGTGTTGTGGGGCCAAACGGCTGTGGCAAGTCGAACCTGCTGGAGGCGCTGCGCTGGGTGATGGGCGAGACCCGGGCCAAGGCGATGCGCGGCGGCGGCATGGAAGATGTGATCTTCGCCGGCACCGCCAGCCGCTCCGCCCGCAACTTTGCCGAGGTCAGCCTGCAGATCGACAACTCCGAGCGGCTGGCGCCGTCGGGGTTCAACGAGGCCGATCAGCTTGACATCGTGCGTCGGATCACCCGCGACGTGGGATCCGCCTACAAGGCCAACACCCGCGATGTGCGCGCCAAGGACGTGCAGATGCTCTTTGCCGATGCCTCGACCGGCGCGCATTCACCGGCGCTGGTGCGGCAGGGGCAGATCTCCGAACTGATCAATGCTAAGCCCAAGGCCCGCCGCCGGGTGCTGGAAGAGGCGGCGGGGATCTCCGGCCTCTATCAACGGCGCCACGAGGCGGAGCTGAAGCTGAAGAACACCGAACAGAACCTGTTGCGCGTCGATGACGTGATCGAACAGCTCGCCAGCCAGTTGGGGCAGCTGGGGCGGCAGGCGAAACAGGCGCAGCGCTACCGCGAGATTGGCGAGAAGCTGCGGCTGGCCGAGGGCATGCTGCTCTACCGGCGCTGGCGCGAAGCGGATGACGCCCGCCTTGCCGCCGAGGAGGAACTGCGCACCCGCGTGACCCAGGCCGCCAAGGCAGAGGCACTGGCCCGCGTGGCGAGCGAGAAACGGGCCGAGGCCGAAGAAGGCCTGCCGCCCCTGCGCGAGGAAGACGCGATCGCCGCGGCCGTGTTGCAGCGGCTGGTGGTGCAGCGTGATGCGCTCTCGGATCAGGAGGCGCAGGCGCGTCAGAACATCGAACGTCTGAACAGCCGCATCCAGCAGCTGGGCAATGACATCGAACGCGAGTCCGGCCTGAACAAGGACGCGGGCGAGACCATTGAGCGGCTTGAATGGGAAAAGCGCGAGCTGGCCAAGGCCGGCGAAGGCCAGGACGACCGGATGTCTGAAGCGGCGGAAGTGGCCGAGGAATCGGCGTCGATCTTGCACACCGGCGAGGAACACCTGTCGCAGGTGACTGAGGATGTCGCCCGTCTTGCTGCCCGTCACCAGTCTGCCCAACGGCTGGTTGAGGATTGCCGCCGGGCGCTGGACCGGGCCGAGGGCGAGGGCGCCAAGTCCCGCGCTGCCATGGAAGAGGCCCGCGAGGCGCTGGGGACGTCGGAAGAAACCTATGAAGCCGCAGTCGAGGCCGAGGAAGAGGCCCGCGAGGGGGCTGAAATGGCCGAGGAGGCCCTGGCCGAGGCGGATGAGCTGCGCACCGAAACCCAGGCGCATGAGACCGAGGCACGCGCCAAACGCTCCGAGGCCGAGGGCGAGCTTGGCGCGCTGCGGGCCGAGGTGACGGCGCTGGCCAAGCTGGTCGAACGAGACACCGCCGAGGGCGGGCAGGTGATGGATGACCTGCGGGTGACCCCGGGCTACGAGAAGGCCTTGGGCGCGGCGCTCTCCGATGATCTGCGCGCGCCGCTTGCGGATGGCGACGGGCCCACCGGCTGGCTCACCCTGCCGTCCTATGACCGTGATGCCCCGCTGCCCGACGGGGTTGAACCGCTGGGCAAATATGTCGACGGCCCCGATGCGCTCTGGCGCCGAATCGCGCAAATCGGCGTGGTGGACCCGGACGAGGCCCTGCGCCTGCAGCCGCAGTTGCAACCGGGGCAGCGGCTGGTGACATTGGAGGGCGACCTGTGGCGCTGGGACGGGTTTCGCGCCTGGGCCGAGGATGCGCCCTCTGCCGCCGCCATGCGGCTGGAACAGATGAACCGGCTGGAAGCGCTGAAACAGGATCTGGCCCATGCCACCGCCCGGACCGAGGGCGCGCAGGCGGCGCATGAGGCGCTGGTGCGCAAGCTGGAAGAGGTCACCCGCGCCGATCAGGCCGCCCGTCAGGCTCGCCGCGCCGCCGACCAGCGTGTCGCCGATGCCGCCCGTGCCCTGAGCCGCGCCGAGGCGGAGCGCAACCTCGCTGAAGGCAAGCTGGAAAACTTCGGCATCGCCGTTGCGCGCCATGACGAGGATGCGCTGACCGCCTCGCTGCAGCTGAAAGAGGCGGAAACCGGGCAAAGCGCGCTGGGGGATCTGGGCGAAGCCCGCGCCAAGGTCGAGGAGATCAAGCACGGGGTCGAGGCCGCGCGGATCACCATGCTGACCCATCGCTCCGCGCTGGACGAGCTGCGCCGCGAGGGCGAGGCCCGCACCAAACGGGCCCAGACCGTGACCAAGGAAATCTCTGGCTGGCGCCATCGTCTGGAGTCGGCCGGCAAGCGGATCGCTGAACTGGAAGAGCGCCGCGAGGCCAGTCAGGAAGAGCTGGAGGACGCGATGGCGGTGCCCGGCGAGATTGCCGAGACCCGCGAGGAACTGAACGAACAGATCACCGAGGCCGAGACCCGCAAGGCGGAGGCCACCGATGCGCTGGTCGCCGCCGAAGGCGTGCTGCGCGAGGCGGTGCACAATGAACGTGAATGTGAACGGCTGGCCTCCGAGGCCCGCGAGGCCCGCGCCCGCTCCGAGGCCCGCACCGAGGCCGCCCGTGAGACTGTCGAGGCCGCCGCCGAGCGCATCGACGAGGTGATGCAGATGGAGCCCGGCGACCTGCTGCAGCAGCTTGAGGTGGCGCCCGAGGATATGCCCAACGCCGAGGAACTGGAGGTGGAGGTCGCCCGCCACAAACGCCAGCGTGACGCGCTGGGGGCGGTCAACCTGCGCGCCGAGGAAGACGCCCGCGAAGTGCAGGAAGAGCATGACACGCTGGTGGCTGAAAAGCTGGATCTCGAAGAGGCGGTAAAGACCCTGCGCGCGGGCATCGCCAGCCTCAACCGCGAGGGGCGGGAACGGCTGCTGACCGCCTTCGAGCAGGTGAACAGCTCCTTTGCGATGTTGTTCACCCATCTCTTTGGCGGCGGCGAGGCCAACCTGCTGATGGTCGAAAGCGACGACCCGCTGGATGCGGGGCTGGAGATCATGTGCCAGCCACCGGGCAAGAAGCTGTCGACCCTGTCGCTCCTGTCCGGCGGTGAGCAGACGCTGACGGCGATGGCGCTGATCTTTGCGGTATTCCTGTCCAATCCGGCGCCGATTTGCGTTCTGGACGAGGTCGACGCGCCGCTGGATGACGCCAATGTCACCCGCTTCTGCGACCTGCTGGACGAGATGTGCCGGCAGACCGACACGCGGTTCCTGATCATCACCCACCACGCGGTGACCATGGCGCGGATGGATCGTTTGTTCGGCGTCACCATGCAGGAGAAGGGCGTTAGCCAGCTGGTCTCCGTCGATCTGAAAAAGGCCGAAGCTCTGGTCGCCTGACTGTGAGCGGCGCTGACACGCAGTCGTGACTGCGCTGTCATCAAAAGCGCCGCTAGGGTAGCGTTATGCGCTGTCTCATCCCCTTGCTGCTTTGCCTTGCCACGCCGCTCTCTGCTGCCGAATGGGCGTTGCGCCCCGGAGATCAGCCCTTTGACGCCGACGACCTTGCGGCGCTGCCGGGGCAGGTGTTCCGCTACTACGATGACGGCGAAAGCCGGTTCTGGGCCAATGGAGCATACGCCTATACCTACTCGGCACAAAATGGCGGCGGCACCGCCTGGGGCAGCTACAGGGTCGCCGAGGACGGCAGCGTCTGCGTGACCTTCACCAATGGCAACAAACGCTGCGACCTATATGTGCGCGATGGCAATCGCACCCTGCTGATTACCGAAGAGGGCGCGCGTTTCCCGATGCGGCCCTGAGCGCCCTCAGAGCGCGTTGAGCAGATCTGGCGTTGGCCAGGCATCGGCAGGCAGGCCGAGGCGCATCTGCTCTTGCTGGACGGCCAGGCGTGTATTTGCACCAAGGATACCATCTACGCTGCCGACATCGTGCCCTCGGTCTTGCAGCCGCCGCTGCAGTTCCTTCATCTGCCCGTCGCTCAACCCGGTGTCCGGGTTGCCCGCGTTGTAGACCTCCGCGCCCTGAAGCCGGGTTGCGAAATAGGCGGCGGTCAGTACATAGGTAAAGCTCTGGTTCCATTCGAAATAAATGTCGAAATTGGGGTAGGCGAGGAAGGCAGGTCCCTTGTGTCCCTGCGGCAGGATCAACGAGGCCTCGACGTCCTTCATGGCGAAGTCAAAGGTCCGTGGCGTGACCCCCATGGCCTCCCACTCTGCCACGGATTTCTTGTAGGCCGGGCCGGAGGCAGAGACATCCATGCCCGCCGGAATGGTGACTTCCTGCAGCCAGGGCTCGTTTGCACGCCAGCCGAGGTGCGACAGCATCCGCGCCGCTGACATCAGCGCATCGGCGGCAGAGGTTTTCAGCGTCACATGGCCATCGCCATCCGCATCCACCCCGTGTTCGAGGATATCGCCGGGCAACATCTGCACCATGCCGATTTCGCCGGCCCAGGCGCCGGTGGTGCGGGCCGGGTCGAAATCCCCCTTGCGATAGAGTTCCAGAGCCGAGAAGATCTGCGGCCGGAACAACTCCGGGCGGCGGCAGTCATGGGCCAGCGTCACCAGCGCGTTGCGGGTGTTGAAATCACCCTGGACCGCGCCGTAGTCGGTCTCAAACGCCCAGAAGGCCAGCAGTACGCCGCGGTTGATGCCATAGGTGGTCTCGATCCGCTCAAAAATCTTGTCGAATTCCTCGCCCTTGCGGCTGCCCCGATCCAATCGGCTCTGCGAGATGAGCCGTCGCGAAAACTCGATGAAGGGTTTCTGGAACACGCCTTGCGAGCGGTCGGCGCGCAGCACTTTGGAGTCTTTAGCGACACCGCTGAAGAAGCCGTTCACCGTTTTGATCGAGTAGCCCGCGGAAACGGCCTCGTCCTTCAGCCCACGTACGAAGTTCTGGAAACCTCCGCCACATTGCGCAGAGGCCAGGGTCGGGGTGGCTAACAGGGCGATCAGGGCGGTGCGGTGCAGGACCGCTTTGGGGCTGGGCAGCACGCGCATGGCCATATGTCCTTTGGTCGGATGGGTTCGCGCTAACGATATCTAGAAGAGCAGACCCAATGCAACCACCAGAACCAGTGTCAGACCCCATGATTTCCACAGAATTTGACAGCAACGCGTGATGGCATGGGCATCGGCGCTCTTTGAACCGCTGTCATTCACCCAAGCAAAGTCGCGCATCTCTCCATCGTAGGAGCGCGGACCCGCCAGCGCCACGCCAAGCGCGCGCGCCATGGCGGCCTCTGGCCAGCCCGCGTTGGGGGAGCGGTGTTTGCGCGCATCGGTGCTGATTTCGCCCCAGTCGCCGGTGCGCCGGGTGACCACGGCCAGCAGGAGCGCACTCAACCGGGCGGGGATGATGTTCAGCACATCATCAAACCGCGCCGCGGCCCAGCCGAATTCCTCGTAGGCTTCGGTGCGATAGCCGATCATGCTGTCGGCGGTGTTTATCAGCTTGTAGATCAGCAGCCCCGGCAGTCCGGCGACAAGGAACCAGAACACCGGCGCGATCACCCCGTCAGAGAAATTCTCCGCCCCGCTCTCGATGGCGGAGCGCGCCACCTGCGGGCCGGTCATGCTGTCGGTGTCGCGGCTGACGATCATCGCCACCGCTGCGCGCCCCTCGGGCAGGCCCTGACGCAACCCGGTGGCCACGGCGCTGACGTGGTCGATCAGCGAGCGTTGCGCGATCAGGATGGCGGCGATCAGCACACTGACCACGCTGCCGAGCCAAGACAGCGTCCAGCCGAGGACCAGCCCGGTCAGCACCAGCACGGCAACCGCCACCACGCCCCTGCCACGTTTGCCGTCGCCCTCATTCAATCCGTCGTCCAGCGCCTGTACCAGCCGTCCCATCAGCACCGCCGGATGCGGCAGCCGTGACCAGAGCCATTTCGGTTCTCCCAAAGCGGCATCGAGGATCAGGGCGGGGATCAGCAGCGCGGCGGTGCTCATGTCAGCGCGGTCTCCAGTTGGCCCCAGCGGTCGGCGGGCGGCAGACCGAGGCGCAGGAAGCGGGTGGAATAGGGGAAGATGCGGCTCCAGATATGGGCACGGCCAAGGCGCTCCTGCCAGGCAGCCGCGTCCTCCACGTCATAGAGCCGGAACAGATCGGTGCCGCCGACGGTCTGCGCCCCGGCCTGTTGCATCAGCTGGTCAAGGCGCGAGGCGGCATCGGCCAGCTCCAGCCGGGTGGTGGCCGCCCAGTCGGGGTTGTTCAATGCCTGTGTCCCGGTCCGCAGTGCCGGGCCAGAGACCGCCCATGGCCCCATGACGGCGCGCAGCCCTGCGATCAGTTCCGGATCGCCTATGGCGAACCCCAGCCGCAGCCCGGCCAGCCCCCAGAACTTGCCAAAGCTTTTCAGGATCACCGTGCCGGGTGTGGCGGCGCGCGCGATCAGGCTCTGATCGGGGCAGATATCGCAAAAGCTCTCATCGATCACGCAGAAGGGCGCTGTCAACTCCTCCGCCAGCCAGAGACGTCCATCGGGATTGTTGGGATGCACCACAACCTGCCCCTCTGCCGGACCCGCGTCGAGGACCTGCCAGCCACATTGGTCGAAGGCGGCCGCGTGTTCGTTATAGGTCGGGGTGGTGATCTGCACGGTGCGGGAAGGACGCAGCACAGGGAGGCGGGCGATCAAGGCCGACGCGCCGGGGGCGGCAAGGATATCCGCGCCCTCCGGCACCTGCCAGAAACTGCGGGCTGCGTCGATCAGCGCTTGTTGCGCGTCGCTGTCGGGCAGGGCGGTCCAGTCCTCTGCCAGCATGGGCGGCAGCGGGTAGGGGGCCGGGTTTATTCCGGTCGACAGGTCGATCCAGTCCTCACGCGCGCCGCCAAAGCGCGCGAGGGCTGCGGCGAGGTTGCCGCCATGATCGCGCGCCGGGGGCAGGGCGGTCGGCAGGGCGGTCGCCGGTGCGCCTTGAGGGACGCTTGAGATACTATCTACCATGGCGGATCGGCCTTTGTGCATAGGGTCTTTGGACGATATGCCCCCGCCCTTCCCATAAAGCAAGCGCGGCGGAACCCCGCCGCGTCCTGGGCCACTCCGGTCCGGTTGCGCGCCTATCCGCGCCCGTGCGGTGCATCCCAGTCCAGTACCGGGTTGATCGGCAGGATGCGGTTCGGATTGATGGTGTCATGGCTGTAGTGATAGTGGCGCACGATATGCGGCATCACCACCGTCTCTGCCACGCCCGGCATCTGATACAGCTCGCGGGTGTAGGCCCAGAGGTTAGGGTAGTCGATGATCCGACGCCGGTTGCATTTGAAATGCAGATGGTAGACCGGGTCAAAGCGCACCAGCGTGGTGAACAGGCGCCAGTCGGCCTCGGTCAGCTTGTCGCCCATCAGGTAGCGATGCTGGCTCAGGATGTCCTCCAGCCAGTCGAGACTGTCGAACAGAGGCACCACGGCGGCGTCGTAGGCTTCTTGAGACGTGGCAAAACCGGATTTGTACACACCATTGTTCACCGTGTCATAAACTCGGGCGTTCACCGCCTCGATCGGCTCGCGCAGCGCCTCGGGCCAGAGGTCAAGCGTATTTCCCGTGATCTCGTCGAAGGCGGAGTTGAGCATGCGGATGATCTCTGCGCTCTCGTTCGACACGATTGTGTTGTTCTGCTTGTCCCAGAGCACCGGCACCGTGACGCGGCCAGAGTAGGCGGGGTCTGCCTTGGTATAGACCTGGTGCATGTAGTCGAAGCCGAACAGATCATCGCCGGTGGCGCCCTCCATGCCTGTCTTGAACTCCCAGCCCTTGTCCAACATGTCCGGATGCACGACTGAAATGCTGATGTGGTCCTCCAGCCCTTTCAGTTTGCGAAAGATCAGGGTGCGATGCGCCCAAGGGCAGGCGTAGGACACATAGAGGTGATAGCGACCGCTTTCTGCCTTGAACCCTGTCTGGCCATCGGGGCCCGGGCCGCCGTCGGCGGTCAGCCAGTTGCGGAACTGGGATTCGGAACGTTTGAAAGCGCCCCCATGCGATTTTGTGTCATACCAGACGTCTTGCCATTTGCCGTCAACCAGCAGTCCCATGGTAGGCCCTTCCTTTTTTCGGTTGCGACTGAGGATAGGGCCAGAGCAGTGGCGCGACCACCTGTGCGACTGCGCAGCTCCTCTGCATCCGCGCACAGGCCTCATGCAGGGAGCCTGTTCAGGCAGCGAGGCATTGGAACGTAGAAAGGCGCGCGGCCAACCGATCACACTTCGAAATTGCAGCGGAGGGGCGCGCCGCCTTCACTTGATTTTAGCCAATTCCAAGCCAAACTAAGGGTCGGTCCTCTAATGCCGGAGGTAAAGGCCATGACCACCTACGTTCCCCAGTCCGTTCAGGACGCGCTGGACAAGGCGCGCCTGCAGGGCATGAAGAAAAAGAATCGCCTGCGCGTGCATGCGGGCGAGGAGATCTATCCGGTGCTTCGCCAGTGGACTGACGGGTTCTCGGTCGAGGCGGAGGTGGTGCCGCAGTTGCGCGGCCTTGTGGATCTCTACGATGGCACACGTCATCTGTCGCAATGTCTGATCGTGGCCTCCGAGGCCGAAGCAGGCGAAATGCGCTATGAGTTCAAGCGCGCGACCGCCGCAGCAGACAGCGCACCGCTCGATTTCTATCGCGCGCCGGATGCGCCAGTCGGTTTGTTGGGACATGATCATCTGGGCGAGGGCTAAGCCAGCGCCCTTGGAGTAATGTTTCCGGGCCTGTGCGCATTGGCGTGTGCGCACCAGCCGACGCTACGTGACGTTGCGAGATTTGCAGACGGCGAAGCTCCCGCCTATAAGCGCCATATCCTGTTCAGGACATGACCCTGACGGTTGGGTCAAGCGCCGCGCGCGCCCGGAACGGGCGCGCGCGGCGCGGGTCGCTTCGGGCTTTGCCCGAAGCGAAACATCTCCGATACCTCCGAAAAAAGCCAATGAGCCAATCCGGGCAATCGGTCAGGGCTGGACATCCACCGTGGTGCCAACAGCGACTAGATCCGATACGTGCCGCAGCTGTGTATTGCCGCGGGCGCCGCTGTTCGCCGCGCATGCTCACCAATTCCAGTAGAGCCTTCGGCTTCCCGTGGATGAACATCTCGCCGTGCGGATCGCGTCTCGCGGTGGCGGTGTGCGCCTGATCCCTTGCTTGCAAGTTATGGTGGCTGCGCAAGAGGGGATAGGCGCTGCCTGGATTGCGCCGGTCGAACCTGAAGCGCCCCTCCGGCGTATTGCCGTCGCCCTCCGCAAACGCGGCGCCTTGGGAGGCAGAGACACGCGCCACCTGCATCCGCAACACGACCTTGCCCTCGGCACATCCTATCACCGCAGCCGCCCTACCGGATGTGCCGACCATCTGATGTTCCACCGCCGCCACTGGAGATGGCGGCGGTGCGGGCCCCAGCCGCTGCTCATAGAATCAGGCGCAGCACACGACCAGCGTGCCCTGCGTCTCCTCGACCCGGGCCAAGGCCCGCACGAAATGCGTCACTGAAGGTCAGAGAACGCCCTGGCCAAGCGCGCACAGGCCTCTTCCACCCGCGCCCGCTGGGTGCCGAGGTTGAACCGCAGGAAGGTCTCGCCGCCGGTGCCAAAAGTGGTGCCATGGTTTGCCACGATCTTGGCATCCTGCTCGACACGGCGGGTGAACTCCGCCCGCTCCATGCCGGTGTCGCTAAAGTCGACCCACGCCAGGTAGGTGGACTGCAGTGCCATGGATTTCAGCCCCGGAATGGCATTCACAGCCTCGTCAAACAGCGCCTTGTTGCCCTCGATATAGGGCACCAGCGCGTCCACATAGGCCGCCCCTTCGGAAGAATAGGCGGCGATGGTGGCGGTTTCGCCGGCCGTGTTGCCCTGCAGATAGATCGCCAGCATGCGACGGCGGAAACGCTCGCGCAGCGCCTCGTCCGGGATGATCACCTGACCCGTGTGCAGTCCGGCTATGTTGAAGGTTTTCGACGGCGCTGTCAGCATGATCAGCCGGTCGACAACCTCCGGTACGGCAACCGGCATCGGCAGGTGCTTGTGCCCGCTGAACACCAGATCATGATGGATCTCGTCAGAGATCAGCATCAGGTCGTGGCGCTTGCAGAAATCGGCGACCCCCTGCAGCTCGTCCTGGCTCCAGACCCGGCCACCGGGATTATGCGGCGAGCAGAGGATGACCATTTTTTCTTTGCCGGTCATCTGCGCGTCATAGGCGGCAAAATCCATGCTGTAGGCGCCGTCCTCCTGCACCATCTGGCATTCTACCACCTCGCGCCCCGCCAGGCGGATCACCTTGGCAAAGGCGTGGTAGACCGGGGTGAACAACACGATGCCGTCGCCCGGATCGGTAAAGGTGTCCAGGCACATGCCGACGCCGTTGACCAGGCCCGTGGTGGTGAAGATCGCATCCGCATCGACGCGCCAGCCGTGGCGGTTCTCCATCCACCACTGGATCGCGCCCTTGTACTCGGACTCGCGATTCTCGTAGCCATAGATGCCGTGATCGGCCATCTCGCGCATCTTTGCCGAGACCACCTCCGGTACGGCGAAATCCGTGTCAGCGACCCACATCGCCAGCCCTTCTTCGGGGGATACTCCGTAGAGTGGCTCCATCATGTCCCATTTGACGCAATTCGTGCCGCGGCGATCAATGATCTTGTCGAAATCCATGAAATTCTGTCTCCGTCGTGTTCGGGGCAGACGCTAGGGGATTGCGCCTGCGGTGCAAAGCCCCGCCAATGTGCTGGTACAAACACAGCGCGGTCGCTTGCCGATCACGGCCACCGCGAAGAGACATTGCGGGTTTGCAGCGATTGGCCTAAAGGCATTGGCCATGAAACGTTCGATCCTGATACACCCCGACCCGCGTCTGAAGAAGACCGCCGCAGAAGTGCCGGACCTGTCCGATGATTTGCGCGCGCTGGCCGACGACATGCTGGAAACCATGTATGCAGCGCCCGGCATCGGCCTGGCCGCGCCGCAGATCGGCATTCTGGATCGCCTGATCGTGCTTGATTGCGTGAAGGAAGAGGACGGCGCCGCGCGCCCCCTCGTCATGTTCAACCCGCGCGTCATCGCCGCCTCGGACGAGGAGAACGTCTACGAGGAAGGCTGCCTGTCGATCCCCGAGCAATATGCCGAGGTGACCCGCCCCAAGGTGGTGGATGTGGAATGGCTCGACCGTGACGGAAACCTGCAAAGCGAGACCTTCGACGGGCTCTGGGCCACTTGCGTGCAGCATGAGATTGACCATCTCGAGGGCAAGCTGTTCATCGACTATCTCAAGCCGCTGAAACGCCAGATGATCACCCGCAAGATGCAGAAGCTGAAGCGCGAAATCGCGCGTGGCAATACATGAGCCTGCTGCCGATCGTTCTGTGGCCCGACCGGCGTCTTTCGACGATCTGCAGGCCGGTGGACGCGGACGAGGATGTGACCACTCTGATCGCCGACATGCTGGAGACGATGTATGACGCGCCGGGCCGGGGCCTGGCGGCGCCGCAGGTTGGCGTGCTCAAGCGCCTCTTCGTGATGGATGTGGATTGGAAGGACGGGGCGCGGAACCCGGTCGTGATGATGAACCCGCAGATCCTTTGGCGCGCGGAAGAGACGGCTGTGGGCGAAGAGGGCTGTTTGTCGATACCTGGGGTCTCCACCGAAGTATCGCGCCCGACCCGTGTGCATGTGCGTTGGCTGGATGCTGAACGCCAGCCTTGCGAACAGGAATTTGACGGGTTCGCCGCCCGCTGCATCCAGCATGAATACGACCATCTCGATGGGCGTGTGACCTTCGATCACCTGTCGCCTCAGGCCCGCGCGGCGGCAGACGCACAGTACCAGCCTGATGAGGACACGCGCTCATGACCATCCGTACCTGCCTGCCTTGGCCCGACAAACGCCTGCGCACCGCCGCCGACGCGGTGCCGGAGATCACCGAAGAGATCCGCGCGATCTGGGACGACATGATCGACACGATGGAGGCGATGCCGGGTGTGGGTCTGGCTGCCCCACAGATCGGCGTGATGCTGCGGCTGGCGGTGGTCGACGGCTCCACGCAGCGGGGCCGCGTGGTACGGCTGGCCAATCCGGAAATCCTGCATTCCTCGATCGAGCTGCGCGAACATGAGGAAGCCAGCCCCAACCTCCCCGGCGTGGCGGCCAAGATACAGCGCCCACGTGCGGTCACCGTGCGTTTCCTCAACGAGGACGGCGTGGTGGACCGGCGCGATTTTGTCGGAATCGAGGCCACATCCGTGCAGCATCAGATCGACCATCTGAACGGCAAGATGTACTTTGACCATCTCTCCCGGATGAAGCGCGACATGCTGATCAAGAAGGCGCGCAAACTGGCGCGCTGACCTGTTGGCTTTCAGCTTTTTGTAAATATCTCCGCCGGAGGCCCCAGCCTGACCCGTCAGGGGCAGGCGCATGCTGTCGCGCATATGCGCGTCCGCTCTGGCCCTGTGCCGTGTCCTGCGTTAAGCCTGTGCTCAACACCAATGCACGGCAGGAAGGGCAGCGCGATGCGGGTTATCTTCATGGGAACACCGGAGTTTTCGGTCCCGGTGCTGGACGCGCTGGTGGCCGCAGGTCACGAGATCGCCGCGGTCTATTGCCAGCCACCCCGTCCCGCCGGGCGCGGCAAGAAGGACCGCCCCACTCCGGTACACGCAAGGGCCGAGGCGCTGGGGCTTGATGTGCGCCACCCAGTCTCGCTCAAAAACGCCGAAGAACAGGCGGCCTTTGCAGCGCTCAAGGCTGACGTCGCCGTTGTGGTCGCCTATGGGCTGATCCTGCCGCAGGCCATCCTCGATGCGCCCGAACGGGGCTGCCTCAACATTCACGCCAGCCTGCTGCCGCGGTGGCGCGGCGCGGCACCTATTCACCGCGCGATCATGGCGGGCGACGCAGAAACAGGTATCTGCATCATGCAGATGGAGGCTGGCTTGGATACCGGCCCTGTCCTGATGCGCGAGGAGACCCTGATCGGGGCCGAGGAAGTCACGTCCGAACTCCATGATCGCCTGTCCGAAATCGGCGCTGGGCTGATCGTGGAGGCTCTCATGGCCTTGCCGGATCTGACGCCGGAGCCACAGCCCGCGGAGGGCGTCACCTACGCCAGCAAGATCGACAAGGCCGAGGCCCAGATCGACTGGCGCGCCCCGGCGGAAGAGGTCGACCGCAAGATCCGCGGTCTCTCGCCGTTTCCCGGCGCATGGTGCGACATCGACGGCCAGCGGGTAAAGGTGCTCGCCTCGCGTCTGGCCGCGGGATCCGGCGCGCCGGGCGCCGTTCTGGACCAGGCATTGACTATCGCCTGTGGCAGTGGCGCAGTGGAGCTCCTGCGCCTGCAACGGGCCGGCAAGGGCGCGCAGGACCGCGAGACCTTCTTACGCGGGTTTCCGATTGCGACCGGTTCTGAGCTGTCCGTGCCGGAGGCGATGACATGATGTTGGCGCTGTTTGGCACCGTGGTGATCGCGGGTATTGTCGGCTACCTGTCCGAACGCAGCGGCTTCACCCACAACGGGGTAGTGCAATCGATCATCATCTGCGTCGGCGGCGCCTTCCTGTTCTTCTTTCTGCGGCTGATGTTCGGTATCGGTTTCAACGCGCCGGGCTGGAACGCCATCCTGTCCTCGATCGGCGCGCTCATCATCGTGCCGTTCCACTGGCGGCGCTAGGCCTTTTGACGGGGCAGAAAGAGAGACAAGAATGTCGGTTGTGTTCCTGATCATCATCGGTGCGGCGGCGGGGTTGATCGCCACGCGGATCATGCGGATCGAAGCGGATCTCATCACCACTATCGCCATCGGCATTGCCGGGGCGTTGATCGGCGGTCTGGTGCTGCGCGCGCTTCTTGCGGTGATGGGCATGCTGGCCGGCTTGGTCGGCGCAATCCTCGGCGCGGTGGTGCTGATCCTGCTGTGGCAGAAGATCCAGAATAAGTAGTAAGCGGGGCAAGGCCCAAGTGTGGCAGGTGTTTCGCTTCGGGCAGAGCCCGAAGCGACCCGCGCGGTGGCGCGCCCTTTGGGCGCGCCACCGCGCTCGGCCCAACATTGCGCGCGTCCCACAGGGGCGCAAAGCTCTGGCGGGAGAGTTCCCTGACGTTTTGTTCAGCTTCGAGGCGGGCGCGGGCGATAGACCGGCAGATGCCAGCCAAAGGCCAGGGAGCCGGCACGGGTCACCCAGGTGACCCCGGCGCAGCCCAGCAGGGCCGGTCCCGCTGGCAGGCCAAACCAGACCATAACCACCGCGGTGATCGCTCCGGCCATGGCGCAGGAAATATAGAGCTCACCCTGCGTCAGCACCAAGGGCACCTCGTTGCAGACCACATCGCGCATCAAACCGCCAAGGCTGCCGGTCGCCATGCCCATCAACACCACGATCACCGGCCCGTGCCCCAGTTCCATCGCCGCCCCGGCGCCTGCAGGCACCGCGATCGCCAGCGCAAATGTGTCGAGCCAGACCACCCAGCGCAGGCGGCTTTCCACCAGATGCGCGGTGAAGAACACCAGCACCGCCACCCCGGTGGCCAGCAGGATCGGCATCGGATCACCCATCCAGAACACCGGGTTACGGTCCAGCAGCACGTCACGCACGGTGCCGCCGCCCACCGCCGTCAGGCAGGCGATGAAGGCAAAGCCGACGATGTCCAGCTGCGCCCGGCTTGCCACCATGGCGCCGGATGCGGCAAAAACGATGGCCGCGGCGTAATCCAGCAATGTCAGGATGGTCATGCCGCAGCCTCCCTACCGCGCGTGACAAAAGGCGACGAGTGTTTCAGCCGCCTTTCTTGAACGGTGCCATGCCAGCGCGGGCCAGCTCGTCGGCGCGTTCGTTCTCGGGATGGCCCGCGTGGCCCTTGACCCATTCCCAGGTCACGTCATGGCGGGCCTGTGCTGCGTCCAGACGCTGCCACAGCTCGACATTCTTCACCGGCTTCTTGGCAGCGGTCTTCCAGCCGTTCCTTTTCCAGCCGAAGATCCAGCCCGTGACACCGTTCTTCACATAGGCGGAGTCGGTGACCACGGTGATTTTCGACGGGCGCGCCAGGCTTTCCAGCGCATGGATCGCGGCCAGCAGCTCCATCCGGTTGTTGGTGGTGTCTTTCTCGCCGCCCTGCAATTCGCGTTCCTTGACGATGGTCGCACCATCCATGGCACGCAACAGGGCGCCCCAGCCGCCGGGGCCGGGATTTCCGGAGCAGGCTCCGTCGGTATAGGCATATAAATCAGGCATGCGCGGTCACTACGACAAAGGTCTCCGCAGCGCCAGCCAATCCTTTGCCATTTGCGCGTCGCGTGCTCAGCACGGTGTAGCCCGCAGCGCCCAGAAGGCCGGTCAGCTCCTCCTCGCCGTAATAGGAATAGAACCGGCCCAGCGTGTCGCGGCCTTCGCCTTCGCCGAGTTTCATGCCAAGGCTCAGCTGCCCCCCGGGCACCAGCGCGCGGTGCAGGCGCAGCAGATGGCCGGGGAAATCGTTGCGTGGCGCGTGCAGCAGGCTGAAGAAGGCCCAGATGCCGTCAAACATCGCGTCGATTTCGATATCTTCGAATTCCGCGATGCTGACCTCGATGCCAAAGGTCTCCTTTGCATAGGCCGCCATCTCGGGTGAGGCGTCTACGGCGGTGACCCGATAGCCATCGTCGCGAAACCGCGCCGCCCAATGGCCGGGGCCGCAGCCCAGATCCAGCACCGTGCCGCCCTCGGGGAGGCCTGCCACAAAGGCCGCATAGTCGGGCTCGTGAAACGTGTCCTTCGCACGGGCAAAGCCCTTGCCGTAGTCTTCCGCCGCTTGGGCATAGACTGCCATGGTTTCTTCATCGCTCACAAGAACACCCCGACAGACAACGAGATGACAACGATGCCGGTCAACAGCACCCGCAGGCGCATCCACCAGCTGGGTGTCAGCCGCCAGAGACTGAACATCATGTCCAGCAGCAACAGGCCGAGAAAGCCCCAGATCAGGTTCATGCCAGCGCTGACCGGCCCGCCGCCGGTCATGAAAAACGCCCAGAGCGCCGGGATCACCGACAGGGCGTAACAGGCCGCCGATTGCAGCCGCCCGGAGGCGCGGGTGGCATAGCCCCAGAGCACCCCGGACATGAAGCTGAGGATCACCGAACCGTAGAACAACTGCACATAGGGGCCGACAAACCGCGATCCCAGAGCGCCGATCCCCCAGCTCTGCAGGGCCGGCACCAGCACCGTCAGCGCGCCCCAGACAAAGGGGATCACCCCGGCAAGGCCGAGGAGCAGCGGGGCGGTCGGAATGCCACGCAACATCAGGCGCGCTCCATCGCCAGCCGCAGGGCAAGCGCGGCAAAGATCGCCGCGAAGCTGCGGTTGAGCCATGTGACCACCCGTTCAGAGCCGAGGATCAACCGGCGCGCCTGCGCCGCAAACAGCCCGTATAGGACAAAAACCGCAAAGGTCAGCGCCATGAACACCGCGCCCAGCAGCACCATTTCCTGCGTTGCACTGGCGGCAGATCCGGACAGGAACGGCGGCATCAGTGCGAGGAAGAAGATCGACAGCTTCGGGTTCAGGATATTGATCAGCGCCCCGCGCTTGGCGATGGTCAGGCCGGGCTGCGGATCAGGCTTTGCGGCTGAAACCGACAGCGCGCCATCGGACTTCAGCATCTGCCACGCGAGGTAAAGCAGGTAGACCACACCGGCGATCTTCACGCCCTGAAACAGCAGCGCCGAGGAGTGCAGCACTGCCGCCAACCCCAGCGTGGCGGCGGCGAGATGCGGCAGTATGCCGACGGTGCAGCCAAGCGCGGCCCAGATCGCCGCGCGCCGTCCGCGTCCGAGGCCAAGCGCCAGCGTGTAGATGACACCTGTGCCCGGCGCGAGGACGACAACAAAGGCGGTGAGAAGAAACTGCAGGGAAATCAATGGATCGGTTCCTTGTGACAGGCATGAACATGCAGGATGGAATGCCTCTCCAAGGTAGTCACGCCGCCGCGGAGCGCAAGCCGCTGCTGCGTGCAAGGCGGGGTAGGGGTGACGGCACCCGGCGGCACGCGGGTCGTCTTCAGGCGCTGCGCAGCACGCGCGGTACCTTGAATTCGACCTTTTCCACCGCCGTCTCCACCAGTTCCACGGTGACATCATAGCGGGCACGGAAGGCGTCGATGACCTCGTTCACCAGGAGTTCCGGCGCCGAGGCCCCGGCGGTGATCGCCACCGAGCGAATGCCCTCCAGCGCACGCCAGTCGATGTTCTCGGCCCGCTGCACCAGCTGCGCGTAGCTGCAGCCATTCTTGGCGCCCACCTCGACCAGACGGCGCGAATTGGAGGAATTGGGCGCGCCGACCACCAGGAGGGCGTCGGATTTCGGGGCCACCGCCTTGACCGCTTCCTGACGGTTGGTGGTGGCGTAGCAGATGTCTTCCTTGTGCGGGCCGATGATGGCCGGGAACCGCGCCTGTAGGGCCGCGACGATATCCTTGGTGTCATCCACCGACAGGGTGGTCTGGGTGACAAAAGCCAGCCGCTCCGGGTCGCGCACCGTCACATCGGCCACATCCGCCACGGTTTCGACCAGCAGGACCTCGCCCTCAGGCAGTTGCCCCATGGTGCCGACGGTCTCCGGATGGCCCTTGTGGCCGATCATGATCATCTGCAATCCGGCCTCGGCATGGCGCTGCGCTTCGATATGCACCTTTGAGACCAGCGGGCAGGTGGCATCGACAAAGACCATCTCGCGGGCCTGGGCAGCGGCGGGCACCGATTTCGGCACCCCATGGGCGGAAAAGATCACCGGCCGGTCATCGGGGCATTCTTCCAGCTCCTCGACAAACACCGCGCCTTTTTCGCGCAGCCCATCGACGACAAATTTGTTGTGTACGATCTCGTGGCGCACATAGACCGGTGCGCCCCATTTTTCCAACGCCATCTCCACGATCTTGATCGCGCGGTCGACGCCGGCACAGAACCCGCGGGGCGCCGCGAGATAGAGGGTGAGAGCTGGTTTCGTGGTCATCAGTGCGCGGTCCCGGAGATCGAGGGTGGTCAGGATGTGCCCCAGAGGTAAGGCCTGTACCGCCCGAGGTCCAGTGCCGGGCGAACAGTGGTGCGCAAAAGAAACCACCCGGCGCCTATGTCACACCGGGTGGTCCTATCGTGAGTGGTTGCCTGAGTGTTTTGGCGTCAGTCGGTCTCGGCAGGCGGCGTGCGCGGTTCGCTCGGGACGTCGCGCGGTGGCCGCCCGATGACATCGCGCAGTTCTTCGAGTTCGATGAAGTTGTCGGCCTGACGGCGCAGTTCGTCGGAGATCATCGGAGGCTGGCTGCGGATCGTCGAGACAACCGACACGCGGACGCCCTGACGTTGCAGGCTGGCGATCAGAGGGCGGAAGTCACCGTCTCCCGAAAACAGCACGATATGATCCACGCGCGGTGCAAGCTCCATGGCATCGACAGCAAGTTCGATATCCATGTTCCCTTTCACCTTCCGGCGACCCATGCTGTCCGTGTACTCCTTGGCAGGCTTGGTCACCATGCTGAAGCCATTATAGTGCAGCCAGTCCACCAATGGCCTGATGGGCGAGTATTCGTCGTTTTCCAGCAGCGCTGTGTAATAGAAAGCCCGTACAAGTTTGCCGCGCCGCATAAATTCCTGGCGCAGAAGCTTGTAGTCGATGTCAAATCCCAATGCCTTGGCGGAGGCATATAAATTCGAGCCATCTATGAACAGCGCAAGCCGTTCGTCCTTGTAAAACATTAAATGTGTCCTTCTGGTGTCGCGGGGACCGAATTCCGTGAGTGAGTTTAATAAATGTCCGGATCCGCGGGTGGACTTAATCTAGTTTATTTGGCACTCCCCGCAAGTGTCAGGTCTTTGGGAATTGGGGTCAAGCATGACCGAAAATCGGTCAACCTTTCTCGTTGCGCTCGGAAGCAATCTGGAAAACGAGGGAACGACCCCCCTCGCGACCATGCAAACATGCTTGACCGAGTTTCGTAAAGAAGGGTTTGAGCTCTCGGCGATTTCACGGTTTTTTGCCACGCCTTGCTTTCCGGCAGGGGCCGGGCCGGACTATGTGAACGCGGCTGTGGTCCTGACTGGCGATCTTTCTGCCAGTGATGCGCTGGCTGCGCTGCACCGTATCGAGGCTCACTTTCGACGCACCCGTACGGAGCGTTGGGGCATGAGGACGCTTGATCTCGATCTGCTGGCGGTCGATCAGCAGATGCGTCCTGATCGGGAAACCTTTGAATATTGGCAAACCCTGCCAGCCGAGCGACAGCGCAAGGACAGTCCGGACCAGTTGATTCTACCGCATCCGCGCATCCAGGACCGTGCCTTTGTATTGGTGCCGCTGGCGGATGTGGCGCGCGACTGGGTTCACCCGGCTCTCGGGCTGAGCGTCGGGCAGATGCTGGCCGCATGTCCGGCCACGGAGCGGGCCGAGGTTGCGGCTCTCTAAAGCGGTTGCAGGGGTTTTCCTGCGATTGTGATATGTCTCGACTTGTCAAGTCCCGTGATTCATCCTAGAAGCACTCTCTCTGGACCCAGAACTATATTGGAGAGTCGCCCATGGCCCGCGTGACGGTTGAAGACTGCGTTGACAAAGTTCCCAACCGATTTGAGCTGGTGATGCTGGCCGCACATCGTGCGCGCGAGATCTCTGCTGGCTCCGAACTCACCGTTGACCGCGACAACGACAAGAACCCGGTCGTGTCCCTGCGTGAGATCGCCGATGAAACCCAGAGCGCCGACGCCCTGCGCGAACGCCTGATCGAGAGCAACCAGTCTCAGATCGAGGTCGACGAGCCGGAAGAAGATTCCATGGCGCTGCTGATGGGTGGTGAAGCCGACAAACCTCAGGAAGACGACATGAGCGAAGAGAAGCTCCTGCGCGCCCTGATGGAGGCCCAGGGTCAAGGCTGATCCAGGCTGCATGAAAAGAGAGGTTGCGGACCGGCAATGACATCTGCTGATGACCTGATTTCCCTGGTCCGCGACTACAACCCCAAGACAAATGAAGCACGGCTGCGTGATGCCTACGCCTTTGGCGAGGAGATGCACGGCGGCCAGTTTCGTCATTCGGGTGAGGCCTATTTCACCCATCCCGTTGCCGTCGCCGCCATCCTCACGGAACAGCGGCTGGATGATGCGACGATTATCACGGCCCTCCTGCACGACACCATCGAAGACACCAAGGCCTCTTACGAAGTGGTCGCCGCGCGTTTTGGCGAGGAGGTGGCGATGCTGGTCGATGGGGTCACCAAGCTGACCAACCTGCAGCTGTCCTCTCGCGAGACCAAGCAGGCGGAAAACTTCCGCAAGCTGTTCATGGCGATGTCGAAGGACCTGCGGGTGATTCTGGTCAAACTGGCCGACCGTCTGCACAATATGCGCACCATCCGCGCCATGCGGCCTGAGAAACAGGCCCAGAAGGCGCGCGAAACCATGGACATCTACGCGCCGCTGGCGGGGCGCATGGGGATGCAGTGGATGCGCGAGGAACTGGAAGATCTGGCCTTCAAGGTGCTGAACCCGGAGGGGCGCCAGTCGATTATCCGCCGCTTTGTCACCTTGCAGCGCGAAACCGGCGACGTGATTCACCGCATCACCGGAGACATGCGCGGCGAGTTGGAAAAGGCCGGCATCGAGGCCGAGGTTTTTGGCCGCGCCAAGAAACCCTATTCGATCTGGCGCAAGATGCAGGAAAAGGATCAGGGGTTTTCGCGCCTGTCCGATATCTACGGCTTTCGCGTCATCACCCGCACCGAAGAAGACTGCTATCGCACGCTGGGCACCATCCACCAGCGCTGGCGGGCGGTGCCGGGGCGGTTCAAGGATTATATAAGCCAGCCGAAATCCAACGGCTACCGCTCGATCCACACAACCGTGTCGGGGCGTGACGGCAAGCGGGTGGAGGTGCAGATCCGCACCCGCCAGATGCATGACGTCGCCGAGTCGGGCGTCGCGGCGCATTGGTCCTATCGCGACGGTGTGCGCACCGAAAACCCCTTTGCCGTGGATCCGGCCAAGTGGATCGCCTCCCTGACCGAGCAGTTTGACGGTGAGGATGACCACGACGAATTCCTCGAAGCGGTCAAGCTGGAGATGTATTCGGACCAGGTGTTCTGCTTCACGCCCAAGGGCGATGTGATCAAGCTGCCCAAGGGCGCCACCCCGATCGATTTTGCCTATGCCATCCACACCCGCATCGGCCATGCCTGTGTTGGTGGCAAGGTGGACGGCATCCGGGTGCCGCTCTGGACCCGGCTGCGCAATGGTCAGTCGGTCGAGGTGATCACCGCCGAGGGTCAGACCCCGCAGGTGAGCTGGCTGGAGATCGCCACCACCGGCAAAGCGCGCACCGCCATTCGCCGCGCCCTGCGCGAGGCAGACCGCGAACGTTTTGTGAAACTGGGCCACGAACTTGCACGCTCCGCCTTTGAGCATGTGAACAAGAAAGCCACCGACAAAGCGCTGGAAACCGCCGCCCGCGCCCTGCGTGTCAGCGATGTGACCGAGCTGCTGGCCCGGCTCGGGGCCGCGGTGATCACCGCCCATGATGTTGTTCAGGCCGTTTACCCGGAGCTGACCGCCAAGGACGGCGACGAAGTATCGCCACGCCGCGCGGTGATCGGCCTGGAACCGGGGCAGAAGTTCGAGCGCGCCGCCTGTTGCGAACCATTGCCGGGCGAACGTATCATCGGCATCACCTCGCGGGGGCACGGCGTGGTTGTGCACACCGCAGATTGCGACCGCTTGGGCGAGTTCGAGGACCAGATGGACCGCTGGGTCGACGTGCACTGGCACTCCGGCACCCATCCGGCAGTCTACAGTGTGACCCTGGAACTGACGATCGGCAATGACGCCGGCGTTTTGGGGCGGATCTGCACGTTGATTGGCGAGAAGAAGGCGAATATTTCCAACCTTGAATTCAAGGATCGGAAACCAGACTTTTACCGCTTGATGATCAATGTGGAATTGCGTGATGTGGAGCAGCTGCATTCGTTGATACTGACGCTGGAAGCAGAGAGCCACGTCGCCGCGGTCGCGCGCTACCGGGAGCGGCCTGGAGCGCAACACCGTACGATCTAGCCTCTTCCGTACGAAGAATAGGGATGATCCTTTGGTATTCAGGCGCCGAGACAGACGCCCGCCGCTCAGGGCGGTTGCGGAGTTTCTCTGGCCTCGCGGAGGCTGGGGCAGGGCGTTTCTTTATGTCAAACACCGGGTGCGCCGTCTTCCGGACAACCCGGAGCGTATCGCGCGCGGTATCTGGGCTGGGCTTTTTACCACTTTTACGCCCTTTTACGGTGTGCATTTTTTCGTGGCTGCCCTCATCGCGCGGGTGATGAATGGCAATCTTCTTGCGGCACTTTCGGCGACCTTTTTCGGCAATCCGCTGACCTATGTGCCGATCGGCGTGATCTCTCTGCAGACCGGGCATTGGTTGCTGGGCAGCCAGCCGGTGGCCGAGGTGGACGCGACGCTGACGGACAAGTTTCTCGCCGCTGGATGGGACCTTTGGTACAACGTCTACGCCTATGCGACCGGCACGCCGACGGACTGGACCGGGCTGGTGATCTTCTATGATGAGGTGTTTTATCCCTATATGATTGGCGGGTTGCTTCCTGGGGTCATTGTCGCGACCGTGGGCTATATCCTCTCCGTCCCGGTGATCCGGACCTATCAGTTGCGTCGTCGCCGCAAGATCAAGGCCAAGTTCGACGCGATCAAGAAACGTGCCGAGCTGGAGGCCGTGAACAGCCCCCATGCGCCAAGCGGGACCCCTCCGCCTGGCCGCAGCCCCAAGGTCGGGCGACCTGAATAAACCTCTCCAGGGTGGCGATAGGGCCTGTCTCGTTGGCCACAAGAGACCACGGATCAGGGTGAGGGGGAGGCAGACGCCGTGCGAAGAATTGTATCACTCGGGGCGTTGGTCCTTGCCTCTGCGAACCTGCCAGCTAGGCTCTCGGGCAAAAGACCTCCAATGACAAAGAGACCGTCTCATGTCCCAGAATGACTTGCGCCTCGGCGTGAATATCGATCACGTGGCCACCGTCCGCAACGCGCGTGGTGGGGCCTATCCGGACCCGATCCGTGCCGCGAAACTGGCCGAGGAGGCGGGCGCCGACGGCATCACCGCCCATCTGCGCGAAGATCGCCGCCACATCACCGACGCCGATATCGACGGGTTGATGGCGGCCCTGACCGTACCGCTCAATTTTGAGATGGCCGCGACGGATGAGATGCAGAAGATCGCCCTGCGTCACAAACCCCACGCGGTTTGCATCGTGCCGGAAAAGCGCGAGGAACGCACCACCGAAGGGGGGCTGGAAGTCGCCCGTGAAGAAAACAAGCTGGCCCATTTCATCGCACCCCTGCGCGATGCGGGCTGCCGGGTGTCGATCTTCATCGCCGCCGATCCGGCCCAGATCGAGGCCGCCCATCGCATCGGCGCTGAGGTGATCGAGCTGCACACCGGCGCCTATTGCGACCACCACGCCGAGGGGGATTTCGCCGCCCGCGACGCGGAGCTGGACCGGCTGCGCGACATGGCCACCTTTGCCCATGCGCTGGGGCTCGAGGTGCACGCGGGCCATGGTCTGACCTATGAAACGGTCGCGCCCGTCGCCGCCTTCCCCGAGGTGGTTGAGCTGAACATCGGCCATTTCCTGATCGGCGAGGCGGTGTTTCGCGGCCTCACCCCGGCCGTGCAGGAAATGCGCCGCCTGATGGATGCGGCCCGTCGCGGAGATGTCGCATGAAGCTGCGCCGCTTCACCCTAGTTTATCTTGCGATCATCGTTGCGATCATCATCGTCAGCGCTCTGGTGCAGATCCTCGCCGATTTCGACATCACCAATGCCGGTATGGCGTTGATCCCGGCCATGGGGGCCTCGATGGTCGAGGGGCAGGCTTTTGCCAAAGCCGAGAACCGCATGCCTGACACATCCGAGATGTGGGGCTTTGCCCGCCGCGCCTCGGTTGTCATTCTGGGGCTGATCCTGCTCTCGGCTGTCGCCTTCAGTCTGGCGCTTCCCGAGCTGCAGTACATGGTGTCGCAACCCTATGGTGCGCTGTTCGTGGCCGGGGCGCTTCTGTTCCAGACGGTTATGTCGTTCTTGTTGGTTCGGTTCTTTCTGGCCAGCGGTGCGAAATCCGTGCTGCGGACCCGTGACCGCCAGGAGGGCCGGGGCTGAGGCCCGGTTGGTGGCGAGGATGATCTTGGGAATCGGCACCGATCTGGCAAACATCGACCGCATCCAGCGCACGCTGGACCGTTTCGGGGACCGGTTCCGCAATCGGGTCTTTACCGATGTGGAACAGGCAAAATCCGAAAGACGGCGCGATGTTGCGGGCACCTACGCCAAACGCTGGGCTGCCAAGGAAGCCTGTTCAAAGGCCTTGGGCACCGGCCTGCGCATGGGGATCGCCTGGAAAGACATGGCGGTTTCCAACCTCTCGACCGGGCAGCCGGTGATGCATGTGACCGGCTGGGCGGCAGATCGTCTGGCTGCGCTGACCCCGGCGGGACATGAGGCGATCATCCACGTCACGCTGACCGATGATCACCCCTGGGCACAGGCCTTTGTCCTGATTGAGGCCCGTCTGGTGGTCGCGGCCTCGGAGTGAGCGCCCGGCTGCACCTCCGCCTCGGTTTCATCCCGTTGACCGCGAAGGCGCGCGGCGGGCCAACGCGCAGGCAAGCCGCAATACCTGCGGCAGAGTGCCCACAGCTGAGCCACATCTGGCCCGTCCCGACGGCATCGCTTGACTTGCGCCGGGCCTGCCCGCATGTACGCCCCGACCCGCCCACAAAAGACCGGAGAGCCTGATGGCGTCGAAAACCACTGCCGGGAATTCAATCCTCGAGACGATCAAGACAATTGTCTACGCGCTGTTGATTGCCGGTGTCTTCCGCACCCTGTTCTTTCAACCCTTCTGGATTCCCTCCGGCTCGATGAAGGAAACGCTGCTGGTTGGCGATTTTCTGTTCGTGAACAAGATGGCCTATGGCTATTCCTACGCCTCCTGCCCCTCGATCCGTCTCGGGGCGGTCGGCCTCAATATCGACGCGCAGGATATCTGTGGCTTTCTTGATGGTGACAACAGCCGTATCCTTGGGGGCGAGCCGGAGCGCGGTGATGTGGTGGTCTTCCGCCATCCAGTGAACCGCACCGACTACATCAAGCGCCTCGTCGGCCTTCCCGGTGACAAGCTGCAGATGAAGGACGGCGTGCTGCACATCAATGGCGCCGCTGTCGGGCTGATGGACGATGGCGACTTCGAGGAAGCGATGGAGCGTCAGGGCCCGCAGGGCAATTTCCCGCGCTGCGAGAATGATCCGGTGGGGCAGGGCGGCGTCTGCAAGAAGTCCCGTCAGATCGAAACGCTGCCGGGCGGCACTTCCCACGCGATCATCAATATCGGCAATCAGTCCAGCGACCACACCAAGGTCTATCATGTGCCCGAGGGGCACTTCTTCTTCATGGGTGACAACCGTGACAACTCCACCGACAGCCGCGTGCCACAGGCCGTGGGCGGCGTCGGCTATGTGCCCTTTGAAAACCTGATCGGTCGTGCGGACCGTATCATGTTCTCCTCCGCCGGGCGGTCGATGCTGTTTTTCTGGACGTGGCGCAGTGACCGGTTCTTCAAGGCTGTCAACTGAGCACACTGAGATCTGACCACTTCGACGAGGCCGCGGTGTATCTCCGCGGCCTCGTGCCGTTCGGGGCCGTCCCTGCCACGCCTCGGCGATGTCGCTTTGTCGCGGCCGCACGTCATGCTAGTCAAACGGGACCCGCATATGCGACCCTCGGACATCGCCGGGCCTGTTTGTCATCAAAAGCAGGGAAACAGCCCGCCGGGGGCGCTTTCCTATTCTGCGGCGCTGGGATAAGGAACGATCCCGTCGGGGCAGCCGCTGCCCCCAGAGTTTGAGGACCACACGTGAAGCTATCCAAGGATATCCATGCCTTTCAGGAACGGCTCGGCCATGATTTCGCCGACCCCGAACTGCTGATCCGGGCACTGACCCATTCGTCTGTCTCATCGCCGAACCGGCAGGACAATCAACGGCTGGAGTTTCTGGGCGACCGGGTGCTGGGTCTGGTGATGGCCACGGCATTGCTGGATCATGACCGGCAGGCCACCGAAGGTCAGCTGGCGCCCCGTTTCAACGCCTTGGTGCGCAAGGAAGCCTGCGCCGATGTGGCCCGCGAGATCGACATCGGTGCGGTGCTGAAACTGGGCCGTTCCGAGATGCTCTCGGGCGGGCGGCGCAAACAGGCGCTGCTGGGCGATGCGATGGAGGCGGTGATCGCCGCCGTCTACAAGGACGCGGGCTTTGAGGCAGCACAAGCGGTGATCCTGCGGCTTTGGGGCAAGCGCGTCGGTACCGTGGACGAAGACGCCCGCGATCCCAAGACCTCGCTGCAGGAATATGTCCAGGCCCGCCGGCAGCCGCCCCCCGCCTATGTGCTGGTCGCGCGCAGCGGGCCCGACCACGAACCCGTCTTTACCATTGCCGCCCGCTTGCAGGACGGCACCGAGGAACAGGCCACCGCCGGATCGAAACGGCTGGCGGAACAGGCTGCAGCCAAGGCGCTGCTGACCAAGCTGGAGCAAAAGTCATGAGTACACGCGCGGGCTTCATCGCCCTGATCGGCGAGCCCAATGCGGGCAAGTCCACGCTTCTCAACCGCATGGTGGGGGCCAAGGTCTCCATCGTCACCCACAAGGTGCAGACCACCCGCGCCCGCATCCGGGGCGTGGCCATGGAAGGCGACAGCCAGCTGGTGTTTGTCGACACGCCGGGCCTGTTCCAGCCGCGCCGCCGCCTTGACCGCGCCATGGTCGCCGCCGCCTGGGGCGGGGCTGCGGATGCCGATGTGATCGTGCTGCTCATCGAGGCTCATCGCGGCGTTACCGAAGGCGTCGAGCGCATCCTGGAGAACCTCGCCGAAGTGGGTGAGGGCCGCCGCGTGGCGCTGGCGATCAACAAGATCGACCGGGTGCAGTCGGACGTGCTGCTGGGTCTGACCAGGGATCTCAACGACCGCTTTGCCTTTGCCGAGACCTTCATGATCTCCGCGGAAAAGGGCTATGGCACCGAAGATCTGCGCAAATGGTTGGCCCAGGAAGTCCCCGAAGGCCCCTGGCTCTACCCCGAGGATCAGATTGCCGACCTGCCGCTGCGCATGATCGCTGCCGAGATGACCCGCGAGAAACTGACCCTGCGGCTGCATCAGGAGCTGCCTTATCAGCTCACCGTCGAGACCGAGAAATGGGAGGAGCGCAAGGATGGCTCCGCCCGCATCGACCAGATCGTCTATGTGGTGCGCGACGGCCACAAGGGCATCGTGCTCGGCAAGCGCGGCGAGACCATCAAGGCGGTGGGGCAGGCCGCCCGCGCCGAGCTGGAGGAATTCCTCGACCGCAAGATCCACCTGTTTCTGCAGATCAAGGTGCGGCCCAACTGGCTCGAGGAATCCGAGCGCTATTCGGAAATGGGCCTGGAGTTCAAGGACGGCAACTGACCCCGCGCTGACGCAACCTGACTGCCGCGCTGCAATCCCGTCGCCCGGCGCGGGCGCGAAAAGCCTTTCATCTTCTCGAAAATATCCCCGCCGGAGGCTCCTCCCGTTGCCTCCGGCGGAGCCTCCGCGCCCCTTGCGCCGCGCCGCCATCTTTCCCTAAATACTGCCGGAGGCGTCCATGCAGGTCGCCACTGCAGCAGGAGCGCTCATGACCCGCCTCACCGCCCGTTTCTGGGTCGACGCCTATCTGGCCCGCCTGCGGTTTCAGGATATTCCGGCCTTTGTCACGGCCCATGGTGATGACACCGCCGGTGCGGTGCTGGTCAAGCTCAACACGCTCGACGGGCAGGCCCAAGTCTATCAGCGATCGTTTGACCTGATGACCGGAGACCGCAAATGGGTCGAGCTCACTGCAGGCGAGGATGCCGAAGCCGAAGCCGCTATCGCCAGGCAGCGCCAGTTCGACAGCGACCTCTGGGTGATCGAGGTGGAGGACCGCGCGGGTCGCCACCTGCTTGATGAACCCGGTCTGGAGTAAGCAATGGACTGGCGCGATCAGGGCATTCTGCTGACGGTACGTCGCCACGGCGAATCCTCCGCCCTGATCGAGGTCTTCACGGAACACCACGGTCGCCATTCCGGGCTCGTGCGAGGGGGCGCCAGCCGTCGCATGGCGCCGATGCTGCAACCGGGTGCGCAGCTGGATCTGGCCTGGTCAGCGCGGCTGGAGGATCACCTTGGCACCTTCAAGGCCGAACCGCTGCGCAGCCGGGCGGCGGCGGCGCTCTCCGGTCGGCTGGCGCTCGCCGGGCTCAACGCGGTCTGCGCTCTGCTGGCCTTTGCCCTGCCGGACCGGGAACCCCATCCGGGGCTGTACCGTCGCAGCGAGGCGCTGCTGGACCTGCTGGACAATGACGACCTCTGGCCGCTGGCCTATTTGCGCTGGGAAATGGCGCTGCTGGAGGAGCTGGGCTACGGGCTGGACCTGTCGGCCTGTGCCGTCACGGGGGCGACCGAGGGGCTGACTTATGTATCGCCGAAAACCGGCCGTGCGGTGTCGCAGGACGGTGCCGGAGAGTGGGCGGACCGGCTGCTGCAATTGCCGCCGGTGATGCTGGGGCAGGGCGCGGCAGAGGATATCGAAGTCCTCACCGGCCTCAGAACCACCGGGTTTTTCTTCGAATCAAAACTGGCCCCGGCACTTGGCAACCGGCCCGTGCCCGAGGCGCGAGGGCGGTTTCTCGATGTTTTGGCGCGGCGGCTCTAGGCGGCACGCGCAGAAAACCGCCGCCTCGTGCGACACTGCGAAGACCCGGCCACCGACGTCACACGCATGATACATCTTGAGGGGAAGAACGCCCTTGCGGTTCGGCCCGTGCAGAAGGGGTCGTATCCCAGCCAATTTGACAGCGAGGAGCGCACTAAAATGGTTGTTAAGACCCTCATCGATCTTTCTTGGGACGACTTTGACGAGCATCGCGATCCCCGTCCCGATGAAAACCAATTCGACGCTGTGGTCGAACGCGCGGTGTCGCGTCGCGGGTTCCTTGGCGGTGCGCTGGCGTTTGGCTCCGGCGCGGCGGTTTTCGGCACCGGGCTGATGTCCTCCACCACCGCATCGCGCGCCTCCGGTGGCGCCACATTCGCGTTTGACCCCATCGGCATTGCCACCGACCACGCCGTGCATGTGCCCGCCGGCTACAAGAGCCAGGTTCTGGTGCGCTGGGGCGATGCGCTCTGGTCCGAAGCTGAGGGCGCCTATTCCGCTGAGGACGGCGTCTCGGTCGAGATGTCCGACAAGGTCTTTGGCGAGAACACCGACGGCATGGAGCTGTTCCAGGTCGAGGGCCGCGAGGTCATCGCGGTGAACTCCGAATATGTGAACCCGAAGATCAACCTGCCCGCCGCCTCTGACGGGGTGCCGCAGACGGCCGACGAGGTAAACCTGCTGAAAAACCTGCAGGGCGTCACCGTGATCGAAATCGCCAAGGGCGAAAGTGGCTACGCCGTGGTGAAAGACAGCCCGCTGAACCGCCGCATCACCCATGAGACCGAGATGACCCTCGCAGGTCCGCTTGCCGGTCACGATCTGGTCAAGACCAAGGCCGATCCCGAAGGGCGCACCGTCAAGGGCACCATGAACAACTGCGGCTCCGGCAAGACTCTCTGGGGCACCTATCTGACCTGCGAAGAGAACTTCAACGGCTACTTCGGTGCCACCGGCGAGATGCCCGAGGGCGAGGGCTACATCCGCTACGGCATCGGCGGCGCGGGCCGCTACGCCTATGAGAAATTCGATGATCGCTATGACCTGTCGAAAGAGCCAAACGAGCCGCATCGCCATGGCTTCATCACCGAGATCAACCCGGCGGATGCGACCTCCACCCCGGTGAAGCGCACGGCCCTGGGCCGGTTCAAGCATGAAAACGCCGAGATGGTGCACGCCGCCGATGGCCATATCGTGGTCTACATGGGCGATGATGAGCGCGGTGAGTACCTCTATAAATACGTCTCCGCAAACACCTGGGCCGAAGGCGATGCAACTGATGGCCTGCTGGACGACGGCACGCTTTATGTGGCGAAGTTCAACGACGACATGACTGGCGTATGGCTCGCCCTGACGCCCGAGACCACCGGCATGGACGCGGCAGAAATCCTCTGCTTCACCCGTATGGCGGCCTCTGCCGTGGGTGGCACCACCATGGACCGCCCCGAGTGGGTGGCCTGCAACCCGCTGAAGGCGGAAGGCTACTGCGCGCTGACCAACAACAAGAACCGTGGCGTGAAACCCAATGCTGGCGGCGACGACACCTCGGTCAACGCGCCGAACCCGCGTGAGACCAACAACTACGGTCAAATCGTGCGCTGGACCCCGGCGGACGACAATCACGCCGGCGATGCCTTCACCTGGGATCTCTACGTGATGGCCGGCAACCCGACGGTCTACAACAACGCCTATGCCGGGTCCGAGAACGTCAACCCGGGCAACATGTTCAACTCGCCCGACGGCATGGCCTTTTCCTCCGATGGGATGCTGTGGATCCAGACCGATGGCGACGACAGCAACGAGGGTGAATTCGCCGGTCAGGGCAACAACCAGATGCTGGTCGGCGACCCGGAATCGGGTGAGATCGCCCGCTTCATGACGGTGCCGAACGGCGCCGAGGTCACCGGCCTGTGCTGGTCGCTGGACAAGACAGTCGCTTTCGTCGGCGTGCAGCATCCGGGTGGCGCATGGCCCGATGGCAACGGCAAGCCACGCTCTGCCGTGGTCACCGTCTGGCGCGAAGACGGCGCCGCTTTCGGCTAAGTCATAGGCCGAAGATCTGTGGAAAGCCCTCTCCGAACGGAGGGGGCTTTTTGCCGTGCAGTTGTTGCCGTTGCATCGGGCGCAGTGTTCGGAATGTGTTTGGAATGTTTAATAAAAACAGAGTGATAGGTTGCGTGTGCTGCCCTATTATTTCGCGCGCGAAACATTGGGTCAGAAGGGCTGTCGTATCGCCTGGGCGCTGTCCCGTGATGCGCCTGGACAGCGCCCGTGCCGGTGCTTCTAGCTGGGCACCTGCCCGGTGATCATGTCCCGCACCCGCAGGGCGTAGCGGTCTGTCATGCCGGAGACAAAATCGGTCAGCGCATGGGCCGCGGTATAGTCGTCCTCGATCCCGCGCAGATCCAGATCCACGGCGCGCACCAGTTGCGTCCAGTAGCCATGCTCCTGCAGCAGCTGTTCCGCGTCCCAGTTGCAGTCCTTCAAGGCGATGAACAGGTCATGGAACTCGTCAAGGATGGTGAACAGCACCTTGCGTCCCACCACCTCCAACTCGGTCTTGCGCTGGGCGGTGAAGATGCGGGCGTTGGAGATCTCCTTGAGACGTTTGAAGGCGGAGGCCTTTGAGGAAACTTCCATCAGCCCGTCATTGAACGTGCCCGCCATGATGTCATCGTAGTGGTCGAGGAACGCCGTCACCGCACTGTCGATGGCTGCGCCGATTGCCATGGCACGCAGCATCCCTGTGCGGTCGCTGAGCGTCATGTCGGGATCGGGTGCGCGGTTGGGCTTGCTGGTGATCTCTTCGAGGATCTCCGACACAACGGCGCTGTCGAGGTCGCCCACGGTAGCGGCATCCTCGAGGTCCAGAATGCGGTAGCAGATGTCATCCGCCGCCTCGACGAGGAAGGCCAGCGGATGGCGGCGCCACCAGCGATGTCCTGCGGCCGTGCGCTCCTCGGGCAGGCCGAGGGCGGTTGCGACTTCGGCAAAGAGGTCTTCGTCGCTTGCGAAGGTGCCGAATTTCTTCAGGCCAACGTAAGAGTGCCCTGCGTCTGCTGCTGCGGCGGCGGTGCAGGGGTATTTGGCAAATGCACCAAGGGTGGCATAGGACAGGCGCATGCCGCCCTCGCGCCGGGCCATCTCCAGCCGGGACACGATGCGAAAGCCCTGTGCGTTGCCTTCAAAGGCGGTAAACTCGGCGCGACGTTCCGGGGGAATCCCTCCGGCGATGCCGCTGCGCTTGCCCGCGTCGGCGGCAAACTTCTGGGCAAACCATGCGCCGATGCTCGCCTCGCCGGAGTGACCAAACGGCGGGTTTCCGATGTCATGCACTAGGCAAGCGGCCTGCACGGTGCCTGCGATCACATGCTGCAGCCCCTCCTGCAGGCGCCCGTCCTTGACCAGCGCCTGTCCGACCTGGATGCCCAGCGACCGGCCCACCGAGGAGGTCTCCATCGAGTGGATCATCCGATGATGCACATGGTCGTGGTCATAAAGCGGGTGCACCTGCGTCTTTTGCGCGAGGCGGCGAAACGGTTCCGAGAACAGGATGCGGTCGTAGTCCTGCAGATAGGCCGGGCGATCCGGTTTGTCGGCGTAGTCGGGGCGGCACAGGCGTCCCGGGTTCAGCAGCTGGGTCCAGTCCATCGGGTGCTCTCTCCTGTGCCAGTTGGTGGGCTCTGGCCTAAAAAGCCTCTCGGCTCCGGAATTGCAACCTGTCCGTATGATGTCGTCGCAAGGGGGTGCTCCCGCCCGCCATGCTCATCCGACCTTTCGGTCGGCTGCCACATGGCAGTTGGGCCGGGCGGGGGCCGCGCCGCAGGCGCGGCCCCCGCCCCCGCGCGATGCGCGGAGCGCAGCGCAAACCCTCTTGCAGGGGTGGGCTGTCAGCGGGGGGCAGGGGGCGTCGGTTCCAGCCCGCTGTCTTCCAGCTTGTGGTCGGGCTCCACATGGATGGTGACATGCACACCGGGCAGGGTGGCCTCGATCTCGTGTTCCAGCCGATCACAGATGTCATGGCTTTGCGCCACCGTCATTGCGCCGTCGACGACCATGTGGAACTCCACAAAAATCGCCTTACCCGCGCGGCGGGTCTTGATGTCGTGGATCTGCAGTGCGCCGTCGCCAGAGCCGAGGATTACAGCACGGATCTTGTCCTGTTCCTCGTCAGATGCGGCCTTGTCCATCAGACCGTCCACGGAGTCGGAGACCACATGCAGCCCCTCGCGAAGGATGTTCACCGCAACAAGCAGCGCCAGGATCGGATCCAGAACCGTCCAGCCGGTGACCAGAACCAGTATCAGCCCGCCCATCACCCCGGCCGACGTCCAGACGTCGCTCATCAGGTGGCGTCCGCCGGCCTCGAAGGCGGGTGATTTCAGGCGTAGACCTGAGCGCAGCAAGATCTGCGCCCAGAGGAGGTTGACCGCGAGTGCAGCCGCATTGACGACCAGGGCGACGGGTGTCAGGTTTGCCATGGCGCCCGATGTCAGCGCAGAGATCGCCTGATGGACGATCAGTGCGGCGGCGAGAATGATCATAATGCCTTCGATCACCGCAGAGAAGTATTCGGCCTTGTGATGTCCGAACGGATGGCCGTCGTCCGCCGGGCGTTCGGCGTAGCGGATGGCGAACCACGCCAACACTGCGGCCGAAACGTTCACCAGGCTTTCCATCGCGTCGGAGAACAGGGCGACGGAGTCGGTCAGTGCCCAGGCGCCGAGCTTTAGCGCCAGGACCAGCAGCGACACGACAATGGTGCCACCGGCGATCTGACTGGCTGAAAGGCGAGTGCTGAGATCCAGTGACATCGGCTCAGCCCACCAGCGCGCGGCGCATGAGGTTCAGCCCCGCGATCAGCAGCACAAACAGGGTCGCCCGGCGAAAGGTCTTCTGGTCGATCTTGTCCTGCAATCGTCCACCCAGCCACATGCCAAACAGTGCCGGCAGGATCATCAGGATCGAGAATGGCAGCGTTTCACTGCGCATCACACCGGAGCCGACATGTGCAAAAAACAGCACCACCGCACCCAGCCCGTAGATCACCCCCTGGATGCGCATCTGCTCGCGTTTTTCGGTGCCAAGCGCGGTCAGATAGGCGACAGTGGGCGGCCCCCAGATACCGGAAAAGCCGCCGATGAAGCCGGCAAAGGCACCGATGCCGATTTCCATCCGGCGCGAGGGGGCGTGCAACACCAGATGCTTGCCCATCAGCTGGGTCACGGCAAAGAGTGTGATCGGCCCGCCGATGATCAGGAGCATCACCTGCGCTGGCAAGACCCGCACCAGCTGCGCGCTCAACATGAGGAAGACGCCCCCCACCAGCAGGAAAGCGCGAAAGCGCTTCATCGACTGCCAGGCCGCGCGAGGGCCCTGCCGCATTGCCTGAAACCCGTTGGTCACCAGCGTCGGCAGGATCAGCCCGGCCAATGCCAGATCCGGTGCCATGATCGAGCTCAGTCCCGAGACCATGATCATCGGCATGGCAAAGCCGACAATGCCCTTGATGGTGCCTGCGACCAGCGCCACGGCAAAGGCCAGCACGAATCCGGCCGGCGCGAGAAGGGGAAAAAGATCCATCATAAACTTGCGCATAGCACATCCGGAGGGCGCTGCACTGCAAAAACGAAAGGGTAATTAATGAATGAATGATGGATCATTTCGGATTTATTGTTGCGCTGCACCTGCAAAGTAGCCTATCACCGAGCCAGACCTGAAGAGGATGTGACCGATGCCCCATGACGGACAAATGGACGGACAGGACATGAACCCAAGCGCGCCATTGCTGCCGGATTTGCTGGCGCTTACACGAGACGCTCTGACGCCACTGGATGAGCTGCTGGAGATCGCTACAGCCCGGGTGCGTGCGACAGTCAGCGACGGGGATCGGGTCTCGGGCGCTTTGGTCGAGCAGAACCAATATGCCGCGCACGGGCTGGCCTGGCTGGCCACCTATGTCTATGCGCTGCGCCAGATGCACCGCTGGGCCGAGGCGCTCTCGGGCGCGGGTAAGCTGGGCGAGATGGAGCAGCTGATCCACCAGATCGCCTTTGGCGAATACCTCTGGCAGATCTACGGCGGCATTCAGATGAACCAGGGCGAGGTGCTGCGCCTGCAGGATCTAGGCCTCGGCCAGGACGATCAACGTGCGCTGATGGTCCCGGCAGTGATGACGCTGACACAGTCCGGCAACACCCAGGCCGCGCGGGTGCGGCTGGTGGAGCTGATGGAGCAGCAGTCCGGCAGCACCATGTTCGGCACCTCCGGTCTCGACGAGGAGCTGGAGATGATCCGCGACCAGTTCCGCCGCTACGCGCAGGAAAAGGTCGAGCCCTTTGCCCATGACTGGCACCTCAAGGACGAGTTGATCCCGATCGAAGTGATCGAGGAGCTGGCGGAGATGGGGGTCTTTGGCCTGACCATCCCGGAGGAGTTTGGCGGCTTTGGCCTGTCGAAGGCCTCCATGTGCGTGGTCTCCGAGGAGTTGTCGCGCGGCTATATCGGCGTCGGCAGCCTTGGCACCCGCTCCGAGATTGCCGCCGAGCTGATCCTGGCGGGGGGCACCGACGACCAAAAAGCCAACTGGCTGCCGAGGATCGCCAGCGCGGAGATCCTGCCGACGGCGGTGTTCACCGAGCCCAACACCGGCTCCGACCTTGGCGCCCTGCGGACGCGGGCGGTCAAGGGGGACAACGGCGACTACACGATCACCGGCAACAAGACTTGGATCACCCATGCGGCGCGCACCCATGTGATGACACTTCTGGCACGCACCAACCCGGAGACCACGGACCATCGCGGCCTGTCGATGTTCCTGGCGGAGAAGGTGCCGGGCACGGATGAGAACCCGTTCCCGACCGACGGCATGACCGGCGGCGAGATCGAGGTCTTGGGTTATCGCGGCATGAAGGAATACGAACTGGCCTTTGATGGCTTCCACGTGAAGGGCGAAAACCTTCTGGGTGGCGAAGAGGGCAAGGGCTTCAAGCAGTTGATGGAGACGTTTGAGAGCGCCCGCATCCAGACCGCGGCGCGGGCCATCGGGGTGGCGCAATCGGCGCTCGATATCTCCATGCAATACGCGCAGGACCGCAAGCAATTCGGCAAGGCGCTGATCAACTTCCCGAGGGTGTCATCGAAGCTGGCGATGATGGCGGTCGAGGTGATGGTGGCGCGGCAGCTGACCTATTTCTCCGCATGGGAAAAGGACAATGGCCACCGCTGCGATCTGGAGGCCGGGATGGCAAAACTGCTGGGCGCGCGGGTGGCTTGGGCTGCAGCGGACAATGGCTTGCAGATCCACGGCGGCAACGGGTTTGCGCTGGAATACAAGATTTCGCGGGTGCTGTGTGATGCGCGCATTCTGAACATCTTTGAAGGTGCGGCGGAGATCCAGGCGCAGGTTATCGCGCGGCGGCTGCTGGCGTAACGCCCATTTGAGAGACTATGCGTTCGGCCTGCAGGCCGGACAGCGCCCGACCCTCCCCACGGGAGGGCGCTTCGCCCCCACCCAGGGGCAGGCGCTGCCCTTTGCGACTTTATCATCTGCCAATTGGCGGGGCTCATGCTATGCAGGTGACTATGATCCGTATCCCTTTCCTGCTCCTCAGCCTGCTTTTCCTTACTGCCTGCGGCGACAGCCCCGTGGGGCGGGAGGCCCGGATCCTCGCCATGGGCGATTCGATGATGGCGTGGAACGGCCTCAGCGGCCAGTCGATCCCCGATGTGGTCGCATCCGAGTTGCAGGAGCCGGTCATCGACCGTTCGGTGACGGGCGCGCGGATGATTTACCGGCTGCCCATCAGTGGCGCGGCGGGGCTGTCGATCCCCAAGCAATACCGCGCCGGTCCTTGGGATTGGGTGGTCCTGAACGGCGGTGGCAACGACCTGCTCTTGGGGTGCGGCTGTGCGGTCTGCGACCGCAAGCTGGACAAGCTGATCTCGGACGATGGCGCGCAGGGCGCCCTGCCAGAGTTGGTGGCCCGCATTCGTGCGGCGGGTGCGAAGGTTATCGTGCTGGGGTATCTGCGCAGTCCCGGACGCTCCTCACCGATCGAGTCGTGCCGGGACGAGGGCGACATTCTGGATGCCCGGCTGACCCAACTGGCGGCGCGGGACGACGGGGTGACCTTTCTGCCGGCTGCCGGGTTGGTGCCGCATGGCGACCTCAGCTTTCATGCCGCGGACCGGATGCATCCTTCTATCAAGGGCAGCAGGGTCATTGGTGGCATGGTGGCAACCGTCATCCGGCAGCAGAACTGACCTCAGGCTGACGAGTAGAGATCGGTCGCACTGAACGCCTGCAACAGAAAACCCCCGCACGATGGCGGGGGTTTTTGTGTTTCACTTTATGTCTGACCGAGGGCAGGGATCAGCAGATCGCCGCGGCTTTCACGTCATCGTCGATATAGGGCAGGTATTGCTCGAAGTTGTCAGAGAACATCTGCACCAGCTTCTCGGCCTGGACGTCATAGGCGGATGTGTCGTCCCAGGTGCGGCGCGGATCCAGCAGCACTTCGGCAACGCCGGGGGCCGCGACCGGCACGTCGAAGCCGAAGTTCGGATCCTTGCGGAAATCCGTATTGGCGAGCGATCCGTCGAGGGCAGCGGTCAGGAGCGCGCGGGTCGCCTTGATCGGCATCCGCGAGCCGGTGCCGTAGGCGCCGCCAGTCCAGCCGGTGTTCACCAGCCAGCAGCTGGCACCATGCTGGGCGATCTTCTCGCGCAGGAGGTTGCCGTAAACCTCCGGGCGGCGCGGCATGAAGGGCGCACCAAAGCAGGTGGAGAACGTGGGCTCCGGTTCGGTCACGCCACGCTCGGTGCCCGCCACCTTGGAGGTGAAGCCGGAGAGGAAGTGATACATCGCCTGCGCCGGGGTCAAACGGGCGATCGGAGGTAGCACGCCAAAGGCATCACAGGTCAGCATGATGATGTTCTTGGGGTGACCGCCGCGCGCCGAGGCCGAGGCGTTGGAGATGTAGTGCAGCGGGTAGGCACACCGCATGTTGGCGGTCAGGCTGTCGTCCTCGAAGTTGAGGTCGAAGGTCTGCGGATCGAAGGTCATGTTCTCGATCACGGTGCCGAATTTCTCGGTGGTGGTGTAGATCTCGGGTTCGGCCTCGGGGTTGAGGTTGATGGTCTTGGCGTAGCAGCCGCCTTCGAAATTGAAGGTGCCGTTGGAGGCCCAGCCGTGCTCATCGTCGCCGATTAGCACCCGGTCCGGGTCGGCGGAGAGCGTGGTCTTGCCAGTGCCGGAGAGGCCGAAGAACACCGCAGTGTCGACAGGGTTGCCCTTGGCGTGGTTGGCGGAGCAGTGCATCGGCATTATGCCCTTTTCCGGCAGCAGGTAGTTCAGCAGGGTGAAGACGGATTTCTTGTTCTCGCCGGCATATTCGGTGCCGCCGATCAGGATCAACTTGCGGTCGAAGTTGAGCGCGATCACGGTTTCGGAGCGGCAATTGTGCTTGGCCGGGTCGGCCTGGAAGCTCGGGCAGTTGATGATGGTGAAATCGGACACGAAATCATCCAGATCCTCAAGGTCGGGACGCCGCAGTAGGTGGCGGATGAAGAGGCTGTGCCAGGCCAGCTCGGTCACCATGCGCACGTTGATCGCATGCACCGGGTCGGCGCCGCCCACGAGGTCCTGCACAAAATACTCGCGGCCCTTCATGTGCTCAAGCATGTCGAGGTAGAGCGCGTCGAACCCCTCGGGGGTCATTTCTGCGTTGTTCTCCCACCAGATGGTGTCGGCGACGCTGTCGCTCTTGACCACATGCTTATCCTTGGGGGAGCGGCCGGTGAACTTGCCGGTGGTCACCAGGAAGGCGCCGCCCTTGCCCAGCGTGCCTTCGCCGCGGCCCAGGGCCGCTTCGACCAGCGCAGGCTCCATGAGGTTGTAATAGACATTGCCCAGACCCTCGATCCCTTGATCCTCGAGGCGGAATTGCGGGTTTACCCGTCCAGATGTCATCGCTTGTCTCTCCTGGGTGTCGGCCTGTTGCGTAGGGCTGTGGCCGCATGGAACTTTCGCTGCGCCGATTGGCACCGAGGCGCAATAATAGCACCTCCTGAACGGGTCTTAACATGAGGTTTTGCGGAAAGAACAGGACGCTTTGGCGCAGTTAGCGCAACCACGCAAACCTTTAGCGCCACCAATGTTTCGCATAGGCGCCATCGCAGTTTCACTTGGCGGTCTTTAACCAATGCTAAGACATTTTTGCGTCAATGGATGCCAAGATTTTGCCTGATTCGTTAATCAGGGATTGATTCGCGGCGTCTTCCAAGCGACAAAGGACGTAAAATAAACGAATAATGAGCAGATAGGGCTAATTCCGATGTCAAAGATTGCTTTGGTCGATGACGACAGGAACATTCTGACCTCGGTGTCTATGACGCTGGAGGCCGAAGGGTTCGAGGTCGAAACCTACCACGACGGACAGGCTGCACTCGACGCCTTTAACAAACGCCTGCCTGACATGGCGGTTCTGGACATCAAGATGCCCCGGATGGACGGCATGGATTTGCTGCAGCGCCTGCGCCAGAAAAGCCAGATGCCGGTGATCTTCCTCACCTCCAAGGATGATGAGATCGACGAGGTGCTTGGCCTGCGCATGGGCGCGGACGATTACGTCAAGAAACCCTTTTCACAGCGCTTGTTGGTGGAACGCATCCGTGCGCTGCTGCGCCGTCAGGAAGCCGTGGCCACCGATGAGGTCGGCACAGCGCCTGAAACCAAGGTGATGGAACGCGGCGAGCTGCGCATGGACCCGTTGCGCCACGCGGTCAGCTGGAAAGGGCAGGACGTGTCCCTGACCGTGACCGAGTTCCTGTTGTTGCAGGCCCTGGCGCAACGCCCCGGATTTGTCAAAAGCCGCGATCAGTTGATGGATGTGGCCTACGATGATCAGGTCTATGTGGATGACCGGACCATCGACAGCCATATCAAACGCCTGCGCAAGAAGATGCGGAGCGCGGATCCTGATTTTGCGGCGATCGAGACCCTCTACGGGATCGGCTATCGCTACAATGAAGAGTAAGTTTCCGATCTTCGGGAGCTTGGGTGGAGACATACGCGCATGCGCGACAGTGGCATGACGGATTCGTACCGGCAGATGGATCGGGATGAACGTCGGGACAATGACCTTGTTCTCGGTGACGATTGGGTTGCCCCCGAACAGACCGTTGGGCGCGAGATGCAGGCGAAGCGGGCGCGCCGGGGATTTTTGTCCCTGCGCAGCTCGCCCCTGACGCGCAAGATTATCACCTTCAACCTGATCGCTCTGATCATCATGGTGTCAGGCATCCTATACCTGAATTCCGCGCGTCAGAGCCTAGTGTATCAGCGGCTGGGCACGCTGGTCTCCGAGGCGATGCTGGCAGCCGACGTTGTAGAAGCGCAGCTGCCAACAGAGACTGCAGGCGCGCCGGTTGCGATCACCGATTCCGATGTGGAGCCCACGTTGGAGACCCTGTCGCTGCGGGCCGGGGTCGAAGTCTTCGTGTTTGACACGGCACAGGCGCTGGTGGATCGGCAGAAAGGTGTTGCGCGGGCTGACACCCTGAACCTGCTGAACGAAAACGAAGGCGGTTCGACGCTGATCTCCGATACGCTCACGGCACTCTGGACGGCGGTCGGAGGAAGTCGTGCACCGGAACAGACCGGGGCAGTCGCAATTTCCGAAGGCCAGCTGACAAATTTGACGGAGCGGGCCTTGCGGGATGGCACCCAGGTCGCAGCGGTGCCGGATACAGCGGGCGGGACGGTTTACGCCGCAGCCACGCCGATCATGCAGGCCGGGCAGACCGCGGGTGTTCTGGTGATGACATCGGCAACCGGTGAAATCGACCGGTTGGTGCGAATCGAACGCGAGCGCGTGTTACAGATGTTCATTGTGGCGCTGATGGTGTCTGTCGGCCTCAGTCTCGTGCTGGCCTCGACAATCGCCAACCCGCTCGCCGATCTGGCAGAGGCGGCGGAACTGGGTAAGGATCGCGACGATGACAAGGTAAAACCGGGTCGAATTCGCATTCCGGACCTCTCTGCGCGCCCGGATGAGATCGGTCGGTTGAGCCGCGCGCTGCGTGGCATGGTGAAAGCGCTATATAATCGTATCGATAGTAACGAACAATTTGCAGCTGATGTGGCACATGAGATCAAGAACCCTCTGGCCAGCCTGCAGTCTGCGGTCGGCACGCTGCGCATGGTTCACCGGGAGGACCAGCGGGAGAAGCTGATGGAAGTGATTGAACATGATGTGCGCCGCCTCGACCGGTTGGTGAGTGATATCTCCAACGCGTCGCGGCTCGATGCGGAACTGGTGAAGGAGGACGAAGAGGATTTCGACCTGCTCCACATGCTCGGCAATCTGAACCAGTATCTGGGCGAGGATGCGCGCGGCAAGGGCATCGACTACATCACCGAACTGCCGAATGAGCCGATCGAGATCCGCGGGCTAGAAGCGCGTCTGGCACAGGTGTTCGTCAACCTGATTTCCAACGCGATCTCTTTCTGCGAGGAGGGCGATGCGATCCGGGTCTGGGCGCGTCGGCGCGAAAATCGGGTGCTTGTGGTGGTCGAGGACACGGGCCCCGGTATTCCGGAACAGGCACTGTCGAAGATCTTCAAACGGTTCTACTCGCAGCGTCCGGACGAGCATTTCGGCAACAACTCGGGCCTTGGTCTGGCGATTTCCAAGCAGATCGTCGAGGCGCATGGCGGCGTGATCTGGGCTGAGAACATTCGCCCGACCGAAGCGGATCTGACCTCCGAGCCACTTGGCGCGCGTTTCGTGGTCGGCCTGCCGGTCTGACCGTGGTCACCGGAGCGTCTGCCGGCACTGTATTGCACGCCAGTTGCGTCGCGCTCGAGGGGCGCGGCGTTCTCATTTCCGGCCCGTCGGGGAGCGGTAAATCTGCTCTGGCGCTTGAGTTGATGGCACGCGGGGCGGTGCTGGTGGCCGATGATCGCACGGAGATCCGTCGAGCGGGCGCCGCGTTGCTCGCAAAGGCACCAGCGCCGATCTGCGGTCTGATCGAGGCACGCGGCGTGGGCATCTTGCGTGCTGATGTGGTGGCTGAGGTACAACTTCACGTCATTGTGGACATGAGCCAGCTTGAAACTGACCGGCTTCCGCGCCACGTACGACAGCAGGTTCTGGGCGTGTCACTGCCCAGTCTGAAGCGCGCGGAAGGCGACCATTTCGCGGCCGCGCTGATCCAGTATCTGAAAGGCGGAGCCATTGACCCCGACGGAGATCGAACCCCTTTGTGATGCGAACGGTGCTGTTGCCTCGCGGCCGCCGCCCCTCGTGTTGGTGACCGGTCCGTCCGGGGCCGGGCGGACCACCGCACTCAACGTGCTGGAGGATCTTGATTTTGAGGCGATCGACAACCTGCCATTGCGGCTGGTTCCGGGGCTTGTGGATGCGGGCGGTGCGGATCGTCCTCTGGTGTTGGGGCTGGATCCGCGAAACCGTGATTTTTCGACCGAAGCGCTGATCGATGTGATTGATCTGCTGAAGAGCCGGCGCGGGATCGAAACCACTGTGGTCTATCTGGACGCGCGACCCGAAGTCTTGCTGCGCCGGTTCTCCGAGACCCGCAGGCGGCATCCGCTGTCGCCGGCAGAGAGTCCGGAATTGGGGGTCAGTCGCGAGCTGGATCTGATGCGCGCGATCCGTGACCGTTCGGATGTCATCATTGATACCTCCGAGCTGAATGTGCATCAGCTGCGGGCCGAGGTAGAGCGGGCGTTTGCGCCTAAGGGTGGCCGCGCGCTCGCTGTGGCACTGCATAGTTTTTCATACAAGCGCGGCATACCGCGCAGCGTCGATATGGTGTTCGATTGTCGGTTTCTGGCGAACCCCTATTGGGAACCAGCGCTGCGATCCCATGACGGGCGCGACGTCGAAGTCCAAGACTACGTGATGGCGGATGCCAAGTTTCAGGGGTTCTTTGATCGGGTCCTGGATCTGACACTTTCATTGCTCCCGGCCTACCGCGAGGAAGGGAAATCCCATTTCTCCATCGGGTTTGGTTGCACAGGTGGGCAACACCGTTCGGTAACTTTGGCCGAAACCTTGGCAAAGGCCCTTGCACGCGCAGGCCAGCAGGTGTCAATTAGGCACCGCGAGCTGCCTGGCCAGCCATTGAAGTGAGAGAGCCGCTTGATCGGGATCGTGATTGTTGCACATGGAGGGTTGGCCAAGGAATACTTGGCTGCCGTTGAACATGTCGTCGGGCGTCAGCCTGCGCTGATGGCCATCGCCATCGGCCCTGATGACGACCGTGATGCCAAGCAGGATGAGATCTGTTCTGCAGCGAATACCGTCGACATTGGCGACGGTGTGGTGGTGGTTACAGATCTTTTTGGCGGCAGCCCCTCCAACCTCAGCCTGCGCGCCTGTGCGCCCGCCAACCGTCGGATTCTCTATGGTGCCAATCTTCCCATGTTGATCAAGCTGGCGAAGTCCCGCCATCTGCCGGTGGCAGATGCAGTTCGCCATGCAATGGAAGCAGGGCGCAAATATATCAATTCCCAAAATGTGAACCCTGAAGGGGGCGCGGCAGAATAAATGGCTCGAAAGACACTAGAAATAATAAACGAGAAGGGCCTTCATGCCCGTGCGTCCGCCAAGTTGGTGGAAGTGGTCGAGGGCTTTGATGCCTCCGCAGAAGTCATCAAGGATGGTATGTCGGCCTCAGGTGACAGCATCATGGGGCTTTTGATGTTGGCAGCGTCGAAGGGAACGACTATTGACGTCGAAACCTCGGGACCTGACGCAGACGCGTTGGCCTCTGCCGTGGCGGCCTTGGTGGCTGACAAATTTGGCGAAGGCTACTAGTCTGTCGGAACGGTCCAAAAAGACGGGACAGGTGAAAGTGGCTGACACCGCACATAATAACGATTCCGGCCTCACGTCGAAGGACGCGCAGGGCGTTTCCACGGGCGAGGTCTATGATCGTCGCACTCTGACTTACGCCAATTCCTTTGACGACCGCTGGACCTCGCTGGCGATCCGTACTCTGGAGTGGTTGACGGGCAAGCTTACCATTTTGCGCATGGTCTCGAAGTTCGAGAAGCGCAACGCCGACTATCGCGGCAACAAGTTCTGGCGCGGCGCGCTCGACGTCATGGGCATCGAGCTGCAGACTCCAGACGAGCAGATCAACAATATTCCCGAAGACGGCCCGGTGGTTGTGGTGGCAAACCATCCGCACGGTATGGTCGACGGCATGATCTTTGCCGACCTGATCGGGCGGCGGCGGCTCGATTACCGTATCCTGACCCGCTCGGTGCTGACCGGACTGGACGAGGCGGCCACGTCTTTCATGATCCCGGTGCCGTTCCCGCACGACCCGGATGCGCAGCGCAAGATGGTTGAGATGCGCGCCAAGGCAATGGCGCATCTGAAAGAAGGCGGTGTGGTCGCGCTGTTCCCGTCCGGCGTTGTGATGTCGTCCGAAAGCTGGTTTGGCCCTCCGGTCGAGCAGGAGTGGAACGTCTTCACCGCGCAGCTCATTCGCCGTTCCGGCGCCAAGGTCGTGCCTATGTTCTTCCCGGGCCGGAATTCGCGCGCCTATCAGATTGCCTGCAGGATCTCACCGACCTTGCGGCAGGGGTTGCTGCTGCATGAAATCGTTCGATCATGCAATAAACCTCAGGCCCCTGTGGTGGGCGAGGCGCTGACGGAAGAGCAGATGGAGCGGCTGCACAGCGATCCACGCGGCTTCATGGCCTGGCTGCGCGAACACACGCTCAATCTTGGAAAGAAGGGCTGAGAGGTCTTGTGTCCTGGCGGCCTGTTTTCCGGTCGCCAAGACAACAGCTTTGCGTCTGCATCATCGCCTGCGTTCTGACGGCAGGCGATGACGACGCGGCTTGGATCGCTTAGCGCGTGGGGACCGGGGTCTCACCGCGGTAGTCGTAGAAGCCACGCTGGGTCTTGCGACCAAGCCAGCCAGCCTCGACGTATTTGGTGAGCAGCGGGCAGGGGCGGTATTTCGTGTCCGCCAGCCCATCGTGCAGCACGTTCATGATCGCAAGGCAGGTGTCGAGGCCGATGAAGTCCGCCAGCTCCAGCGGTCCCATCGGATGGTTGGCGCCCAGCTTCATCGATTCGTCGATCGAACGTACCGAGCCAACCCCCTCGTAGAGCGTGTAGACCGCCTCGTTGATCATCGGCATCAGGATGCGATTGACGATGAACGCCGGGAAGTCCTCGGCGCTGGCTGCGGTCTTGCCGAGCTTTTCCACCACGGCCTGGCAGGTCTTGAACGTGTCCTCATCGGTGGCGATGCCGCGAATGAGTTCGACCAGCTGCATCACCGGCACCGGGTTCATAAAGTGGAATCCCATGAAGCGCTCCGGTCGGTCGGTGCGACTGGCCAGGCGGGTGATGGAAATCGAAGACGTATTGGAGGTGAGAATCGTATGCGGCAGGAGATGCGGCAGCAGGTCTTCGAAAATTGCCTGCTTTACGGTCTCACGTTCGGTTGCGGCCTCGATGACCAGATCGGTCTTGCCAATGTCGGCCAGCACCAGCGTGGTCGAAATCCGCTCCATAGAGGCGGCCACTTCCTCGTCCGAGATCTTGCCGCGCCCGGCCTGACGGGCAAGGTTCTTCTGGATCAGAGACAGGCCGCTGTCGAGCGCTTGTTGGCTTATGTCATTGAGAACAACATGAAATCCGGACAATGCCATGACATGGGCGATGCCATTGCCCATCTGACCTGCCCCGATAATCCCGACTGTTTTCACATCCATGATGGTTGGCCTTTCCTTGTGCCTGCGGCGGGATACTACCGGTTTCGCAACTGCAGAAACAAGGCCGATCCGGCAAGATACATCGGGTTTTCGGCAAAATCACCATTTAGCAGTTTGGAAAGATTCTGACGCCAATATGGCTCTTGGGTGAAAAAGTGGTGGACGAAATGAGCTATGAACTCAAAAGCGCCGACGCGCTTGTGAGCGAAATATGCAGCTACGGAGAGTCACGGCTGCATGTCAGGGGGCCCGCGCGGGATTTGCGCGATCCCTATCTCAGTTTCCTAGGCGGGACTGAGGTGTTTGGCCGGTTTGTGGAACGACCGTTCCCGCAGGGTGTAGAAGGGCAGGTGGGGCTGGCCTGTGTCAACCTGGGGTCGATAAATGCTGGTGTCGATGCCTTCGTGTATGATGACAGCCTGATGGAGGTCGCTGCCGGGGGGCAGTTGACGATCCTGCAGGTGATGGGGGCACAGAACCTTACAAACAGTTTCTACAAGGTGCATCCGCGCCGGAATGACCGTTTTCTGCGCCCCTATGATGCGCTGGTGCATTTGTTTCCTGAAATCGACTTTACCGACTACCATTTCAACAAACACATGCTGACATCGCTGAAAGCCGTGTCCTCGGAACGGTTCGAGCGGGTCTGTGCGGAGCTGCAGGAAACCTGGCTCATGCGCATGGGGCGGTTGATCGAGGGGCTGCAGGGGCGTGTGGTGTTGCTGTGGCTGCGCTACGACATGGGAACCGCCGAGACCCTCGGGCCGTCGCCGAGCCTCGTGGAGCGCTCCATGGTGGACGTGCTGCGGCCTAGCGTTGATGGTGTAATCGAGTTGGAGGTCGCAACTGCCGCGCAGGCGCAGGATGTTCCGGGTATGATTTTTGGCCCGATGGATCTGCCGGCGGCACGGCTGATGCTGGGGCCGAAAGAGCATGATCGCATTTCGGATGCGGTGGCATCACATCTGTTGAGTTTGTTGGCCGCGGCATGACCCCGCAAATGCGGTCTTTATCCGCCGCATCTGTCGGAGCGCGCATCGGGGTTTCAGTCGGGGTCGGAAAGTAAAAGAGCCCGCGCAATGCACGGGCTCTTCCGGTGTTTGGGACCTTTCAGGACCGCTTAGCCGAGCTTCTCGGTCAGCTCTGGCACTGCAGCGAAAAGGTCTGCGACCAGACCAAAGTCGGCAACCTGGAAGATCGGCGCTTCTTCGTCCTTGTTGATCGCAACGATCACTTTGGAGTCCTTCATGCCCGCGAGGTGCTGGATCGCGCCGGAGATACCCACGGCGATATAGAGCTCCGGTGCAACCACTTTGCCGGTCTGACCCACCTGCCAGTCGTTCGGTGCAAAGCCCGAATCGACCGCAGCGCGGGATGCGCCAACAGCGGCGCCCAGCTTGTCGGCCAGTGCTTCGATGATCTTGAAGTCTTCCTCGGAGCCAACGCCGCGGCCACCGGACACAACCACACCTGCGGAGGTCAGTTCCGGGCGGTCGCTCTCGGCGACCTTGTCCTCGACCCAGGACGACAGGCCCGGGTTGTCGGCGGCGGAGACGCTGTCCACGGAGGCAGAGCCGCCTTCGGCTGCGGCGTCAAAAGTGGAAGTCCGGAAGGAGATCACTTTCTTCGCATCGGAAGACTTCACCACCTGGATCGCGTTGCCGGCATAGATCGGACGCTCGAAGGTGTCGGCGTCCACCACGGCGGTCACGTCGGAGATCACCATCACGTCGAGCAGAGCCGCCACGCGGGGCAGGATGTTCTTCGCGTCGGTGGTCGCGGGCGCAACGATGTGGCTGAAGTCGGAGGCGAGGCCCGCGATCAGTGCAGCAGTTGGTTCTGCCAGACGATGGCCGAGGCTGTCGTCTTCGGCGACCAGCACCTTGGCAACACCGTCGATCTTGGCGGCGGCGTCACCGGCTGCGGCAGCAGAGGCGCCAGCGGCCAGTACGGTCACATCGCCCAGAGACTTGGCAGCAGATACGGCCTTGGCAGTGGCGTCATATGCCAGCTCACCATTGGTAACTTCGGCAAGGAGAAGAACAGCCATTATACAGCTCCCGCTTCTTTGAGTTTCGCAACCAGCTCGTCGACGGAGCCCACGATGATGCCAGCGGAGCGGGCCTCGGGTTCCTTGGTCTCCACCACGGTCAGGCGCGGGGTGACATCGACGCCGTAGTCAGCAGCGGTTTTCTCGTCGAGCGGCTTTTTCTTTGCCTTCATGATGTTCGGCAAGGACGCATACCGCGGCTCGTTGAGACGCAGATCGACGGTAACGATGGTCGGCATCTTGACGGAGATGGTCTGCAGGCCGCCGTCGACCTCACGGGTGACCTTGGCGTTGTCGCCGTCGATGTCCACCTCAGAGGCGAAGGTCGCCTGGCTCCAGCCCAGAAGCGCGGAGAGCATCTGGCCGGTGGCGTTCATGTCGTTGTCGATCGCCTGCTTGCCCGCAAGAACAAGCCCGGGCTGTTCTTCTTCGACAACCTTGGCGAGGATCTTGGCAACCGCGAGCGGCTCGATGTCCTGATGCACATCGTCGGCAGCAACCACCAGGATGGCGCGGTCGGCACCCATGGCCAGGGCAGTGCGCAGGGTTTCCTGAGACTGCTTGACGCCGATGGAGACTGCGATGACCTCATCCGCCTTGCCGGCTTCCTTGAGGCGGATCGCCTCTTCGACGGCAATCTCGTCGAAGGGGTTCATCGACATCTTGACGTTGGCGAGATCGACACCGCTTCCGTCCGCTTTGACGCGGACTTTCACGTTATAATCAATCACGCGTTTGACAGGCACGAGTACCTTCATAGTGCGTTTCTCCTTAACAATCGGGATCCGCTCACACGGGTCCCATGAGTGCTCTCGGAGTGTTGATATCGACTAGAGGGCCACGACAACAGGGTAAAATCGTCACGTTGTGGGTCGCGGACGTCGCGTTTGCAGAAAGAGTTGCGAATTTCGTTGCGGAATTTTCGGAATAGAAACCGCGCATGAGGCGCAAAAAAAGACCCCCGCGCCAACTGGCACGGGGATGTTTGCGGTAGCAGTGTCGAATCGGTTCTACGCTGACGCGCTGTGTCTGCTCAGCGGTTGGCGCCCGGAACCCAGAGCACATCTTTTTCACCGTTTTCATTGGCAATGCGGGAGGCGACGAAAAACCAGTCTGAAAGCCGGTTCAGATAGATCAATACCGCCTCATTCACATCCTCCAGCGTTGCCAGTTCGGTTGTCAGACGCTCGGCCCGGCGGGCGACCGTGCGGCACACATGCAGATGCGCGGACAATGCGCTGCCACCCGGCAACACAAAGCTGCGCAAGGGCGTGAGCAATGTGTTCATCTCGTCGATCTCGGCTTCGAGCCGATCCACTTGAGCTTGCGCCAGGCGAAGGGGCGGATACTCTGCCTCCGCGTCCAAATGCATGTCAGGCCGGCACAGGTCTGCGCCCAGGTCGAAGAGGTCGTTCTGGATGCGCGCCAGACCGGTGTCGAGTTCGGCCTCGGCTGTCAGCCGCGCGACACCGACCTGAGCGTTCAACTCGTCCGATGTGCCATAGGCGGTGACGCGGGCGGAGTGCTTTGCAACACGGCTGCCATTGCCAAGCGCAGTGTCGCCCTTGTCCCCGGTGCGGGTGTAGATCTTGCTCAGAACCACCATGCTCAGTTTCCTCCGCTGGTAAAGAAGACAAAGGCCAGCAGCAGAACCACGGCCAGAAATTGAAAGAAGATCCGCAGCTGCATCATCTTATTGCCATTCTTGCGATTGAATTCGCCGCCAGCGCCGAAGCCGCCGATGCCGATCGCCAACACGACGACCACAGCCGCCATTGCCAGGATGCCCAAGATGTAGAGTGAAGAGCCCATGGTCTGTCTGGTCCTTTATTGTCCTGAAGCACGCCGTGTGCGGCGTGTGCTGCGGCCCATCGGGCCCTGGTGGGACTATCTATAGCGCAGAAGAATGCGGTCAATTGCCCGTGTTGAGAGTATTCGCCGCAGGGTGCCAGCGATATAGGTCGGGGTGGTGACATAGTAACGCGGGCGGGGCCGAGCGGCCTCCAGTGCGTGGGCGAGTTTCTTCGAGACTGCCGAAGGTGGCAGCTCAAAGCTATCGGGGCCGCGCGATTCGTATAGGCGTTTCAATAAAGATTGCTCGTAGCGGTCGCGGATCGGAGAGGTCTTCCAGTCGATGTGTTTTTCAAAGTGCGGGATCGAATTTTCCCGGATTTTTGAGGTGACCGGGCCGGGCTCGATCAGCATCACGTGAATGCCAGTGCCGGACAACTCCAGCCGCAGCGTGTCGGTGAGCCCTTCGATGGCGAATTTCGTGGCCGCGTAGGCGCCGCGCCAAGGGTAGGTCACCAATCCCAACACCGAAGAGTTCTGCACGATCCGGCCGTGGCCTTGCGCCCGCATCACCGGAATCACCTGCCGTGTCAGCTCGTGCCAGCCAAAGACATTGGTTTCAAAAATCTCTCGCAACCCGTCGGTTGGCAGGTCTTCGACCGCACCCGGCAGCCCATGCGCGCCATTGTTGAACAGCGCGCCCAAGGTGCCGCCGGTGGCGTCGAGCACCTCTGCGAGCCCACTGCGGATGGTTTTGGGGTCGGTATAATCGATACGAGGACTGTCGAACCCTTCGGCGCGCAAACGGTCACAATCGCTTTTGGTGCGACAGGAGGCAAAGACACGCCAGCCACGGGCGCGCATGTCATGAGCCGCAGCATGGCCGATGCCGGAAGAGCAGCCGGTGATCAAAAGTGTCTTGGTCATAAAAGGTCCCCGGAATGTGTCCGGGGCCGAGTTATGACGCTTTCGCGCTCAGCAGGGAAGCAGCAATCCAGCCGACCTGACCCGTCTTTGGGTTTTCGAGCAGCGACCAGCCGGACGGGTCCTCATTGAGGACACGTACTTTGTCGCCAGCAAGCAGCTGAACCAGCACCGGAAAGCGGGTGCCGGGACCAAGACGGACGTTGGCGCGGGAGGCGCGTATTCTGCGCATGTCACCGATGGGTTCCGGTGCGGCGACCGTCGCAATCGGGGTAGGGGCGGTTGCGGCAGTGGTGATGGTGCTTAGCCCACCTTCGATGGACCCGATGCGCAGGCCGGTTGCAGGCAGGTTGAGCGAGATGGGTTGCGGCACGTCGACGACGGAGGATGGCTCACGCAGAGTCACGTTGATGACGCTGGCGGCACTGCGCGCGGCTCTCTCCGGTGCGGGAGCAGCCTGATCGTTCGAGGCGGTCCTGACCGCGGATCGCTCCGGCGCGGAATAGGGGGTGAGAACCGGCGTCGCCAACTGCGTTTCTGCCGGGCGGCTGATGATGCGGTTGCGCGTGTCGCTGTCGGTGGCCTGCTGGATTTGCGTGTCAGTCGTGGGATGCGCAGGAGGTGTGAAATCCGCGCCGCCGCTGAGTTCGTAGAAGGCCAGGGCCAGGCCCGCAAATGAAACCATCAAAAACCGCGACATGGCGCATACTCCCTACAACAGATCGCATTAAACAATCGGACGTTCCCGCTCCCGCGTGCAACGCGGCAGGCACAAAGATGTTCCAGACCAGAAATGGCAACGAGAATCGCCCCAGGTGCGATCAATACTCCACAATCTTAACATAAAACGAGGGGGAGAGCTGCGTGTTTCCTCCCCCAACGGGCAGATTGCGACGCGAAAACTCAATTTTCACAGGGCTGTGCGGCCACGCTCCTGCTTTGATCTGATGAAAACCAAAGATGCCTGCTTGCCGCTCGACGAGGTGGGCAGTATCAGGTTTTCATGACCGACATCGTTGACGATCCCACGCCCGCCGACCCGCCTGACCACGCCGAGATGCGCGAACCGCTGCGTCGCGCTATTGGTGAGCGTTACCTGACCTATGCATTGAGCACGATCATGCATCGTGCGCTGCCCGACGCGCGGGATGGCCTGAAGCCCGTGCACCGCCGCATTCTCTATGCGATGAGCCGCCTGCGCTTGTCCTCCTCCGGTGGTTTTTTGAAATCCGCCAAGATCTCCGGTGACACCATGGGGGACTTCCACCCTCACGGTGATGCGGCGATCTATGATGCGATGGCGCGACTGGCGCAGGATTTTGCCGTGCGCTACCCGCTGGTCGATGGCCAGGGTAACTTTGGCAATATCGACGGCGACAACCCGGCCGCCTCGCGCTACACCGAAGCGCGGATGACCTTTATCGCCGAGGCGATGCTGGAAGGCCTAGGCGAAGACGCGGTTGATTTTCGCGACAACTATGATGGCCGCCTGCAAGAGCCGAGCGTTCTGCCCGCGACCTTCCCCAATATCCTCGCCAATGGCTCCAGCGGTATTGCTGTCGGCATGGCGACGAATATCCCACCGCACAACATTGCCGAGTTGGTCGACGCCTGCGTGCATCTGATCAAATCGCCGAATGCGGGCGACGACACGCTGCTGCAATATGTGCCGGGACCGGATTTCCCCACCGGGGGTACGATCGTGGAGCCGCCGGAAAACATCGCCCAGGCCTATCGGACCGGGCGTGGTTCCTTCCGTCTGCGGGCAACCCACGAGATCGAGGACCTTGGCCGTGGCCAGTGGCAGATCGTGGTTACGGAAATTCCCTATCAGGTTCAGAAGTCCAAGCTGATCGAGAAGATCGCCGAGCTGATCCAGACCAAGAAGGTGCCGATCCTCGCCGATGTGCGCGATGAAAGCGCCGAGGACATCCGCATCGTTCTGGAACCCAAGTCCAAGAACGTCGACCCGGAGGTGCTGATGGGGCTGATGTATCGCAGCTCCGATCTGGAGGTGCGGTTCTCGCTCAACATGAACGTGCTGATCGACGGGGTGACGCCGAAGGTCTGCTCGATGAAGGAGGTGCTGCGCGCCTTCCTCGACCACCGCCGCGACGTGCTGCAACGCCGCACGCGGCACCGGATGGCCAAGATTGACCACCGGCTGGAGGTGCTCGACGGCTTCATCATCGCCTTCCTCAATCTCGACCGGGTGATCGATATCATCCGTTACGACGACGACCCCAAGGCGGCGCTGATGCGCGAAGATTGGGGGCGTGAGCAGCCCCGGGCCTTTACCGAAGCGGAGTATCTGACCCCGCCGCCTGGTGATGGAGAGCTGTCTGAGGTTCAGGCCGAAGCGATCCTCAATATGCGCCTGCGCAGCTTGCGCAAGCTGGAGGAGATCGAACTGACGCGCGAGCGCGACGCTCTGCGCGAGGAGCGGGCCGGTCTGGCGGAGCTGTTGGACAGCGAAGATCTGCAGTGGAAAAAGATCACCGAGCAGCTGCGCGACACCAAGAAGCAGTTCGGCAAAAGCTACGCAGGTGGCGCTCGCCGCACCCGCTTTGCCGAAGCGGGGGACGTCGAGGACGTGCCGCTGGAAGCGATGATCGACCGTGAGCCGATCACGGTGGTCTGCAGCCAGATGGGCTGGATCCGGGCGATGACTGGCCATATCGACCTGACCCGCGAGCTGAAGTTCAAGGACGGCGACGGCGCGCGTTTCATCTTCCATGCGGAAACCACGGACCGGTTGCTGGCGTTTGGCTCCAACGGGCGTTTTTACACGCTGTCGGCAGCCAACCTGCCCGGCGGGCGCGGCATGGGCGAGCCGTTGCGGTTGATGGTGGACCTGCCCAACGAGGTGGAGATCGTCGATCTGTTCATCCACAATCCCGATGGTCGCCTGTTGGTGGCCTCGGATGCGGGCAACGGGTTTATCTGCGCCGAGAAGGAGATCGTGGCCCAGACCCGTGGCGGCAAGCAGGTGCTGAACGTCAAAGATGACGACCGCGCCAAGATCTGCATTCCGGTCTCCGGTGACCACGTGGCAGTGGTGTCGGAAAATGGCAAATTCCTGGTGTTCTCGGTTGAGGAACTGCCGGAGTTGACCCGTGGCAAAGGTGTGCGCCTGCAGAAGTACAATATGGCCCGCGGCCGACAGGGCTCGCTCGAGCTTGATGGCGGACTGGCGGATGTCACCACCTTCAACTGGGACGACGGGCTGCAGTGGGAAATGGGGGGCGGCAAGACCCGGCATGAGACCGACCTGAGCCAGTGGCTGGGCAAACGTGCCGGTGTTGGCAAGCGCCCGCCCTATGGGTTCCCCAAGGACTACAAATTCAAATGACGGCAATAATTTGCCAGAATGCCTGAAAACATGTGGCCCCCGCGCAACCGCGCGGGGGTTCGCCGTCTTGCGGGTTTACCGGGAGCAAAAACCCGGTCTATCACTTGGCAACCCTGACCCGACCGCGAGCTAGAGAGAATTCATGATCCGCACCCTTGCCCTTCTGGCCCTGACCGTTCTGGTTGCTGCCTGTACGCCACCGACCCCAGATGACGAGCTGCGCGATCTTGGTCGTTTCAAGCTGGGCCATAATATCGTCGTGGCGCCAAAGGTGCAGATGGTGCCCGGGTCCCGCAAGGTGGAGCCGGATGAATGGGTGGATGTTCTGACCAATGAAATGGCGGCGCGGTTCTCGCGTTACGAGGGCGATCAGCTTTATCACTTCGGATTGAGCGTCGAGGGCTATTTTGTGGCCCCCGGTGGTGTGCCCCTGGTGCTGAGCCCGAAATCCGTGCTCGCCATCAAGGTCACGGTCTGGGATGACGCCGCCAACAAGAAGCTGAACGCTGAGCCAGAGACCTTCACGGTGTTCGAGACCACCTCGGGCGAGAGCTTCCTGCTCGGCTCGGGCCATACCCGCACCCGCGACGAGCAGATGCTGGGTCTGGCGCGCAATGCGGTGAAGGAGATCGAGATCTGGATGGCGGAGAATCACGCGGAAAATCGCTGGTTTGCAGCGGAGGGCGAAGTTGCTCCCGCACCGGCGAAAAAGCCCGTGCAAAGCTGGAACAGCCCGTCCACCGCCAGCGAATAGCGCGTTTGTCAAGAACGAACCGCTTGATTTTTGCGCGCAAACCAAATAAGCCGCGCGCGCAGAGGAAACCGGGTCCCGTCGGACCCCCCAATATTCAAAAGGGCGCCTAAGGAATGGCAAAGGAAAAGTTTGAGCGTAACAAACCGCACGTCAACATCGGCACCATCGGCCACGTTGACCACGGTAAAACCACGCTGACCGCAGCAATCACCAAATACTT
>NZ_JAWJBP010000009.1:0-139641 GCF_046535935.1 Tritonibacter sp. SIMBA_163
GATCGACCATTCCGGGTCGCCCACCTACTCCATCTCTGCCGGTTGGGTCTGGAAGGTAACGTGCAGGATCACTCGACCTTCTCCCGCTATCGCCACGGCAAGTTCAGGGAAAGCGGTCTTCTGCGGCAGGTCTTCGAGTCAACCGTTGAGCGCTGCTTGAAAGAGGATCTGGTGTCGGGCGAGGGCTTCGCAGTCGATGCGAGCCTGATTTCGGCTGATGCCAACAAGATCCGGTCAATCGCGGCAGGGAACTTGAGCCCGGAGGCCGCGCGGGAAGCCGGAAACAGGGCGGCACGTGAATATCTAGAGACACTGGATGACGCTGCCTTCGGGGCAGCATCGCCGGTCCAACCCAAGTTTACCTCGCATTCCGATCCGGCTGCGCAATGGACCAGTGCCGAGGAACGTCGCCCCTATTTCGCCTATGCCACCAATTACCTGATCGACACCAAGAGCTCGGTGATCATGGACGTTGAGGCCACCCGTTCTATCTGCCAGGCCGAGGTTGGGGCTGCGCGTACGATGCTGGACAGGACCGAAAAACGCTTTGGCATCAAACCGGACTGGCTGGCCGCCGACACGGCTTACGGCAATGCCCTCAAACAGTTCAGACGCAACTATTCCGATCCGGCACAGGGTCAGGATACTTGTGGGCGGAAGAAATACCGCGGCTTGAAGGCAACCTGCTTGGCCTGCCCGTCCAAGGAGATCTGCTGTCCGAAAGCCGATGCCCGATATGTCACGCGCGAGCCCCATGAAGAGGCGCGCGAGTTCGCCAGGGAGTGCCGAAAGACCTAGGCCTAAAAGGTGTCGCGTGACAAACGGAAGAAGGTCGAGATGCTCTTCGCACACCTCAAGCGCATCTTTGGTCTGACACGGCTGCGGCTGCGCGGACCAAACGGCGCCAAGGACGAATTCCTGCTCGCCGCCATCGCCCAGAACGTACGGAAACTCGCGAAGCTACGCCCGCGAAGCATCAAACAGGAGGCCGCAGCATGAGCTGAGCGGCCATCTTACCGCCTTGAGGCGGAGGAACGGGCGATAGCCCTAGTGCAACGGCCTTGCTCAACGACGAAGAGCCTCAAAATCGGCAGAAACCGGCGGATTTTTCAACATAATCCGCCTGATATGCCGTCCCTCAGGGCATCACCAACTTTCGCGCGTTACTCAGTGTTTTGCGGCAGCAGCCGAGTCTGCGCCGCGCTTGGTTCAATGTCGAGTTTGGGCTAGCTGGCGTCACCCCGCGACGCGGGCATGGTGCAAAATCGTTGCCTTCTTGACGCCGCGCCGCCGCAAGTCGCCTCGTCCAAGGGCCGTGAGCAGATCTGGTCTCGAAGGGCCGTACTCGACATGCCGTGACCTGCTGCGCACCTGATTGATAGCACGAAATCCGAGACTAGTTTCGCTTTCGCTCGAAGTCCTTTTGCCCCTGACCAGCCCCCTTGTGTTGATCAGGTCTGGATCGAGAAAGAACCTTGTCCCATGTTCCGCAGGGCATGACCGATAGAGATTTCGATGCCTTTCGCCCTGCCTCTCCGTCCACTCCCGGCTCCGCGCGAAACCGCCCTGTCCTTCCTTTCGCGTTTCGCCGCGATGAATGCAGCGGAGATGAGCGACTTCTCCATCGATCTCGGCTATCAAATTCGCCGCTTTCTGGAGCTGGATACCGCTGCCCTTGATCGGCTGGCTGAGGCGGCGGGGCTGGAACCTGCGATACGCGATGATCTTGTGTCCTGGACAGGTGTTCCCGCCGACGATGTCAGGATGTTTTACAGAGATGAGGCCTTTGTCTTGCGCGCCCAGCGCAATCCAGTCATTCGGGGCTGCCCTTTGTGCCTACGAGAGGATGCTGGGGCAACGCTTGGCCGTCCGGAGCGGTTGATGGCGATGCGGGGCGACTGGCTGTTGAGTTCGGTCAATCTCTGCTGCCGCCGCCACCACCCTCTCGTTCCGCACTGGAAAGTCGCCAGACCCGCAGAGAGGTTCGACAGCGCGGCCCGGCTGCGTGATCTCGCTCCCGAGATCATGGCCGGAGCATTTGACCAACCCCGCTCTGCACCGACAGATTATGATCTCTGGCTGGATACCCGCCTCGAGACCGGCCAGGATCCGACCTGGCTTGCCGGGCAGGTTGTATATGCGGTGACCACGATCTGCGAGCTCTTCGGGATGGCGCTGCTAAAACATCGCCCTCTCGAAACCAGCCGCGGCGACAGACAGGAGGCTGAGGCGCAAACAGCCGGTTTCGCTGTGCTCTCGAAAGGAGAGGCGGCCTTCCGAGAGGCCCTGCAGGACCTCGCCCGAAGCAGCAGCGGCAAGCAGATCGCGCCGCGGCAGGCCGTCGGAAAGCTTTATGTCGCGCTCGACGAATATCTGACAGATGCAGCCTTCGATCCATTCCGCACGATGCTGCGGGATTGCATTCTCGAGACCTGGCCGGTTGCCGCAGGTGAGCGCGTCCTGGACGAGGTGCTGCCGGCGCGGCGCCTGCATAACCCTAGAACGGCGGCGAATGAGATCGGCGTCTCGACAAAACTGGTCGAGCAGATCCTGACTGATGCCGGGGCATTGCCCGCCGCGGATCCTCGCCCCTTTGCGCTGCGAACCTTCGATGCGGCCGAATATGCGTGGCTTCTGGCCGAGATCCCAACGCTGGTTGGACGGGGCGACATGCTTGCGGCCATGGGCGCGACCGAAGCACAGCTTCGTACCCTACGGGAAGAGGAAATCATTCGCCCGCTGACCAACCATCCTCGAGGCAAGGCGCCCTGGCGGCTCGCCGACGGGCTGGCGCTGGTCGCGGAACTGCACTCCTTGACGCAAACCGGTTCGACCAGATGGCTCTTGCTGGGAGGGGCTGCAGCTGGCGAAACGGCGCACTGGCCTGCCGGCCGGCGCGATGCTGAATGCCATTAGGGAGAGGCGCATGAGGGTTGCGCGCGATCCTGGGCTATCGGGCTATCGATCATTCATGGTTTTGAAGGCCGAGGTCGACAGCTTGGCTGGAGCGCGCCCTCATGTCCGCCGTCGCGACAACACAACTCCGGCCGGGCAACCAGCCTCAGTCTTCGCCAACAGCGTCGGCATGAGGCGCAGGGGCTGGTACCCGGCGCTACATGAGGCTGGCCATGCGCCCGCATTCTGGAATCGGCACCCTGTGACGCAGCGGGCCGTTCTTTATGCGTCCGAGGACGACAAGATCGACTTCCACCGCCGCTTCCTGACCCCTACGACCATGGAAAGTGAATTCGGCCTCCACCGCCAGACCTGCACCGCCCGGCTGCGCGCCGTCGGCGTCAGGCCGTTCGCGCCTGGTGGAGTGGACTTCGGTCCCCTTTACCTACGCCAAGAGGCAGAGCCGGTACTGCAAAAGGAGATAGATCTTGGTAGAGGCTGATCCCGCAGGCCCCATATGGGCGCAGTATCCCGGCAAGGACAGCCAGATCGACAGCAGGACGCGTTGATCGTTCAAAACCCGTCTTTTGTCAAAAATACGGGTTTTGGATGTCAAACAACAACAACACATAGGGAAATGGTGACCCCGGCAGGATTCGAACCTGCAACCTGCCCCTTAGGAGGGGGCTGCTCTATCCAGTTGAGCCACGGGGCCGTTTGGGGAGGCGATAGCAAATAGCCGTTACCACCACAAGCTTCATGCCGCGCGCGCAAGGGCCATTGTGTCCCTCTGCGGGACTGGCTAACCTCGATGCAACAAAGCAAAGAGGCCAAGCACGTGACCAACGACTCCAAGCGTCCGCTGACGCTGCGCGATGTTTCCGACGCCACCGGTGTGTCGGAAATGACCGTCAGCCGTGTACTTCGCAACCGGGGGGATGTGTCAGAGAAGACCCGTCAGAAAGTGTTGCTTGCCGCAAAGGAACTTGGCTACGTTCCCAACAAGATCGCCGGCGCTCTGGCCTCCAAGCGGGTGAACCTGGTGGCCGTGATCATTCCATCGCTATCCAACATGGTCTTTCCGGAGGTCCTGACCGGTATCAACCGAGTGCTGGAGGATACCGAGTTACAGCCCGTGGTCGGTGTCACCGACTATCAGCCTGAGAAAGAAGAAAAAGTCCTCTACGAGATGCTGTCATGGCGGCCCTCCGGTGTGATCATCGCAGGTTTGGAGCATACAGATCCAGCGCGCGCGATGCTGGCGGCTTCTGGCATCCCCGTGGTCGAGATCATGGATACCGACGGGAACCCTGTGGATTCCATGGTCGGGATTTCCCATCGTCGTGCAGGGCGAGAGATGGCCAAGGCGATCCTCAAGGCGGGGTACCGCCATATCGGCTTCATGGGTACCAAAATGCCGCTGGACCATCGCGCCCGCAAACGGTTCGAAGGGTTCACCGAAGCGCTGGCGAAAGAGGGTATCGAGATCGAGGATCGCGAGTTTTACTCCGGCGGTTCAGCGCTTGCGAAGGGGCGTGAAATGACGCAGGCGATGCTTGAACGCTCGCCTGAACTCGATTTTCTGTATTACTCCAACGACATGATTGGCGCCGGTGGGCTGCTGTCCTTGATAGATCAGGGGATCGACGTGCCTGGCCAGATTGGCCTTGCAGGCTTTAACGGGGTCGAATTGCTCGCGGGTTTGCCGCGTCAGCTGGCTACGATGGATGCGTGCCGTCAGGAAATCGGCATGAAGGCCGCGCAGATCATCGCGGCGCAACTCGAAGATCCGGATGTGGAGCTTGAGAAGCATGTGACGCTGACGCCGACGATTTCATACGGCGATACGCTGAAAAGACGCTGATTCAACTCGTTTGGATGAAGAAAAACGCGCGATCCTGATGGGGCGCGCGTTTCTTTGTCGGTGTGTGCACCGTCAGTAGAGCAACATCAGGGGCAAGAGTGTGATCACTGGGAACAACACCAAGATCACCACCCGGATCAGATCGGATCCGACGAAGAACATGACCGCCTTGTACGTGTCCACCATGCGCGATTTGGGATCCATCGCATTGATGACAAAGAGGTTCATTCCCACGGGCGGCGTGATGAGGCCGACCTCGACGACGATGAGCGTCAGAATGCCAAACCAGATGGCGACATATTCAGTCTCCAAACGGTTTGCGATGCCTTGCGTCACGCGAATGCCGAGTTCTTTCATTTGCTCGCGGGTCAGCTCTGCGCCATTGGCGATCGCGTCCTGAATCGAGACGAGCATTTCTGCACCCATGCCCTCCGGCACACCATTTCGAAGGACCTCCATCGCGGCCTCCGCCTGCATGGCAGGGAGTGATACGAGGCCGAAATCCATTGCCGAGATCACCGGATAGAAAATCGGGATTGTCAGCAGGATCATCGAAAGGCTGTCCATCAGGCAACCCAGGAACAGGTAGAACACAAGGATCAGTGCGAGGACCATCCATGGGCTGAGGCCTTGCGCCACCACGAAGTTCGCCAGTTCCTGTGGCACCTGCGTCAGAGCGAGGAAGCCGTTGTAGAAGGCGGCACCCAGCACAATGAAGAAGATCATCGCGGTGGAGCGTGCGGTGACCAGAAAGCTATCGGTAAGCGTGCTGCGAGTCAGGCCCCCGTTTGCCAATGCGATCAACCCGGTTCCCAACGCGCCCACGGCGGCACCTTCGGTCGGGGTGAACCAACCGGCGTAGATGCCGCCCACCACAAGGCCAAAAACCAGAAGCACCGGCCAGACTGCGATCAGCAGCGCAAACCGTTCGCGCCACGGGATCGGTTCCCGGGTGCCCGCGCTTTCAGGGAAGAGGCGCACGTAGACGGAGATTGCGATGACATACCCGATTGCTGCCAGAAGGCCGGGAATGAAGGCGGCGAGGAACAGCTTGGCGATATTCTGTTCGGTCAGAATGGCGTAGATCACCAGAACCACAGAGGGCGGGATCAGGATGCCGAGGGTGCCGCCGGCCGCCAGCGTAGCGGTGGAAAACCCGCTGGCGTATCCATAGTTCTTCAGCTCGGGCAGGGCGACGCGTCCCATGGTGGCGGCGGTCGCCAGTGAGGAGCCGCAAATCGCGCCAAAGCCGGCACAGGCGCCGATGGCCGCCATGGCCACGCCGCCTTTGCGGTGGCCGATAAAGCCTTCGGCGGCCTTGAACAGAGCCGTGGACATGCCGCCCAGGGTTGCGAATTGCCCCATCAGGAAGAACATCGGAATGATCGACAGCGAATAGGAGGAGAAGGTCGAGTAGGTCTCGTTCTTCAGGCGACCAAAAGCCACCAAGGTGTCGCCAGTGACGGCAACCAAACCGCCCAGCCCGACCAGGAACATTGCCAGACCGATCGGAACACGCAGGAAGATCAACCCCATCAGAACGGGGAAAGACCAGATGCCGATTTCGAGTGCGCTCATGATTGTGTCTCCACGCCGTCCTGGACGAGGATCCGGCCAGTAAGGGCTTCGATGCTGCGAACAGCGGCCATGTATATTCCGACGATTGCGGCCACTACAGCGGCCACAAGGCTCGTGCCATAGGCCCACCAGGTGGGGAATTCCAACAGGAACGACGTCTCGCCATTTTCGAATTTGCTGACCGTGCCTGCACCCAGTCGCCAAGCAATCAGAACCAGCACAAGGGCGAAGATAATCTCGGTCACCATGCGCAGTATCCGGTTTGCCTTGGGCGGAAAGCTGTTGGCAAAGACATCAACCGCTGCATGACCTGCAGTAATCTGGCACAGTGGAATGAACGAGAAGATTGCGAAAGCAACGCCCGCCTCGACCAGTTCGAAATCCCCGTTCACGGGGCCGACATGCGCCGTCATCCAGTCCGCGAATTGGGGCATCATGGCTTCGATCCCGTCGCTGTGAAACACGCCATTCAGCAGGCGCCCGGCGATCGAGATACAGGTCAGAAGAATGAGAAGTGTCAGGACCGCGCCGCCGATCATCGCCATGATCCGCGCCAGCCCCATCATGTAGTTATGCATGCCCTTGCCCACCTTTGGCTTTATACAGCACCATTGCATGCGACGGTGCCCGCTGCACAGGCAGGCGGACCCCGTCAATGGATGTCTCGATTAGTTCTCGTACTGCGGCGTGTATTTTTCGATCAACATGGTGGCCTCATCCAGAAGCGCCTGACCGTCGATTCCGCGCTCGGTCATGTCAGCCAGCCAGTTGTCGTAGATGGGCTGGGACCGCTCGCGCCATACGGCGGTCTGTTCTGCGTCGAGAGTGATGACGTTGTTGCCAAGATCCAGCGCATTCTCACGGGCGGGCATGTCGGAATCCGCCATGGTGCCGCCAGCAAAAACAGACATTTCAAGGCCGGAGTTGTCATCGATGACTTTCTGCAGGTCATCCGGCAGGCTGTCATACTTCTCTTTGTTCATCGCCAGAACAAAGGTCAGGGTATAAAGCGCGCGCCCTTCGAACTCGGTGTGGTTTTCGACCAGCTCCGGAACCTTCAGAGAGGTGGTGACTTCCCACGGAATCGTTGTCCCGTCGATCACACCCTTCGACAGGGCTTCGGGGATGGCTGGCACGGGCATGCCAACGGGGGTCGCACCCATTTCCGTCAGGAGCGCGTTCACGGAGCGCGAGCCGCCGCGAATTTTCACGCCTTCTAGATCTTCCGGCGTCTCAACCGGGTCAGATGTGTGGAACATGCCTGGGCCGTGAACCCATCCCGCCAGGATTTTGAAATCCTTGAACTCGCTGTCCAGCCAATGGGATTCCATCATATCCCAATACGCGTGGCTCACGGCGCGCGCGTTGGTCATCATGAAGGGCAATTCGAAGACTTCGGTCGACGGAAAACGGCCCGGCGTGTAGCCGACGACGGTCCAGACGATATCGGCAACTCCGTCCTGCGCTTGGTCGATCAGCTCTGGCGGTTTGCCACCCAGCTGCATCGACGGGTAGCGGTCAATCTTGATCCGATCACCAGACGCCTCTTCGACCTTGTCGGCCCAGACATCCAGGATCAGCTTTGGTACGTTCGCCTGCGCGGGCAGGAACTGGTGCATCTTTAGTGTCACCTCCTGTGCGGCAACGGGCAATGCGCCCATGGCGGACATTGCCAGTGCGGTGGCGGCACCGAGAATTGCTCTGCGAGTGGTCATGCGTTTCCTCCCTTTGACCGGGACCATTTACGGCTCCTCAACGGCAACCTTACCGCATGAGATCTCGATGTCGCGCTCGTTTTTTGAGCACGCATGAAGCTGAGCCATCCAAATGCCCTTGATGCAGGGCTATTAGGTGCTTTTGTAACTATCAACGGAAGAGGTGGGGTGTTTTTGCGCGAATTTCACTTTGGTAGCGGTCACATGCGCCGTCAGGTAGAGGTGCCCACGAAGGCGTGTGGGCGATTGCATTTCAGCCAGCCGCTGGAAAAGTCATGCGCTTTGATCGGGCGACTGAACAGGAACCCCTGGGCTTCGGTGCACCCGAGCGAGATCAACCTGTCCCGCTGTTCACGTGTTTCAACACCTTCTGCGATCACGTTGATTCCGAGACTGCGGCCCATGGCAATGATCGCTGCGACGATACGATCATCTTTGCTATCGTGGGGCAGGGATTTTATGAATCGCCGATCAAGCTTGATGCGATCAATCGGCAGGTCCTTCAGCATCGCAAGAGAAGAGTACCCGGTCCCGAAATCGTCAATGGCAAGGGTCACCTCCAGGCTTCGCAGCTCCTCTATTGTATTCATGGAACTGCGCATACGTGGGAAAAGCGTGCTTTCCAGGACTTCGATTTCCAGTTGGCTCAAATCCAGGCCGTGGGCATCTGCCGTAGCCTTCAGGTCGCTGGCAAAGTCCGGAATCAGCAGCGTGGTTGCAGATATGTTGATCGAAATCTTGCCCGGCGCAAAACCATCATCCTTCCACTGTCCGATCTGAGCGCAGACTTCCTGTATGACAAAATTATCAATCGCTGTGGTCAGACCCACGTCGACGGCGAGGGGAACAAAACCGCCGGGCAGCAACAACCCCTTCTTTGGGTGCTGCCATCTCAACAAGGCTTCGGCACCGATACAGCTCCCGGTGCGCAGGTCAACTTGGGGTTGGTAAAACATCAGCAATTCGCTGTCCGAAATTGCGCGCCGCAGGTCGATTTCCATCTGCAGGCTGTCGCTGGAACGTTGCTCCATGTGTTCGGAGTAGAAGCAAATCTGACCGCGGCCCTTCGCCTTGGCATGGCAAAGCGACACGCCAGCCACCTGCATCAGGCCTCGCTGCCCTTCGCCATCCTTGGGGTATTGAGCGATGCCCATGCTGGCGCTTAATCTGCACGTCAGGCCGTCAACGGCAACTTCATCCCCCAGTGTGGTGCTGATATCGTGCGCGATGTTGAGGACGGCCTCAGCGTTGGCGATGTGCTCGACCAGCAGAATGAATTCATCCCCCCCGATACGACCCGCCGTGATGTTCGAGGATTCAACGGTGCGTAATGCATTCGCAAGTCGCTCCAGAACGCGATCGCCGATGTCGTCGCCGAAAATGGAATTGATATCTCGAAACCGGTCCAGATCGATGGTGATCAACGCCAGTTCAGTATGCGCGGCCTTCGCGCGGATAATTGCAAGTTCCACTTGTGCCTTCATCGCCCGCCGGGTTGGAAGACCGGTGAGCGCATCACGCATTTTTGTTTCGATTGAAGACGCTGGTTTTGGCGTTGGCTTGAAGGGCCGGCGCGACCGGAACTCAAAGGTTATATCGGCGCCGCCGCTCTCGTTATGAGCGCGCACCGACATGTTCTCTGTTTCTGGCAGATGACCGTGATCGAGTGTTCGTGCCTCGCCGTTCCAAGACCCGCTGCGCCGTGCCTCATCCAACGCGCTGTCCCAGAATAGTCTGCCAAATCCTTTGGCGTGAAGCGCCCAGATGGGTCGTCCCCGGATCTTGGCCAGTGGCAATCCGGTTTCGGACTGAAATTGTGGGTTGGCGTCAATGACACGCGCCTCCGCATCCAGAATGGCAACGCTATCTGTGCCGGGGCGGAAAACGGCGATGGGGGAGGTTGCAGCAAGAGGCGGCGATCTCTGTTCCGGCACGCGCCGGAGACGTCGAAGAGTCTCTGCGAGGAGCAGTGCAAGAATTATGGCGGCACATACTAGATAGAGCACGCCCACAGCCGGTGATTGCTGTGCGTAAAACGCTTCCGTGATTGTGGTTCCAGATGGGGCGGTATGTGCGCCCATTGCGTCAGGGCCGCTTAACCCCGTTTTCTGGTGATTGGCATCGCCACTCTCGGCGCGGGCGGTGTCCGTCGACGCAAACAGGAGGGGAAACACGAGAAGCGGTTGAGCGCAGACCGTGCCAATCCGTCGAGAGACTTTTTTCCACGCCGTCCGTCGCCGCATTCTGCCGCAGAGCATTGATAGCCTCCCGATCTTCTAGAACCGTAGCATCCAAGCTTCACCTGTCAACTGGAGGTTGTTGATAAAAATACCGTTAAATACCCAACGCGGGCGCAATCGCTCTGACCGTGCAGCTTGGGTGTATTCCCCACCCATGGCGGAGCCCTCACGTGGGCGCAGATTCCTCACTCGTTCGGCAGCCAGTTGAATGCGCCAAACAAGCAAGTGGAAAATGATTTGATTGACTGGTCAGTCAATAACTAGATAGGGTGCACCATGAACCAAGAAGCCGCTGAAGCAACCACACGACAGGATCTCGGGTCCGGTTGACTCGGCTTGGCGGCAGACAGCAATCATTGCTCTCGACTCTCTCAGAGCGGCCTGCACCCCATTGAGCCACTAGAAAGACGCCCAGATGACATCTCCCAACATCCTGATTTTCATGGTCGACCAGTTGAACGGAACACTGTTTCCGGATGGCCCGGCGGACTGGCTGCACGCGCCGAACATGAAGGCACTGGCACAACGCTCCACCCGGTTCAAAAACTGCTATACCGCCAGCCCCCTCTGCGCACCGGGACGGGCCAGCTTCATGTCCGGACAGCTGCCCTCCGCCACTGGCGTCTATGATAATGCCGCCGAATTCGCCTCCTCCATCCCGACATACGCCCACCACCTGCGCCGTGCGGGCTATTACACCTGCCTCTCCGGCAAGATGCATTTCGTCGGCCCCGACCAGCTGCACGGTTTTGAGGACCGGCTGACCACCGACATCTACCCGCCCGATTTCGGCTGGACGCCCGACTATCGCAAACCGGGCGAGCGCATCGACTGGTGGTATCACAACATGGGCTCGGTCACCGGCGCCGGTGTGGCCGAGATCTCCAACCAGATGGAATTCGACGACGAGGTCGCCTTTCACGCCACCCAGAAGATCTATGATCTGGCACGCGGCAAGGACGACCGGCCTTGGTGCCTCACCGTCAGTTTCACTCACCCGCACGACCCTTACGTGACCCGCAAGAAATACTGGGATCTCTATGAGGACTGCGACCATCTGCTGCCCGAGGTGGGCGACCTCGGCTATGACAATCAGGACGCCCATTCCAAACGGATCTTCGACGCCAACGACTGGCGCAACTTCGACATTTCCGAAGAGGACGTGCGCCGCTCCCGCCGGGCCTACTTCGGCAATATCTCCTATCTCGACGACAAGATCGGCGAGGTGATGGAGGCTCTGCGCGGCACCCGTCAAGATCAGGACACCATCATCCTGTTTGTCGCCGACCACGGCGACATGCTGGGCGAGCGCGGGCTGTGGTTCAAGATGAGCTTTTACGAGGGCTCGTCGCGGGTGCCGATGATGATCAGTGCCCCCAACATGACCCCGGGGCTGGCCACCGATCCGGTCTCCAACATCGATGTCTGTCCGACGCTCTGCGATCTGGCCGGGGTCAGCATGGACGAGGTCATGCCCTGGACCGCGGGCGAAAGCGTGGTGCCGCTGGGCCAGGGCGCACAACGCCAGAGCCCGGTGGCGATGGAATATGCCGCCGAGGCCTCCTATGCGCCGATGGTCTCGCTGCGGCAAGGGCGCTACAAGCTCAACCTCTGCGCGCTGGACCCCGATCAGCTCTACGATCTTGAGGCCGACCCGCACGAGCTGACCAACCTGGCCGAGGATCCCACTCATGCCGACGGCTACGCCGCGCTGAAGGCGATTGCCGCTGACCGCTGGGATCTGGACCGCTTTGACGCGGATGTGCGCGCCAGCCAGGCCCGCCGCTGGGTGGTCTATGAGGCCTTGCGTGAGGGCGGCTATTTCCCCTGGGACTACCAGCCGCTGCAAAAGGCCTCAGAACGCTATATGCGCAACCACATGGACCTCAACGTCGTCGAGGATCAGGCACGGGCGCCGAAGCTGGACACCTGAGCCCGGGGTCACGCGCCTGCTCGCGATTGGGCGTCGGGCGCGTGCTGTGGTATCAGCTTGCGTGCACAAAGCGCTTGCGTCCCGGGCGCAGGGTTTGCAGAAGTTTTCAGCAGACCACATCGGAGGCACCATGGACGATCTGGATCGCCGGATCATCGCGGCACTACAGCACAACGCACGCGAATCCACGACCAAGCTGGCGGCAAAGCTCGGCGTGGCGCGGACCACCGTGCATGAGCGGATCACCCGGCTGGAGGACCGTGGCATCATCGCGGGCTACACCGTGGTGCTGCGCGATCCCGATGAGGGAAATACCGTCATGGTGGTCGTGTTGCTGGAGGTACAGCAGAAGGAAACCGGTCGCATCACCAAGCGACTGGAAGCCTATCCCGAGATCCGCCAGTGCCTGTCGATCAATGGCGAATACGATCTGATGGTCTCGGCCGAAGCGCCGCGGATTGAGGATCTGGATATTCTGGTCGATGAAGTGGGCCGCATTCCGGGCGTGCAGCGCACCAATACGCTGGTGGTCTTCGGGCGTCGGATTGATCGCGTTTGAACGATATGACGATTGATCCGTCATAACGGCGCGAATTTACGTCAGTCCGACAATCCAATCCCTACAAAACGAACAATGGAACCTGCACCCTGTTTGAAAACAAGGAGGTGCAGGTCACATGCAATGGAACATCTGTGTCGTGGGCGCGGGCAAGATCGGTCAGGCGATTGCCACGTTCCTGAAGACATCCCCCAATTATCAGGTCACCCTCGCGGATCATGATCTGAACGCGCTGAGCGCGGTTGCGGATCTCGGCGTGCCGACCCGGCAGATCGACGCCAAGGATCCAGTGGATCTGGCTAAGGGGCTTCAGGGCTTTGACGCGGTGATCTCTGCCGCGCCGTTCTTTTTGACGCCAATGATTGCGGAGGCCGCCAAAACGGCGGGCGCGCATTATTTCGACCTCACCGAAGATGTGGCCGCCACCGAAGCCGTGCGCAAACTGGCGCAGGACAGCAAGACGGTTTTCATGCCCCAAAGCGGCCTTGCGCCCGGTTTCGTGGGCATCGCGGGCGCGTCGCTGGCGGCGGAGTTTGACGAGCTGGACAGCCTGCACATGCGGGTTGGCGCGCTGCCGAAGTTTCCGACCAACGCGTTGAAATATAACCTCACCTGGTCCACCGACGGGCTGATCAATGAGTACTGCAACCCCTGCGATGCCATCGTGAATGGCGCGCGCACTAAGACCGCGCCGCTCGAAGATTACGAGCGTCTGAGCCTTGATGGGGTGGAGTATGAATGCTTCAACACCTCGGGCGGGCTTGGCACCCTGCCGGAGACGCTGGAGGGCAAGGCGCGGGCGGTCTCTTATCGGTCGATCCGCTATCCCGGCCACTGCGACATCCTGAAAATGCTGCTGCATGATCTGGGGCTGGAACGCCGCCGTGACCTGATGAAAGAGATTTTCGAGAGCGCATTGCCGCGCACCGATCAGGATGTGGTGCTGGTCTATTGCACCGCGCGGGGCCGTATCAATGGCGAGCTGCGTGAAAAGAGCCTGATCAACAAGAGCTATTCCCGCCAGATCGGCGGCAAGGCATGGAGCGCGATCCAAGTCACCACCACCGCTGGCGTTCTGGGGGTGGTGGATCTGGTGCGGCGCGGCGAGCTGCCCTCCAGCGGCTTTGTGCGTCAGGAGCAGGTGAACCTTCAGGCGTTCCTTGAGACCGAATTCGGCCAGCTCTACCGGGCGGGCGACATTGACCACATGACAGACACAACAAAATTGGCAGCTGAGTGATGAAAGACATGGCACGAACAGCAGACGATATCCTGAAGAACCTTGACCTCACAGCAGCAGAGCTGAGCGGTGGCATTCGCGCGGTGCGCTCGCCCATTGATGGCAGCACGCTGGCCGAGGTCCACGACACCCCCGCAAGCGAGATGCCCGCGATTCTGGATCGCGCGCAGTCCGCGTTCAAGGCATGGCGCGTGGTGCCGGCGCCGCGGCGCGGTGAGCTGATCCGCCTGCTCGGTGAGGAGCTGCGCGCGGCCAAGGATGACCTTGGCGCCCTGGTCAGCTGGGAAGCGGGCAAGATCACCTCTGAGGGCCTTGGCGAAGTACAGGAGATGATCGACATCTGTGACTTTGCAGTTGGTCTGTCGCGCCAGCTTTATGGTCTGACGATTGCCTCGGAACGTCCTGGCCACAGCATGCGCGAGACATGGCATCCCTCGGGGCCGGTGGGCGTGATCTCGGCGTTCAACTTCCCGGTTGCGGTCTGGTCATGGAATGCGGCGCTGGCGATTGTCTGTGGCGATCCGGTGATCTGGAAACCGTCGGAGAAAACACCGCTGACGGCGCTGGCCTGCACCAAGATCTTTGAACGCGCGGTGAAACGCTTTGGCGACGACGCGCCCGAGGGCCTGCTGCAGACCCTGATTGGCGATGCGGAACTCGGCAAGGTGCTGGTCGCCAGCCCATCCGTGCCGGTGATTTCGGCCACGGGCTCCACCCGCATGGGCCGCGCGGTGGCGCCTGTGGTGGCAGAGCGGTTCGGCAAATGCATTCTCGAACTTGGCGGCAACAACGCGATGATCGTCGCCCCCTCGGCGGATCTGGAAATGGCGGTGCGGGCGATTGTGTTCTCTGCCGTGGGCACCGCCGGTCAGCGCTGCACCTCGCTGCGCCGTCTGATCGTGCATAGCTCCATCCGCGAGGATCTAGTGAAACGCCTGAAGGTCGCCTACGCTGGTCTGCCGGTTGGTGACCCGCAAGCCGAGAGCACTCTGGTTGGTCCACTGGTGGATGAGGCCGCAGGGGATGCGATGACCTCGGCGCTGAAGGCTGCCGAGAGCGAGGGCGGCACCGTGCATGGTGGCGCGCGCGTCACCGAGGGCGTGCCCGCAGGCGGTGTCTATATGGCGCCAGCAATCGTCGAGATGCCCGGCCAGAGCGCGTCGGTCAAAGAAGAGACCTTTGCGCCGATCCTATACGTCATGGGCTATGACGATTTTGAGGACGCGGTGGAGATGCAAAACGACGTGCCACAGGGGCTGAGTTCTTGTGTGTTCACGCTCAATATGCGCGAGGCGGAGAGTTTCCTCACTGCGGCGGGCTCTGATTGTGGCATTGCCAACGTCAACATCGGGCCGTCGGGCGCGGAAATCGGCGGTGCCTTTGGCGGCGAGAAGGAAACCGGCGGCGGTCGCGAGAGCGGCTCTGACGCGTGGAAATCCTACATGCGCCGCCAGACCAACACCGTGAACTATTCGGCGGAATTGCCGCTGGCGCAGGGTGTGAAGTTCGACATCTAAGGTTGGGCCGGTCCGGATTTGGCTGTCGCGCAAGCGGCAGCCACGCGTTCGCCGGAGTGAGGCGGGACAAGCTGTGTGATGGTAACGAGTATCTGAGGGTCTCCCTCCCTGCCGAATGCGGCGGGGAGGTTCCTGTTAGTCTGCCGCGATGGCAAAGCTCTCGACCGGCTGCGAAACATTGTGCAGTTTCACATGTCCCAGCGGTTTCGCCTCGGCGGTCTCAGTCAGGATGTCGCGTGACACCACGATGCGGTGGCCAATGGTTTTGCCGTAATCGCCCAGACGTGCAGCGATATTGGCGGCCTGACCGATCACGGTGAAATCCAGCCGCTCCTGCGAGCCGATATTGCCATAAAGCACCGACCCCGAGGCAATCCCGATGGCGCAGTCCAGGTTGGGCAGCGACGGGCAGGGCTCGATCTCGGCCAGCGCGGCGACAATGCCCCGAGCGGCAGCGAGCGCCTGCGCGCGGGCTTCGGCCGGGTTCTGGCCTGCGGGGAAGACCGCCAGCACCGCGTCCCCGATGAACTTCAGCACCTCGCCACCGTTTTCGTGCACCACATCGGAGGTGGTCTCGAAGAACCTGTTCAGCAGGTTGATGTATTTGTCGCGTGGCAGGGTTTCTTCGAGCAGGGTGGAGCCGCGCAGATCGCAGAACATGATCGCGGCGTCGATCTCATCGCCATCCCCTCGGCGGATGTTGCCCCCAAGCACCCGCGCACCGGAGCGTTTGCCAACGTAGGTTTCCAGCACGGCCTGCGCGTTTTCACGCTGCATGAAAACCTCGTAATAGCGCGCGATCACCGCAGAGCATTCAAAGATCAACCCCAAATCAGCAGTGCTGAAGCCATCGGGGGCGTCCGAGGCGACGGTCAGCACATTGATCCGCCCGTCCGAGAACGGCAGCGGCATGGCGACATAGTCGGTCATGCCGCGGTCGCGCAGATCGCGCAGGATCGGGAAGTCCTCGGGCGGGGTCGCGCCGGTCAATCGATAGCGCAGCCCGCCAAGCCCCTTGGAAACATGGCGCAGCGGAGAGTTCTTGAACTCCGGCTTTTCGTGGATTTCGTAGGAGGGCGAAAACGTCTCCACCCCAGGTACGCCTTTTTCCCACAGGTAATGGTGGCCCGCGATCCGGGGGTGCAGGGCCCAGGCGAGGATGGTCAGGCGGCTGACGGGTAGACCCTGTTCGTGCAGTTTGGCGACGAAGGCCTGTGTGAAGTCCACGGGCGAGGGCAGGAAGGCCGCCTCGCGCAGGAGCCAGTCCACCAATGGGCCGGAGATATTGCCGTCATCGGGCGCTTGCAGACGGTTTGGGCCCAGATCCAGCCGGTCGAGCGCCTCGGGGATGAAGCCGATATGGCCTGTGATCTGGCGCGCCTCGGGCAGGGTTTCGTCATAGCTCCAGACCGCGCTGCACAGCTCCTTCTTGCCGGGCAGAATCAGGTCGCGGTAATGGGCGGTGCCCTTAAAGGGGCAGAAGGTGGTCTTGCTGCAGGCCTTGTCCATATCCACCAGCAGGTCTTCCTTGGGGAAATAGACCACGGGGGAGAGGCGTGTTTCATACATCACCTTGGCACGACTGCTCTGCGCGAGGAGCGTGTCGCCGTGATAGGCAGCAACCGGGCCGTCCAGTTGCTCAACAAGGATACCGTAACCGCTGCGCGGCGAGACCTGAATGTTCATGGGGTGTATCTGTCCAAAGCTAGCCTTCCTAATATGGGAAGGTTTGCGGCAGATTTCCAGCCCCTCGCCCGCTGCGGGGATCACATTTGAGGGATTGCGCCGTGCGATGCACGTCGCCGGGGGGGCAGGCCCAACGGGCGGATGAGAGTTTTCAATTCACAGACGACGGGCGGGAGCACCCCCGCCTTTTGCATATCCGGGGTGACGCGGGTGGACCGGAGCTGGCGTCACACCATGCGGATCACATCCTTGTTGATCGCCAGCACATAGCCGCGTTTGGCGATGTTCTTGACTAACAGCTCGCTGATCATCTGATTGCCCAGCGTGTCGCGCAAGCGCTTGATCCGCGTGGCCCCGGCGGCCTCTTCGCAATCACTGCTTGATTTGCCGGAAATCACCGCCTCGATCTCCGCACCTGACAGCACATCATCATCGAGCCGCGCCTCGGCCAGCACCGAAAGTGTTTCCATCGCGGCCTTGGTGAGCTTGAAGCCCATGTTGTTGAGGTAGACGGTGTGTTCCTCTCGGCTGATCAGCAGTTCGGTCACCTGGATACCGGCCCGCTCGATCTGCGCCATGCGGCGGTTGAGCATCACCAACATCGCCAGCACGACCAGTGCCGCGATCATCATCGCCGTTGCAAACACCAGGAGGACGAAGATCACCATCCGGTAGCTGGCCAATGTGTCGGCAAAGGCGGTGCCGGATTGCGCAAGGATCTCCAAGAGCTTGACCTCGGCTTGGGTGGTTAGGTCGTTCTCGACGAATACCCGTTCCACGCGCGCGTTAAACGCATTGCCATCGGGCAAAGTGAGCAGCAACACCGTGCCTGCGATCACCAACAGCGCAACGATGGCGCCAATACCCAATGCGATCACCCGTGATCCAGCGTTGCGAACCTCAGAAACGGAGAAAGTGGGATCCGGCATCCGCTTTCCTTTTGTCGAGCCCCTCGGGGCCAAAAACGGATAGGACGTTCAACAGCGTCCAGCCTGCGCGTTGCAGGCGGGTGGCCACCTCATCGCGGGCGGCGGATTTGGAACAGGCCCCGGAGAGTTCCATCACACCGTAATGGAGCTTCAGCGGCTGGTCCTGCTTTGCCTTGTAATCGGCATAGCACCCGGCCGCATGCGCGGGCTGCGCGAGGGCTGCGAGGAGCAGCAGAAGGGCGGGGATTTTGCGAATGTGTGTCATGTGCTCATCATGCCGTCGGGGCCGCTGATATTCAATGACAACAGGGTGTTGGGGCGCTGATATTTGATAACAGGCGGGCGTTATTGCCTGTCTTTCAGCGTCGGGGCGAAGGTTGGGTCATCCGGTTGACGTCCAGCCGACCCACGCACCTGACACAGGATAGACTGTTATGACCCAAGTTCCTCAAAACTCTCGCAACGCTCATCGCAAGTTCATCGCTGTCATTTTGGCAGCTGCCGTCGCGATTACCGGATTTTCGACCGCTCCGGCACGTGCTGACAGCGACGACATCGCGAAATTCATTGCCGGTGCCGCGATCCTTGGGATCATCGGTGCTGCGATCAACGACAGACGAGATGATCGCCGCGAGCGCCCGCATGTCGACCCCAAACCGCACCCAAAGCCGCTACCACCGCGTGTTCGCCGCTACGATCTGCCAGCCAAGTGTCTGACCAATATCCGAGTGCGTGGCAAGGATCGTCGCCTCCTTGGGATGCGCTGCCTGAACCGCAATTATGACTTTGTGCGCAAGCTGCCCAATCGGTGCTATGCAGAGCTGGAGAACCGGCACAAGAGCCGTCGCGGATATCGTCCGGGCTGCCTGCGCAAGCATGGGTATCGTTTAGTTCGCCGGTGAGCTGATCGGAAACCACGGTATCGAGCAAAAAACTGGGGCGCCCTGTGCGCCCTTTTTTGTGTCAATCTCCCTTGCACGGTCCTTCAAAACCGGGTCTGTGGGTCGCATGGATTACCCTGATTTCTCTTTGGAAGAGGCCGCGCTGAACCGTGGCTATTTGCGCATTGCCGGTGTTGACGAGGTCGGTCGCGGCCCGCTTGCCGGCCCCGTGACTGCAGCCGCGGTCGTTCTGAACCTTGCTGACATTCCTGCTGGGCTGAATGATTCCAAGAAGCTGAGTGCCAAGAAACGTGTCGCAGTTGAATCCGAAATACAGGCCCGCGCCGACTGGGCTGTTGCTCATGCGAGTATCGAGGAGATCGACAACCACAACATCTTGCGTGCCTCGCATCTGGCAATGGAACGAGCCGTGGCGGCATTGGATCCGCTGCCGGACTATCTGCTGATTGATGGGAACCTGATTCCGCGCGGCCTGTCGATTTCTGCCGAAGCCGTGGTCAAGGGGGATGGTCGCTCCGTGTCGATTGCAGCGGCTTCGATCCTTGCAAAGGAAGCCCGAGATCGGGTCATGGTGGATTTAGCGCAACAGTTTCCCGGATATGGATGGGAGAAGAACGCCGGCTACCCATCCAAACAACATCGTGACGCTTTGGTGAAACTAGGGGTGACCCCTCATCATAGAAGATCCTTTAAGCCGGTACACAAGATATTGTATCAAGAGTGAACCGTAGTCAGCTGATTCAAAAAACAAATTGACCTCGAATCCGGGATGACTCATCCTGTGGACAACCAGAATGAGCGCATAAGCGCCGTGGTTATCGAGGCAGAGCAAATGAACAAAACCATCGCGAAGGGCGCCGCAACGGCGCTCCCTTTAAACACGATTCTAGATGGCGACTGTATCGAGAGGATGGCTAGCATGCCCTCCAACTCGATCGACATGATCTTCGCGGATCCGCCCTACAACCTCCAGCTCAAAGGGCAGTTGCACCGCCCTGACAATTCCATGGTGGATGCGGTCGACGACGAATGGGACCAGTTTTCCAGCTTCGGTGTCTATGACCACTTCACGCGCGCTTGGCTGAAAGAGGCCCGCCGCATTCTGAAGCCCAATGGCGCGCTTTGGGTTATCGGGTCCTACCACAACATCTTCCGTGTCGGCTCCGCGCTGCAGGACGAGGGATTCTGGATCCTCAACGATGTGGTCTGGCGCAAATCCAACCCGATGCCGAACTTCCGTGGCAAGCGCTACACCAACGCGCATGAGACGATGATCTGGGCGTCGAAGTCCGAAGGGGCGAAATACACCTTCAACTACGAGGCGCTGAAATCCCTGAACGAGGGTATCCAGATGCGCTCCGACTGGGTGATGCCGATCTGCACCGGGCACGAACGCCTGAAGGACGCCAATGGCGACAAGGCGCATCCGACGCAGAAACCCGAGGCATTGCTGCATCGTATCCTGGTGGGCTCCACCAATCCCGGCGATGTGGTGCTCGACCCGTTCTTCGGCACCGGCACCACCGGTGCGGTGGCGAAGATGCTGGGGCGTGAATACATCGGCATCGAGCGTGAAGAGAGCTATCGTAAGGTGGCCGAGGCCCGCATCAAGGGCGTGCGCAAATTCGACCGTGAGGCGCTGCAGGTGTCGGCCTCCAAACGGGCGGAGCCACGCGTACCTTTCGGTCAGCTGGTGGAGCGCGGTATGCTACGCCCGGGCGAGGAGCTCTATTCCATGAACCGCCGCCACAAGGCCAAGGTTCGGGCAGACGGCACCTTGATCGGGGACAACATCAAAGGCTCGATCCATCAGGTGGGCGCACATCTCGAAAACGCCCCCTCTTGCAACGGCTGGACTTACTGGTGCTTCAAGAAGGATGGCAAAACCGTCCCGATCGACGTCTTGCGCCAGCAGATCCGGGCGGAAATGCAAAACTGAGCCACGGTTCTACAGAACATTCGAACGCCGACGGTGTGCTGCCCAATGAGCGCGGCACACTGCACCTTGCCCCGCCGTTCTGGCGGGGTTTTTTGCGTTATCTTCTGGGAATAGGCGTGCAACTCGATTGCAGCCTGCCTATTTTGAAGCCAAGCAACCTACAAAAAACCACGTTTCATAAGGGGAGGTCAGGATGGTCTCAGCCGCGACACCTGCATCCGCAGCGCCCGGGCGCGCACCATTGGACCCGATCCTGCAGGATGATGCGTTGAAGACGAGACACATCCGAGAGGCGCTGGAAGAGCATAAACGCCGCGGCGTGGAAATGGCGGTGCTGGCCCGCTGGATCATCATGCCGATCGTTGGCGTATTCCTTGCCCTGGTCTACCCGCATCCCTCGCAGCTCTACTACATCGCCCTTCTGGCGATCTTATGCGTCAACGGGTTCTTCATTCGACGATTTGCCCGCGTGGGGCGCTCGCATGCAGAAGTCGCACTGATCATGTTCGATCTTGTTCTGATGACCTTTGGCATGGTTTTCCCGAACCCGTTCGATCAGCAGGAAATGCCAATTCCTATGCTGTATCAGTACGATAACTTTATGTACTTCTTTATCATTCTCGCCTTTGGCACCCTCGCGTACAGTTGGCGCACGGTGATTGGAATTGGTGTTTGGGCGAGCGTGATCTGGCTCAGCGGGTCAGCGCTCATGTGGTACTTCATGACGCCAAACAACGAGATCGCGCAACGCCTGACCGAGGCATTGGCGGAGTGGCCGCATGTCCTTGCGCTATATGATCCCAACGATGTCGGGTTTCGCTTTCGCATTCAGGAGGCGATGGTCTTTCTGATGGTGGCGGCGATCCTCGCGCAATCTACCCGCCGGTTCTATCTGATGCTGGATCGCAATGCAGACTTGGCCCGCGAACACGCGAATCTATCACGGTATTTTTCGCCCAACGTTGTGGAGCAATTGTCGCAGAATGATGACCCGCTAAACCAGGTTCGCATGTCCAATATTGCGGTACTATTCATCGACATTGTCGGATTTACCCGACTGGCGGCGGATAAGGATGCCGTTGAGGTGATTGAGCTGCTACGCGGGTTTCATGGGCGTATGGAGCAGGAAGTGTTCCGTTTCGGCGGGACGCTGGATAAGTACCTGGGGGATGGGTTGATGGCGACCTTTGGCACCCCCATGCCCGGCAAACATGATGCATCGCAAGCGCTGGCCTGTGCACGCTCCATGTGTCGTGTGCTCGATCAATGGAACCAGGAGCGCCGCAGTATCGGAGCCGCGGAAATTCAGGCGGGCATCGGCATTCATTTCGGCGAGACAGTACAAGGCGACATCGGGGCCAACCGGCTGGAATACGCGGTTATCGGGACAGCGGTGAATGTCGCGTCGCGGCTGGAGGCGATGACGCGCGCGCTGTCAGCGCGGATTGCCATGAGTGACGCACTCTGCACACAGCTTCAGCAGGAAGGTGGGGCCGACGATCTGTTGGAGGGATTCACCTTTCATCCAGATCAAACCATCCGAGGGCTGGACGGGCCGATGTCCGTCTGGGCGTTGCCGCGCGACAGATAGCAGCGGGGTCTACACGTCTATGCGCAGGCTCGGTTTTCTGGGGCCATGCCGAAACGTAGTATCAGCGGGGCATTGGGTTGGTCACTCTGTTATAGGTGGTCCAGTCGGTGATCTCCGGGTAATACTGTTTGCGCCAGAGTCTCACTTTTGGGTTCATGACCCGGCGCCAGAGCGGCGGGATCATCGCGGCCACGGTCATCACCGGATATCCATAGGGCAACTGTGGGGCCTCGGATTTGGCATAGTTCTGCAACAGCGGAAAACGTCGGTCCGGTTTGTAGTGATGATCCGAATGGCGCTGCAAATTGATCAGCAGCCAGTTTGATGCCTTCTGCGCCGCGTTCCACGAATGATGGGGTTTGACATGCTCATACTTGCCATCGCCAAGGTGTTTGCGCGTCAGGCCATAGTGTTCAATGTAGTTGACCAGCTCCAGCTGCCAGATCGCGACACCGGCCTGGACCAGAAAGAGTAACCCGCCTGAGATGCCGCCAATCAACAGCGCAAGCAACATCATGCCAGCCTGCAGCGCCCAGTAGCGCATGAAGGGATTGCTGCGGTGTATCCAAGGCAATCCCTTCCGCGCAAGGCGCTGGCGTTCCGCATTAAATGCCGAATGCCAGCACTGCTTCAACACGCGGGGATAATACCTGTGGAAGCCTTCGTTATAGCGGGCCGTAACCGGATCACGTGGGGTGCCGACATAGCGGTGGTGCACAAGAAGATGTTCAGACCGGAAATGCGAATACAAGACCATCGCCAACAGGATGTCGGCCATCCAGCGCTCCCAGCGGTTGGTCTGATGCATCAGTTCGTGGCTGTAGTTGATCCCGATGGTACCGGCGACCACACCCATGCCAAAGAAGGTGCCGAATTTCTCAAGGCTGCTGAGGTGGACGGCGCCGGTGACATAGGCGATCAGGCCGAAGAGCGTGATGAATTGCAAGGGCACCCAGGCCGTGGTCAGGCGAATATACCAGGTCAGATCCGCGTCGGATGACTCCGGATCCGCGTTGTCCAGTTCGAGGCCGAGAAAGCCATCGAGAACAGCAAAAAGATACCAGGTTGCCAGCGGCGGCAGCAGGACCCACCAACTGCCAAAAACAGCACCCACCCAGACCAGTGGCAGCAATGTCAGCGACAGCCAGAAGGGCAGGGCACGCCGCCAATCGCGCAGCTGAGCGGCAGGAATGAACTGGGTCATCGAATGGCTCCGGGTCTGCGGGCAAGGGATGGGTCGAGCCTAATCCTGAAGTGTCGCCAACCCAATAGGGCGCATTAGCGCATTTCAGCCTGAACCAGATCAAATGCCTTTCGCATGACGGTTGGCAAGTCCGAGGGTCGGAAATCGTGACGTTTGACGATCTCCTGTCCGGCAGAGAGCTGAAAGTTCAAAGGTAATTCCGTGACGCGTACCTGCAGGATAAGATGAAAATGGGTGAAGGTATGGCGAACTTCGGCACCGAGATCTCGCCAATTGGCGGCAAAGGGGGGCGCCTCTTGTGGGCTCTCGTTCCAATCTGACCCGGGCCACCCGAGCATCCCTCCCAGCAACCCCTTGTCCGGGCGTCGTTCCAGCAACCAGTCGCCCTCCGAGGATCGAGCGAGGTAGATGTATCCGAGCCTTGTCGGTTTGGGCTTCTTCGGTGTTTTCTTTGGCAGTTCGGCAGCGGTGCCTTCAACGCGGGCCTGACATGGGGCGCGCCAGGGGCAGATGCCGCAGGCCGGTGATTTTGGGGTGCAGATCGTCGCGCCAAGGTCCATGACCGCCTGCGCATAGTCTCCGGGGCGGTTTTCGGGCGTCAGCTGTGCGGCGTGATCTTTCAGGACGGGTTTTATGCCGGGCAAGGGGGTGTGTTCGTCATGCAAACGGGCCATGACACGCTCGACGTTGCCATCCAGCACCGTTTCCTGCCGGTCAAAGGCGATCGCTGATATCGCCGCCGCCGTATAAGGTCCGATGCCCGGAAGTGCGATCAGACCATCATATGTGTCAGGAAAGAACCCCGCGTGATCGGCCGCTACCACACGGGCGCATTTCAGCAAATTTCGGGCACGGGCATAGTAGCCAAGTCCTGCCCACTCACCCATGACGTCGGCATCCGCCGCTGCGGCCAGATCAGTGACACGCGGCCAACGCCGGGTGAAGCGCTCAAAGTAGTCTTTTACGGCGGCCACGGTTGTTTGCTGCAGCATCACCTCGCTCAGCCAAATCCGATAGGGATCGGGGCGCACACCGGTTGCGCGATCACCCGGGCCAACCCGCCAGGGCATCTGACGGGCATGGACATCATACCAGGCCAACAGTTCCTGGCTGAGTGTCTCTGGATGCACGGAGAGGTCACGCATTCTTTATCCTTTGGCTTATGGTTTGGCTGGTCTCTGACGTCCGGCCCTTTACAATAGGGCGAACACACACGCAAAACCACCGGCATGGCATACAGACGACCCACCACACGCGGCTTTAAACGAACAGGCTCCTTGCTGAATGACCAGATTCGCAAGGCGGGAGAGACCCGTGGTTTCGCGGTTTCGCGGCTGCTGACCCATTGGGAGGACATCGTCGGTCCGGATCTGGCGGCGATGGCGCGCCCGGTCAAGGTCGGCTACGGGCGCGGCGGTATCGGTGCAACGCTGACTGTGCTGACCACGGGCGCCATGGCCCCGATGCTGGAAATGCAAAAAGCGGCGCTGCGTGACAAGGTCAACGCGGTTTATGGCTACAACGCCATTTCCAAGCTTCACATCACGCAGACAGCTCCGATCGGCTTTGCGGATGGTCAGGTGGATTTTCGCTATGCGCCGAAAACCCGCAAACAGGCCGAACCCGCACCTGAGGATGTTGCGGCGGCCCGGGAGACGGCCACCGGTGTAGAGAACGACGAATTGCGCGCAGCACTCGAGCGGCTTGGGCGCAATGTGATGACACGACAAAAAACAAACCGAAAGGGGTAGAAATGACCCGTACGATGACAGGTATTTGCGCGGCCGTGGCCGTCGCCGCAGGTGTTTATGCCATGAACAGCTTCTCGACCCGTCAAGGCGAGACGAGCTTACTGGACATCCAACTGATTGGCGCAGCCAACGCGCAGGAGAGTGCTGAGGCTGCCGAAGTCGATACCTCCACCATCGTCGAGATGGTTCAGGGCGCGGAAGATGCGCCTGTCACCATGATCGAGTATGCATCCTACACCTGCCCGCATTGCGCGAGTTTCCACGCGGACGCTTACAAGAAGCTGAAGGCGGACTACATCGACACTGGCAAAGTGAAGTTCATCTATCGCGAGGTCTACTTCGACCGCTTTGGCCTGTGGGCATCCATGGTTGCCCGGTGCGGTGGAGCGGAGAAATTCTTCGGCATCACCGATCTGATCTTCCAACAGCAGTCCGAGTGGACCCGCGCCGGCAATCCGACCGAGATGGTCGAGGCGTTGAAAAAGATCGGTCGCCTGGCTGGCCTCGACAACGACAAGCTGGAGGCCTGCATGCAGGACGCTACCAAGGCTCAGACACTGGTGGCCTGGTATCAGGAAAACGCGACCAAAGACGAAGTTCAGTCCACTCCGTCCTTCGTCCTGAACGGAACCAAGGTGTCGAACCAGTCCTACGAAGACATGAAGGCGCTGATCGACGCAGAGCTCGAAGGCTAACCTTCTATCGTTCTTATGATAATCCGCGCCGTTCTCTCATGCAGGGGGCGGCGCGATTTCCTTCAGGCGGGTGAGCAGCATGTCGGCCTCGGGTATCTGTAGGCGGACCGGCAGGGTGATCACCTTGCGTCGAAAGCTGTCAGGCAACCGCACGGCGTCTTTCTCCGTGGTAACGAGTTGCGCACCAAGCAGGCGCGCTTCCTGTTCCAGCCGGGTCAGCAGCGCCGGAGCCAGAGTTTGATGGTCATCCAATGCCTCCGCGCGGCGAAGGTCTGCGCCAAGGCCGCGCAGGGTGGCAAAGAACTTTTCCGGATGCCCGATGCCGGCAAAGGCGAGCACCTTGGTGCCTTGCCATGGCATTCCGGTTGGCAACGGGGCGACGTGCCCTTCGACATGAGGGATGGTGATCGCCGGTCCCCAAAGGGCGCGAAAGTCGTTCTGTGCAGAGGTGTTACCCAGTGACAGCACAACATCCGCCCGCTTCAATCCGACATCGACTGGTTCTCTCAATGGTCCTGCCGGGAGGCAGCGCCCGTTGCCGAATCCGCGTTGGGCATCGACCACGATGATCGAAAAATCCTTTGTTACGGATGGGTTTTGGAACCCATCGTCCATCAGGATCACGCTGGCGCCAGAGTTTGCCGCAGCTTCGACGCCTGCGCTCCGCTCCTTGGCCACCCAGACTTCGCCGAAGGCGGCCATCAGAAGTGGTTCATCGCCGACATCTGCTGCGGAATGGTGCCTCGGGTCCACTTGCACCGGCCCGTCGAGCCGCCCGCCATAGCCGCGTGACACGACGTGAACGGAATGTCCGGCTGCGCCGAGCTGCTCCATCAACCAGATGACCGTCGGAGTCTTGCCCGTGCCGCCCGCGTTCAGGTTGCCGACGCAGATCACCGGAACCGTGGCTTGCAGCGCGATGCCCTTGCGCAGACGTGCAGCAGTGGCGCGCGCATAGAGCGCACCCAACGGTGACAGAGCGCAGGCCCGCAGGTCAAAGACCCCCGGTGGCCTGTTCCAGAATTCAGGTGGCCGCATCGTTGATTTCACCTTGGTCCAGAAGATCCTGAATCTTGTCGAGGAGATTGTCTGTCATGACCGCACCTTCGGTCACGACCTGCCAACCTGCAAGCGCCATTTCTGCTGCCTTGTCAGGGGAGGAGAGCTGATAAACCGCTTCGGACAGTTCCTCTTCGCCATGGATGCGCTGGGCAGCTCCCAGTGCCGCCAGGCGATGGTAGGCCTGTGTATGCGTGACAACACCCGGACCATGTAGAATTGCAGATCCCAAGGCCGCTGCGTTCAATGGGTTGATGCCCTGCGCTCCCCTGATCAGGCTATTGCCGAGAAAACAGAGCGGGCACAGCCGGTACCAGAGGCCGAGGTCTTCGGTAAGCCCGATTATGACCTGGGTGTGATCTTCCGGCTCCTCGCCCATATCCCAGTCGGCAAAGACAAGCCCCTCTTTTTTCAAAGTATTACGAGCAGCTTCGAGATCCTCAAACGTGTCGACAGTGATGACCAGAAGCAAACGATGCAACAGTCGGAGCGTGGCGCGATGCGCCTTTGCCACCGGTTGCAACTCGGTCAGCGACAGCCGCGCGCCGAGCCAAACGGGGCGGCTATGGAGTTGAGATTGCAGCCGTGCCAGCTCCTCGTCGTTGCAGCCAGGCGGGCTGGTCGACTCGAATAGGCGACCGGACGAGCGGATGCGTTCAGCCGGAACACCAGCGCGCTTCAACCGCTCCGTGACTTCGGTGCCAGGTACGAGGATTTCGGAAAACCCATTCAATAGCCGGTGCCGTTGATCGGGCAACCAACGCGATGTACGTCCTGGCAATTCATCGGCATCGATGTCGACCAGAACGGAGGGGAGTTTGCGTTCGCGTATCTGGCGCATCAACACCCGGCGCAGATGACCGCCCGCCCAGATGCAGACATCCGGGTCCCAGTGATCAAGAAAATTGCGGATATCAGTTGGCTGCTCGACAGTCAGCGGCCCCAAGGCGATATCGCAACCTTCCGGAATGTGAGAGGGGCGCGCATCCTCCTCCCAGGTGAACATCATCGAGAGGTCAGGGCGCATGGTCTTCAGACGATGCCCTACATCGCACAGGCCCAGAAACCGTTCCTGTGTTGTCGCATGCGCCCAGACCAGCTCGCCGTCAGGGCGGCTCAGGGGGGCGGTACCAAATCTATATTCGTCTTCGCGCCAGGGCATCAGCTCCGGTTCTCATCCGAACTGTAGACCAGGCGGGAGAGCAATTGGCGATGCAGCTCCGGTCCGCCCGCCACGACGCCGTCCTGAAGCGCGTCGGGGCGGTTGAAAACCATGCGCCCACCACAGCGGTTGGTCGCCACACCTCCAGCTTCCTCCAGGAGCAAGACACCTGCGGCGATGTCCCACTCCCAGGTGGGGCGCAGGGTCAGCATCGCATCATAGGTGCCATCGGCCACACGTGCCATTCGATAGGCCAGCGATGGGCGATGGCTACGTTCAAATGCAGGCGGTCCGGCATCGGTCCAGTGGTGGGCATCCAGCGCGGACTTGGCGCTCAGCACGTGAGCAGCTTCGACATCTTGAGCAGGACTGGCGTGAATTGGCGTACCATTGCAGCGTGCGCCCTGACCGGCGGCCGCGGCAAAAAGCAGGTCGCGCTGCGGTAGCATGACGACGGCGGCAACGGGCGCGCCATCCCTCACGATCGCGAGCGAATGCGCCCAGGTTCGAGAGCCATCGGCAAAACTACGGGTGCCATCGATCGGATCAATGACAAAGACATGTGACCGCGACAGGCGCAGTTCATTGTCTTCACTCTCCTCCGACAGCCAACCGTAATCGGGGCGCGCGGCCTGCAGCCGATCCTCGAGATAGCGGTTCACGGCGAGGTCGGCTTCGGTTACCGGCCCTGCACCATCGGGCTTGTCCCATTTCTGCGCTTCGGTGCCAACAAATTGCCCCGCGATCTCACCTGCCCGCTGCGCCGCCGAAATGAGAAGGGACAGATCACTCTCCGGCAAGTGTCATTCCTTCGAGCAGCAGCGAGGGGACAACACGGGACAGGTAGGTCCGGGCGTCATTGGCTGGCACCAGCGTCTTGAGCATGTCGAGCAGGTTGCCCGCGATGGTGACTTCGTTGACCGGATGGGCGATCTCGCCGTTCTCTATCCAGAAGCCCGAAGCGCCGCGCGAATAATCCCCGGTATTGGGATTGATCGTAGAGCCGATCATCGAGGTGACCAACAGGCCGGTGCCCATGTCCCGGATCAACTCGGCGCGCGTCCGTGTGCCCTGGGTCAGTGCGATATTCCAGTTGGACGGCGAAGGGACGGAACCAATGCCACGGGCGGCGTTGCCGGTACTTTCCATCCCCAGCTTGCGAGCGGAGGCCAGATCCATGGTCCAGCCGGTCAGGACCCCGTCCTCAACAATGGCACGTTTTTGCGTCGGAAGCCCTTCGCCGTCAAAGGGACGAGAGCCGGACATACGTGCACGGTGCGGATCTTCGATCACTGACAGGCTGTCTGGCAGGATCTGCGTACCAAGACCATCCTTCAACCACGATGAGCCCCGCGCGATGGCCGCCCCATTGGCGGCACTCAGCAAATGGCCGATCAGCGAGGACGAGATGCGTTCGTCAAACAGGACCGGATAGGCCCCGGTCTTGGGGCGGCGGGAATTGATACGTTCGATTGCACGGGTGCCCGCGGTGTGCCCGACGTCTCCGGCTGCGCGCAAATCGCTCTGAAACGTGCGGGAATCGCCATCATAGTCGCGTTCCATGCCGCTGCCGGTCCCCGCGATGCCAACGCAGGAGACCGATCGGCTGGTGCGCGCATAGCCTCCGGAGAACCCGTTGCTCGCGGCGAGATGGATGTCATGCCGACCGTAGCCCGCAGCGGCGGATTGGACCTGCGTGATCCCCTCGATGGCCGCGCAGGCCGCCTCGGCGGTCAAGGCGTCTTGCTGCAACTGGTCCGGTGCCGGTTCCGCGCTGGGGTCTGCCATCTCAAGTGCGGCCAGATCCCAGGACTGGGCCAACTGTTCGGCATCCGCCAATCCCGCATAGGGATCTTCCGGTGCCTCGCGCGCCATCGCCACAGCGCGCTCCGCCATGGCGGCCAGTGTCTCGGTGCGTGTGTCGGACGAGGACACTTGCGCCTGTCGTTGTCCGACGAATACGCGCAGCCCGATATCCACCCCTTCGGAGCGTTCCGCGTGTTCCAGGGTGCCGTCGCGGACCTCGATGGAGAGGGAGCTGCCCTCGGCGGCCATTGCATCGGCGGAATCAGCGCCCGCCTTGCGCGCTGCGTCGAGCAGGGCGTGGCAGAGGGTTTGCGGAGTTTGGGTCATGTGCACCTTCACGTATGAGCGGCAATGCTCCAGAGCTAGCCAGACCGCCGGGCTACCGCAAGGGCTGTGCACCATAAAAAGAGGCCGCCCCGGCAGGAGCGGCCCCATCACATGTGGGCAAAGGCCCGATGCGATTACTTCAGGCGCTGACCATTGGCGAGCACGTGACCTTCGTCGTTGACTTCGATTTTCGAGGTCAGCGTGTCATCACCGGCAGGGACGGCAAACATGCCCATCATCATGCGTGCACCCATGGCGTCATCCTCGGACAGGAGACCCATTCCGATCAGCTTTTCGATCAGCGCGTTTGCACCCACCAACTGCAGGTTGGCCTCACCTGAAGGTGCCGGCATCCCGTCAAAGCTCTCCAGGTCGGTGTTGTCAAAGGTGAAGTCACCGGTGCCGGTCAGTTCTGCACCCGCGGCGGACAGCAGCACTTCGTTGATTTTCAGCGAGTTCACTTCCCCCGGAACCTCTTCGCCGTCCTCGACTGCAGCCATTTGTTCTTCATCCGTCAGGTCAAAGAACAGTTTGCCGGTACCGGTCAGGTCAACAACCAGGTTGGCCGGGTCATGCGGCAGCTCGCCAGTCGGGTCGATCAGACCCCAGAGCATTTCCGGAACCGCAAATTCGCGCAGCGCGAGACCGAGAGCAAAATCCTGCTCTTCTTCGGATTTTGTCAGCGGCATCGCAAAGTTCACGCCCATCTCGGCCATGCTCAGCGAGATCGGGAACGGGAAGTCGGAGCCGGTCATGTTCAACGTCGTGTCGGATTGGATGACGTCGTAGGTCAGGCCGTCGGGGCTGAGGCCGATGTTGAACTCGCCGCCGTTCGAGGTGGTCTGTATCTCGAAGTTGTCAGAGCCGTCGGAGCCTTTCGCGTTGCTGCTGCCGGACTCGAAGGTGAATTTGCCATCGTAGGCCATGCCTGCGTTCAGCATCGCCGAGACATCAGAGGGATCTTCAAGCTCGGGCACGATGGCGTCGCCGTCGAAGTTCACACCCTCGATCACGCCGTTGAAGGCCGCCCCGTCGTCACCTTCAGGGTCCTGGAACATGAAATCATAGGCAAGGGATGCGACGGTCATGGATTGGGTGTAGGACCGCAAGTCACCAATTTTCATCACCGTGTTGCTGGCAATGTCATTCATGGTGAGGGTCAGGGCCGCAACGTCAGTGGGGACGGCTTCGCCCTCGATCACGAGGTCGTTGAGCGTGATGGTGCCTTGATCGACAGCGTAGCTATACTCCATTTCGGAAGTGTCGCCGCTGACGACCATCGGGCTGCCGTCATGGGTGTAGAGCAAGCTACCGGTGACGGCTTCGCCATCGGAATTGACATCAAACGCCATCGGGAATTCGGCTGGCATCACGACATTCACGCTGCCATCGCCATTTTCAATGAAGTCCAGCGCGCCCATGGTCACGGAGAGGGTATCACCGTCGATGTCCATCGACATTGCGATGTCGGTGACTTTGAGTGTACCGTTTTCGAACGCCTCTGATGCGGTCACGTCATATCCGGTGTCGGACATGTAGGATTTCCAGTCAGACCAGACATCCTGAGCGCTCAGATCGGCGTGCGCCGCCTGGGCGATAAGCAGTATTGGGGCAACGGCGCCCAGGCCACGAAAAAGAGAAACAGACATAAGAAGAACCTTTCCTAGCGAAGAGTTGGGGCGAACCTCTCCGCTCGCGCGGGTGTGGTCAAGGGAGCCAATGACTGGACCGTTCCCCCCAAAGCAGATTAACACATAAGCAAACGAAGATTTGGAGACAATTTATGGATATCGCAGGTAAGACAGTTGTCATTTCAGGGGCGAGCCGGGGCATCGGAGCGGATGCAGCAAGGGTTTTCGCCGCTTCTGGTGCAAATGTCGCGCTTCTTGCGCGTAGCGCTGATGCGCTCACCGAACTGGCGGCAGAGATAGGCGAAAAAGCGCTCGCACTGGCCTGCGATGTGTCCGACTACGCGGCGGTTGAGGCGGCATTTGCCAAAACCAAGGACGTTTTCGGCAGCCTTGATGTGCTGATTTGCAACGCTGGCCTGATCGACCCGATCGACCGTTTGGCGGATGCATCCCCTGCGGATTGGGCGCAGTTGATCAATGTGAACATCACCGGCGTTTTCAATATGATGCACGCAGGCTTGCCGCATCTGAAGGCGGCGGGTGGCGGCTCTGTGCTGACCATCGGATCTGGCGCGTCGCAGCGGCCTCTGGAAGGTTGGAGCGCCTATTGCACCTCCAAGGCGGGCGCGGCGATGCTGACTGAAGCGCTGCACCTTGAGGAGGGTGAAAACGGCATTCGGGTTATGGGATTGTCGCCGGGCACGGTGGCCACCCAGATGCAGCGCGACATCAAGGCCAGCGGTCTCAATCCGGTAAGCCAGCTGGACTGGGAGGATCACATCCCGGCGGAATGGCCTGCGCGTACGCTTCTGTGGATGTGCAGCCCCGATGCCGACGAATTCATCGGCACCGAGATCTCCCTGCGCGATGAGACCATCCGCACGCGAGTCGGCCTGACATGATCGAACGCCATCAGGATTCGCGCGGTTTGCTGACCCTGCGCCTCAACCGTCCGGAGAAAGCCAACGCCCTGACGCCGGACATGCTGCAGCAGTTGATTGCTGTCTTGCGTGGGGCCGAGGGCGCGCGGGCCGTGATCCTGACCGGCACGGGCAAGGTGTTTAGCGCCGGTGCGGATCTTGATGCCGCGAAGGCCGGGCTGGCCACCTCGCCCCTGTGGGAGGAGCTGTCCGCGACGCTGGCGGAGATGCCCTGCCTGAAGGTGGCGGCCCTCAACGGCACGCTTGCGGGCGGTGCCAACGGCATGGCGCTGGCTTGCGATCTCCGCATTGCGGTGCCTACGGCCAAGGTGTTTTATCCGGTGATGCAACTGGGCTACCTGCCACAGCCCTCGGATGCGGCCCGGATGCGGGCACTGATCGGCCCGGCGCGCACCAAGATGGTGCTGGCGGCGGGGCAGAAGCTCTCCGCGCAGGAGGCCTATGACTACGGACTGATCGACCGCATCGTGGCGCCGGAGGACCTGTTGCAGACCGCCGAAGCATTGGTGGAAACGTCCTTGGCGGCAGATCCCGAAGTTGCCCGCGCGATCCTGCAAGCCTGCGCGCCGACCTAGCGTTTCCGTCGCTTGCCCGGCACGCGGGAGGAAAAGTCTGGCGGGCGCTTCTGCACCCAGTTGATGAACTTCGCCAGCCGCGGATGCTGTTGCAAGGCTGCGATGGTGCTGTAATTGCGCGCCAACTCCGCTTCGCTCAGGCTGGCGTGGATCTCCCTGTGGCAGATATGGTGGAGCAAAACCGTCGGACCGCCCTTGCCTCCTTTGAGCTTTGGGATCAGGTGGTGCAGGCTCTGTGGGGCGTCTTCCGGGATCGGACGGGCGCAGAGCGGGCAGATCGGATTGGTGTCCGGGTCGGTCATGATGGGCTGCGAAGTTGGGATGCTCACCGCGCAAGATGCGGCAGAGACAGCAAAAGGCAAAGTCGAATGCACGAGTGGGATGCGGTGGTGATCGGAGGCGGGCCAGCGGGCCTGATGGCTGCGGGTGAAATCGCCCGTCAGGGGCATCGGGTGGCGCTGGTCGAGGCCAAGCCTTCGCCGGCGCGCAAGTTTCTGATGGCTGGCAAATCCGGCCTCAACCTGACCAAGGACGAACCGATCGGGGCGCTGCTTGCCCACTATGGCGATGCCGAGGACTGGCTGGCCCCGATGATCCGCGCCTTTGACGCGCAGGCGGTGCAGGATTGGGCGCAGGGGCTGGGGCAGGCGCTGTTCACGGGCTCGACCGGGCGGGTGTTTCCCACTGCGATGAAAGGCTCGCCTCTGCTGCGCGCTTGGTTGGCGGAGCTGGATCAGCTTGGCGTAACCCGGCATGTGGGCTGGCGCTGGACCGGTTGGCAGGATGGTCAGTTGAGCTTCAACACGCCGGATGGCCCGCAGCGGATTTCGCCCCGTGCGACGGTTCTGGCGCTGGGCGGGGCCAGTTGGGCGCGGCTGGGATCTGATGGCGCCTGGGCCGCGATGCTGGCCAGCCAGGGTGTGGCGCTGGCCCCCTTCCAGCCCTCCAACGCAGCGCTTTCGGTGGCATGGAGCGATCACATGGCGCCGCACTTCGGGGCGGCGATCAAGGCGGTAGGCTGGCAGGCCGGGCATCTGACGGGACGCGGAGAGGCAACTCTATCGGCGCGTGGGCTAGAAGGCGGCGGGCTCTATGCGCTGACCCCGGCCTTACGAGACGGACATGCGCTATATCTGGACCTCGCGCCTGACGTGGCCGTGGCGGAGCTGGCCACGCGCCTGGCAAAGCCACGCGGCAAGGCAAGCTGGGCCAATCATATGCGGCGGGGGCTGAAATTGGGTCCGGTGAAAACGGCACTCCTGCAGGAATTCGGGCGTCCGCTGCCGCAGGATCCGGCGGCTCTGTCCCGGATCATCAAGCATCTGCGGGTCAGCCATGCGGGGCTGCGTCCACTGGACGAGGCGATCTCGACCGCGGGCGGCGTGCGGCGCGATGCGCTGGATGACGGGCTGATGTTGAAGGCACTCCCCGGCACATTTTGCGCCGGAGAGATGCTGGATTGGGACGCGCCGACGGGCGGCTATCTGCTGACCGCCTGTTTTGCTACCGGGCGCTGGGCCGGGCAGGCTGCGGCGCGTTACTTGGCGAGTGTCACGACGCGCTGAAACGCCGCCCGGTCACGCATGCGCTTGCCATAGGCCAGCAACGCCTCGCTTTCGACCTCGAACTTGGCCCCGCGTGCCCAGTTCAGGCAATGGGTCAGCAGGATATCGGCGATGGAGAAACTTTCGCCTGCGATGAATTCATCGGTCAAGCGGGCCTCGACGCGGCTGACGGATCGGGCAAATTCCCAGCGCAGCGAGTCCTTGATCGCCGGCACCCGCTGCTCTTCCGGCAGGGCAAAGCTGTGCCGCGCAGCCATCCAGAGAAGCGCATCCATTTCGTCGTTGAGCATATTGGTGACCGAATCCTGCCGCGCGCGGGCCAAAGTGCCGGCGGGCGCGGTCAACGCACCGTGCTTGTCAGCGAGATAGGTGATGATCGCCACGGAATCAGTCACGGTCGTGCCGTCTACCACAAGGGCGGGCACCTTGCCTGATGGGTTGTAATTGCGGATTTCGGCGCTTTGCGGGGCCGCATCTTCCAACTCATAGGGCTGTTCCAGTTCTTCCAGCGCCCAAAGCACGCGGAACGTGCGGGTCATCGGCTTGCCGATCACTTTGTACATCATGTGTCCTCCTTGGTTGCAGGCAGGTTTGCTGCACGCGCGAAAGAGGTCAAGCGGCCCGTCACGTCGTCGCGGGATGGTGATCAGCGCGCCCGGGCCAGCATAGCCAGCCGGATCAGGGCGCGTTCAGTCAGCGCTTGCGCCGGAGCGCTCTGCCCGGCAGACCGCAGCTGTAGGTCGGTATCGGTCAGCAAAGTCAGCGCGTTCTGCAATTTCTGCGCGCCCCAGCCCTGGGCTTGCCGCAACATCCGGTCGCGCCGCTTGCCATAGAGCGGCGGCCGCAGGCCACCGATGCCTTGCGCTGGGCCGCCGGGATGAGAGGCGATGGTGTAAAGCGTGCGAAAATGCCGGGTCGCCCCGATGCAAAGGCTGACCGCGTTAGTGCCCTGAGCCTGCAGACGCCGCAGCACGGGGCCGATCTCGGTGCTGCGCCCTTCGGCCACCACGTTGAGCAGATCGTCCAGCGCGGCTTCGGTGGATTGAGGCGCCACCGCGTCGATATCCTCCAGCGTCAGCGGGCTGTTGTCGCCATGTTTATAGAGGCTCAGCTTCTCGATCATACGAGAGAAATCGCCGGGACCGATCTCATTGGCAATGTCGGTCAGCGCCGACATGCTGTCGCCGGGAACATCGCGCACCCCCGCCTCGCCCAGAATGCGCTCGATCTCCGCGCGGGAGGGCGGATCGTCGTAGATGCCGGTGGCGTAGGCGTTGCTGTGGGTTTCAAAGGCCTTGCGCAGCTTTGATGAGGCTTTCAGCTGGCCCGCGGTGACCACGATTTGCGCATCACCCGCCTGCCATTCCTGCAACGCAGCGGTGATCGCCGGGGTGGCGGTGTCATTGGCATCCTCGACAAACACCGCACGGATGCCGGGAAAGAACCCCACGGCCTTCACTGCGTCCAGAAGTCGGGCCGGATCCTTGCGCAACTCGCCCGCCACCATACGGGTCAGGCGCATCTCCTCCTCGGCTGCGGGACCAAGGAGTGCTGCCAGCATCTGCTGACGTTTGAGCGAGACGCGCATCGCATCCGCCCCGTAGATCAACATCCCGGTCTTGCCGGGGTCGGGGCGGGCGAAATAGCCCTCGGCCTCGCGCGGGCTGAGTTTCATGTGCCGGTCGCCGTGCCCAAACCGGGCACCGCATAAAGCCGGGTCACGATCTGATCGGCGAGAATCACCATCAGGCGCTCGTGCGCGTCGGTCTCAGAAGCCAGGGTCTGTACCGTGGTGCCGCTGGCGGAATAGCCGGAGAAGTTCTCCACCTCGCCGCTGGCAACGATCTGCCCGTCCGACAGGCGCACGAGGCTGTAGCCCGCGGTGCCGGTCAGCGAATACCGGGTGATGTCGCCGTCGGCGGTGATCGCCTGACCGACTTCGCTCGTGTTCAGCGTCAGGTCCATTCGGTAGGCTGGCGCCCCCGCACGGCCCAGACGTGTCTCCAGCTGGCGGACGAAGTAGTAGGCATCAGTGTCGCTCGGCGCGCCGATGGTTTCGGGCGCCTGAAATGCAATCTGGTTGCGCAGGGCCGTGCCCGCTCCGTTCGGCCCATAGACCGGCTCGAACCCGCAGGCAGAGAGGCCGGCGCCAAGGGGCAGCGCCAGCATCAGGTCTAGGAATCTGCGTCGGTCAGGCAACGACATTGACGATCCGCCCCGGTACAACGATCACCTTCTTGGGCGCCGCACCTTCCAGCACCCGTTGTACAGCTTCATGCGCCAGCGCCAGTTTTTCAACCTCCGCCTTGTCGAGATCCTTGGCAACGGTCAGCTCGCCGCGCCGTTTGCCGTTCACCTGGATGGGCAGGGTGACGCTGTCCTCGACCAGCATGGAGTCGTCCGCGACCGGCCATGGGGCGTTGGCAACCAGCCCTTCGCCACCCTGATGCGCCCAGATATCCTCGGACAAATGCGGTGTCATCGGCGACATCAGCTGCGCCAAAGTCTTGATAGCTTGCTTTTGTACCGCAGCGCTGGCCTTGGATTTCGACAGCGTGTTGGTGAAGCCATAAAGCTTGGCGATGGCGGCATTGAAGCCAAAGCTCTCGACCCCCAGCGTCACATCACGGATCGCCTTATGCATCTCGCGCAAGAGATCCTCGTCGCCTTCGCCTTTCGCATCCGGGTCCATCTCGCCAATGCGATCACAAAGGTTCCAGACCCGGTTCAGGTGCTTATAGGCGGCTTCAGCGCCAGATGCGGTCCATTCCACGTCCCGCTCGGGCGGCGAATCGGACAGAACGAACCAACGCGCGGTATCGGCCCCGTAGGTAGAGATGATCGCCAGCGGATCGACCACGTTGTTCTTGGACTTGGACATCTTGGCCGAGGGAATAACCTTGATCCGCTCACCGGTTTCCTTGACGAAGACGCCTCCATCCCGCTCTTCGACCTCATTCGGGTAGTGGTAGATTGAGCGGCCGTTCTCGTTCTTGCGCTCGGCATTCTCGTAAATCGCGTGGGTCACCATGCCTTGCGTAAAGAGCGCATCAAACGGCTCTTTGGCGCTCTCGGGCAGATGGCCACAGATCTCCATCGCGCGGGCAAAGAACCGCGAATAAAGCAGGTGGAGAATCGCATGCTCAATGCCGCCGATGTATTGATCGACGTTCATCCAGTAGCTCGCAGCTTCCAGATCCGTCGGCGTCTCGGCGCGGGGTGCGGTGAAACGGGCGAAATACCAGCTGGAGTCCACAAAGGTGTCCATCGTGTCGGTCTCGCGCTGGGCGGGCTTGCCACAGGACGGGCATGCACAATCGCGCCAGCTCGGGTGACGGTCCAGCGGGTTGCCGGGCACCGAGAAATCAATCGCCTTGCCGTCCTCGTCGTAAGGAAGCGCGATGGGCAGGTTCTCTTTCTTTTCCGGCACCACGCCGCAATCGGGGCAGTGGACGACGGGAATCGGGCAGCCCCAGTAGCGCTGACGCGAAAGACCCCAGTCGCGCAGGCGGAATTTGGTGACGCCTTCGCCCCAGCCTTCAGCCTCGGCTTTGTCGACGGCGGTGTTGACGCCGTCCTCGCCGGTTTGTTCCTCGGTACCTGCAAAGCCGCGCACATAGCGGACCTTCTCGGCTTTGGTCGGCACATAGGCCTCGGTCAGCTCATCTGCGCCTTCGACCGGCTCCACCACAGGAATGATCGGCAGGTCGTATTTGGTGGCGAACTCAAAGTCGCGCTGGTCATGCGCCGGGCAGGCAAAGATCGCGCCGGTGCCGTAATCCATCAGGATGAAGTTGGCGATCCAGACCGGCAACTCCCAGTTCGGGTCGAGCGGGTGACGCACGCGCAGGCCGGTATCGTAGCCCAGCTTCGGTGCGGTCTCGATGGCTTCTTCCGTGGTGCCGCCCTTGCGGCATTCCGCAACAAAATCGGCGACCTCTTGCGATTCGGCCTCGAGCTGCTTGGCAATCGGGTGATCGGGAGAGATGCCAACAAAGCTTGCGCCCATCAGCGTGTCGGGGCGAGTCGTATAGACCTCGATTGCCTCTTCACCATCGGTGCGCTCAAAGCTGAACTGCAACCCGCGGGACTTGCCGATCCAGTTTTCCTGCATCAGGCGCACCTTGGCCGGCCAGTTTTCCAGCCCATCGAGCGCGGTCAGCAGCTCATCCGAATAGTCGGAGATCTTGAAGAACCACTGCGTCAGTTCACGCCGTTCCACCAGCGCACCGGAGCGCCAGCCACGTCCGGCCTCAACCTGCTCATTGGCCAGAACGGTCATGTCCACGGGATCCCAGTTGACCACGGCGTTCTTGCGGTAGACCAAACCTTTTTCAAGGAAATCAAGGAACAAAGCCTGCTGCTGGCCATAGTATTCGGGATCGCAGGTGGCGAACATGCGCGACCAGTCGAGCGAGAGGCCCAGCGGCTTCATCTGTTCGACCATCGTGTCGATGTTGGAATAGGTCCAGTCCTTGGGGTGCCCGCCCGAGGCCATCGCGGCGTTTTCCGCAGGCATGCCAAAGGCGTCAAACCCCATCGGGTGCAGCACGTTATGGCCGGTGGACAGCTTGTAGCGCGCGATCACGTCGCCCATCGTGTAGTTGCGCACATGGCCCATGTGCAGCTTGCCCGACGGGTAGGGGAACATCTCAAGCACATAGTACTTGGGTTTGTCGTGATCTTCTTTCGCTTGGAAAATGGCAGCCTCTTCCCAGGCTTTTTGCCATTTGGCTTCGATGTCCGAGGCTTCGTAACGCGACATGTGAGGGGTCCTTTGACTAAAAACGCCGGGCTTTAGACCCGGCGCTTCTGATACGTGTAATTTCTATTGGGTTCCAGTGCGCAGGCGTCAGATCTTCTTGTCAGCTATGCGTAGCTGACGGGCACGGGTGAGAATCGCATCCTCGACGGCGCGTGCAGTTGCCGAACTCACGGCGCCACCACGGCTTTGCAGCGCAACGTTGAGCGACCGTGCCTCAAGCGCGGGATCTTTGATGTGAACGGTTGCCCGGTAAGAGCGCCCGCCACCCGGCGGTGTGCCGTACCCGGTCACGATCACGCCGGTGAACGGGTCGACCGACTGAACAGGCAGGAATTCCAGCACATCAAGGCTTGCGGCCCACAGATAGCGGTTCACTTGAACGCGTTGTTCGCTTTTGCGAGGGCCAAAGGCTTCCCAGATCGTGGTCTTGTCATCGTTTGCTTCACGGCCTTCGCCTGCGAGCACGATCGTGTCGCGGTCATCGACCTCAGTGCTGGTGTCCAGCGATCTGAAGGCCCCGCAGGCGGTCACAAAGGTCAATGAAGATAGAAGAACGAAAGTCTTTATACCACGCATATTGGCCGGGCCTGTTCCAGAATTTGCAGTTGATCTACTCCTAGACAAGGCGGGATGCGCCAACAAGCCTATTCTTTAATAGACTCGCGCCTGCTGCAGTTTGCGGAGCTATCCGGTGAAATCGACTGTGACCTTGATGCATCATTTGGTTGATGAATGGTTTTCAGCTTTCAGCGCACGCTTGCTTCGAGACCCCAAAACGAGCGAGAGGATGTGCGTACTTGAGGAGCGAAGTGGCAGACGCCGATTGCTTCTTTCGAAATTCAAACCCGAGGGTAAACCATGAAAAAGATTCTCTTCGCTTCGACCGCTCTGGTCGCGACCGCAGGTGTCGCAGCAGCAGAACTCACCATCGGCGGCTCCGCACGCTTTGGTCTGGCATACAACGAAGCTGAAACCAACGAGACCCGCATCGAACAGCGTATGCGCGTCAACATCACCGGTATCGCGGAAACCGACGCTGGCGTGAAACTGGAAGCTCGCTTCCGTCTCGAAGCCAACGAAGATGACCACGAGAACTCCATCTCCGGTCGTGGCCCGGGCGCAGCTGGTTTCGCAGTGTCCTTCGGCGGTCTGCGTGTTGACGTTGGTAACGTATCCAACGTTCTGGATTCCGGTGACCAGGTTGACTACTACGGTTACGGCATCGGCTTCACTTCCTTCCTGGAAGCGAACTCCAACTTCAACGGCCCGGCAACCGGTTTCGGTGCAGGTTCCGCTGACGCAACCACCATCAAAGCACGTTACACTGTTGGTGACTTCTCCGCATCGCTCTCCTACAAAGAGACCCGTGCGCAGGCTGCTACCTTCCTGAAAGACGCCACTGGTGCTGACACGACTGTTGTTGACACTGCAGCTGTTGCAGCAGACGAAGAAGTTCAGCTGGGTCTCGGCTACACCCTGGCCAACGGCATGTCCATCGGCGCGGTTTACTCCGACACCGACACTGCTGGCGATTACTGGGTAATCGGCCTGAACGGCACCGCCGGCGCAATCGGCTACACCGTAATGGTTGGTGACGGCGACAACCAGCAGGACACCTCCATCTCCGCTTCGATGAACTACGAAGTGTCCTCCGCGACCTCCATCCGCGCACTGGTTGCTGACGGTGGTGTGACCGGCGCAGACACCGCATACGGTATCGGCTTCCGTCACGGTCTCGGCGGTGGTGTGACCCTCGCAGGTGGTGTTGGTTCCGACTCCTCCAGCAACACCAAAGCAGACCTCGGTGTGTCCTTCTCCTTCTAATTGGAGAACGGAACCACTCGGTTCTTGGGGCGGGCTCTTCGGAGCTCGCCCTTTTCTTTTGTGCGTAAACAGTGTTTTGTCCGGCCAAACAGCCCCCCTAGCTAAATGAGGCCGAGATGTCGCTGAGTGAGATCAAATCCCGCATTGCCGCCGCAGAAGCCGCCGCCAATCGCGCAACCGGCTCGGTAGAGCTGATCGCCGTGTCCAAGGTGCAGCCGAACGAACGCGTCGAGGCCGTTCTTGAAGAGGGGCACCGAGTTTTTGGTGAGAACCGCGTTCAGGAAGCAGCGGGTAAATGGCCCGAGTTTCGCGAGCGGTTTCAGGGCGTCGACCTGCATCTGATCGGCCCATTGCAGACCAACAAGGCGCGGCAGGCAATGGAGCTGGTGAATGCCATTCATTCCGTTGATCGCCCAAAGCTTGCCACAACGCTTGCGCGCCTGGCGCAGGAGTTAGGGCAGTGTCCGGATCTGTTCATTCAAGTGAACACCGGCGAAGAAGCGCAGAAGGCCGGTATTCTACCTGCTGATGCAGATGGGTTCATTCAGGACTGCCGTGACCTCGACCTGCCCGTCAAAGGACTGATGTGCATTCCGCCGGTCGACGAAGAGGCAAGCCTGCACTTCGCGCTCCTTGCCAAACTCGCGGATCGCAATGGCTTGGCCGGTCTGTCGATGGGGATGAGCGGCGACTTTGAAGGCGCAATCGCACTTGGTGCCACCCATGTTCGTGTCGGCTCGGCGATATTTGGTGACCGCACCTATTCAGCGTGAGCGGACAATAACCCGTGCTTCGGGCTGCAGTCGCTCTGCGATCCAGCGCAGGGTTTCGCGAGAGAACGCAATACACCCTTCGGTGGGATAGCCCGGCCTGCGCCATTGATGCAGGAAGATCGCGGAGCCGCGCGACTTTTGTGAATAGGGCCAATTCCAATCGGTTAGCAGAATAAGATCATAAAGCGGGTCGGCACGCCGAAGCCGCTCATGGCTATGTGGATACGGCGCACGCACCATGTGGTTGTAGTCGATGGCCTTGATGTCGTCAGACCAGAGGTCTCCGGGGAGGATTGGCATGGCCCAGTCCTGCGGTGGGCAGATGCGGTCCGGGCGATAGAGCATGCCGACAATGCGGTGTTCGCCGACGGGGGTGGCGCCGTCCCCTTCTGTTTTCCTGTCTGAAATGCCGCCTCTGCCGATAGAGCAGGCAAACGTACGGCCCATAAAGCGCAGGCCGGTGGGGGTCAGGACAAGGTTTGCGGGGGTCATAACATATGCCCCGACTTCGCGGCCTTGGTCGCCAGATAGTGACGGTTGAATTCGTTCTCGCCCACTTTTAACGGGACGCGTTCTTCGACCGAGATCCCGGTTTTCTCCATCATGGCGATCTTGCCGGGGTTGTTGGTCATCAACCGTACTGAGGAAAAACCCAGCTCTCGCAATATCGACGCGCCGAGGCGGAAATCCCGTTCGTCATCCTCGAACCCCAAACGATGGTTCGCCTCTACCGTATCAAAGCCCTGATCCTGCAATGAATAGGCGCGCATCTTGTTGGCCAGCCCGATACCGCGCCCTTCCTGATTGAGATAAAGCAGGACGCCAGCGCCATCTTGGCCCATCTGGCCAAGCGCCCCGCGCAGCTGTGGTCCGCAATCGCACTTGAGTGACCCGAGGACGTCGCCGGTGAAACAGGCGGAGTGCAGCCGCGCCAATACCGGTTTGTCACGATCCGGGCGGCCAATCTCGATGGCGTAATGCTCCTCGCCGCCGTCTTCGGGGCGAAAGATGTGCAATCGGCCAGCTTCGGCGGCTTCCACTGGCAACCGGGCAGCCGCCACTGGATGGAGCGGGGAGCTTTGGTTCAGTAGCGGTTCGGCGGTAGAGCGGGGCAGGAGGGTCAGGTCGTGCTTTAGCGCAAAGGATCCGGCGTCCTGAAGGTCAACATAGGCGGCAGACGGCAAAAGGCGCGCCGATTTCACAAGCGCCAGAGCCAGCCGGGGCAGAGAGGCCTCTCCGCTCCGCAGGCTGGTGAGCGGCCCTTTCATGGGGGCTGCGAGATCGTCGGCGGGATCCGCAAGGGATTGAAGCCAGCTTAGATCCGCGTCGATGGGAACTTCCACCCGTGCCAGATCATCATCATAGACGCGGGCCTTCAGAGTCGTTGCGCGGCGTGCTGTCAGGGCCAGGGCAACCGAGCCGAGCCCGCGCAGGTCCGCAAGGCGCTCCGGGGTAAGGCTTTCTATGGCGATCGCGAGGATGGCAGTGTCGCCGGTGGTCAGGATGACTGGCAATCCCATTCTCAGATCGACTCGCGCACGTGCGATCCGCTCCAGCATTGTTGGCAATAGGCTCATCAGGTCACGATCCCGGCTGTAACATCAGGAGTTTTTTCCTACGCCCAATTGCTGCAAAAGTGAAATATTTCCGCGCCACCGGACACGTCGACGTGAACCTCATGTCGCGAAGCTTGTTCTTTTGTGAGCACGGGCACATCTGTGATGGCAAGAGATCAGGAGAGACCGGATGGCCCAGTTGAAGAAAATTCTGCTCGTGGATGACGATGAGGATCTGCGAGAGGCTCTGAGTGAGCAGCTTGTGATGACCGAAGATTTCGACGTCTTCGAGGCTGGCGACGGGCAGGGCGCGATGGAACGTGCCAAAGAGGCGATCTATGATCTGATCATCCTGGACGTTGGATTGCCGGATACGGACGGGCGTGAGCTGTGCCGACTGATGCGCAAGCAGGGGGTGAAATCGCCGATCCTGATGCTGACCGGGCACGATAGCGATGCCGATACCATTCTCGGGTTGGACGCTGGCGCGAATGATTACGTCATCAAACCATTCAAATTCCCGGTTCTTCTGGCACGTATCCGCGCGCAGTTGCGTCAGCACGAGCAGTCTGAGGACGCAGTGTTTGTGCTTGGCCCCTATACCTTCAAGCCGGCGATGAAAATTCTGGTGACCGAAGATGAGCGCAAGATCCGCCTGACGGAGAAAGAGACGAATATCTTGAAATTCCTCTACCGCTCAAACGATGGCGTGGTGCCCCGCGACATTTTGCTGCACGAGGTTTGGGGTTACAACGCCGGGGTTACAACGCATACGTTGGAGACGCATATTTATCGCCTGCGCCAGAAGATTGAGCCGGATCCGTCGAATGCGAGACTTCTTGTGACGGAATCAGGCGGTTACCGGCTGGTCGCCTGAGTAACAATTAAAGGTGGAACAACTTTCGTGTACACACGTTGAACGGTTGCTCTGCTGAAGAGATCCCGTGCATATCCGGGTTATGATATGCACCCTCCCTGTTGGACTGGACCGGGCTTCGTGCCCGGTCTTTTTTTGTTCCGCGAGCGGCGTTACTTGAAAGTGTTTGTGCAGAATGACCGGTCAAGGGCTGGCATCAAGGCGGCTGCGGAGGCAATATCCGCGCGAACACTTGCCAGAGATTGAGAGCCCGCATGTCCTTTACCCTCGCCACTTGGAACATCAACTCCGTGCGCCTGCGCGAACCCATCGTGCTGAAGCTTCTCGAAGAGGAGGGGCCGGATGTGTTGTGCCTGCAGGAGTGCAAGAGCCCGGTGGACAAGATCCCGATGGAGGCGTTCCGGGCGCTCGGTTACACTCATATGGTTGCGCGCGGGCAGAAGGGCTACAATGGAGTGGCGATCCTGTCCCGGCTTCCCATCGAGGACGCGGGCGACAAGGACTTCGCCAGCCTCGGCCATGCCCGCCATGTGGCGGGACGGCTGGAAAACGGCGTTACCATCCACAATTTCTACGTGCCCGCGGGCGGTGATGAGCCGAATCGCGAAAAGAACGTGAAGTTCGGCCAGAAGCTCGACTACCTCACCGAGATGCGGGACTGGTTCCACGCCGAGCGGCCCGAGAAATCGGTGCTGGTGGGCGATCTCAATATCGCCCCGCGCGAGGATGACGTCTGGGACCACAAGAAACTGCTGAAGGTGGTGAGCCATACGCCGATCGAGGTGGAGCACCTGGCGCAGGTGATGGAGGCCGGTGGCTGGGCCGATGTCACCCGCAACGACATTCCCGACGGGCAGCTTTACAGCTGGTGGAGCTACCGTGCCAAGGATTGGGATGCCGCAGACAAGGGGCGTCGGCTCGACCATGTCTGGACCACGTCGGATATCACCAATGCCGCACACTCCAGCCGGGTCCTGCGCGCGGCGCGGGGTTGGGAAAAGCCCAGCGATCACGCGCCGGTCTTTGCCACCTTCGATCTCTGATCCCGGCTAAGTTTGGCGCAAGCAGGGCGGGGCGCTCCCGCCAAAAGACGCGCGCCAGAGGGGGCGCGCATTTTTGTTGGGCCGGGCGCCGCGCCTGGCGGCGCGGCGGGGGCACGCCGCAAAGACTCTCGCGAAACTCATCCCTTGGTTTTCCGGCGTTGAAATCGCATATAGGGCTCAAGCAAGACTCAAAGGAGTGCGGAACAATGATGGACATTCTGGGCGGAGCCGATGCCGCAGCGTCTGCAGGCGATCTTATCAAGGATGTGACCGAAGAAACCTTCATGGCGGAGGTGGTTGATGGCTCCATGGAGGTGCCGGTCGTGGTGGACTTCTGGGCGCCCTGGTGTGGCCCCTGCAAGACGCTGGGCCCGATGCTGGAGGCAGCCGTTACCAAGGCCAAGGGCGCGGTCAAGATGGCGAAGATCAACGTAGATGAAAACCAGCGTCTGGCTGCCGCGCTGGCGCAACAGGGCCTGCCGCTGCAGTCGATCCCGAGTGTCGTTGCCTTTTATCAGGGGCGTCCGGTGGACATGTTTCAAGGTGCGTTGCCGCAATCCGAAATCGACGCCTTCCTGCAGAAACTGGCCGAAACCGCTGGCAGCACCGCCGATGGCGGACTGGGCGAAGCGCTGGAAACCGCCGAGCAGATGCTCGAAGAAGGCGCGGCCTCTGACGCGGCGCAGGTCTTTGCGGCGATCCTCGGTGAGGACGACAAGAGTGCTCCGGCCTACAGTGGACTGGCGCGCTGTCACGTGGCGATGGGTGAGTTGGACCAGGCCGAGGCGGTTCTGAACGGTGCCCCGGCCGAGATTTCAACGGCTCCCGAAATCGAGGCCGCACATGCGCAGATCGAGCTTGCCCGTCAGGCCGAAAACGCCGGCCCGGTCGCCGAGTTGCGCGCGGCTGTCGAGGCGGATCCGGACAATCTGCAGGCCCGGTTCGATCTGGCGCAGGCGCTGCATGCCGCAGGCGAAGCCGAGGCCGCTGTGGAGGAGTTGCTGGAGCTGTTCCGCCGTGATCGCGAGTGGAACGACGGCGCGGCCAAGGCGCAGCTCTTCACCATCTTCGAGGCGCTGAAGCCCAATGATCCGGTGGTTCTGAATGGCCGCCGCAAGCTCAGCTCTATTATATTTGCCTGATGCTGTTGCGGCACTAGGTTGCACAACATGATTAAACCCGCTGATCTGCCGGACACTATCCCTGTCTTCCCTTTGCCCGGGGCGCTGCTGTTGCCGCGGGCGAAACTACCGCTGCATATTTTTGAACCACGCTACCTGCAGATGCTGGAGGATGCTCTCAAGACGCCTGAGCGGGTGATTGGAATGATCCAGCCCAATGGCAAGCGCAACGGTGAAGGCTCCGGCCTGCAAACCATCGGCTGTGCAGGCCGGGTGACGCAATTCTCGGAAACAGAAGATGGGCGCTATTTCATTACGCTTTGCGGGCTGTCTCGGTTTCGCGTGAAAACGGAGGTCGAGGGCTTCACCCCCTATCGCCGTTGCGCGGTGGATTGGGCAGGGTTCGATGCCGATCTGGGGCAAACGGAATGCGACGAGGTCTTTGACCGCGCTGCATTGATGGGCCTTCTCGGGCGCTACCTTGACGCGCGCGGCCTGTCGACCGATTGGGGCAGTCTGGACGAGGCGGGGGACGAGTTGCTGATCAACTCGCTTTCCATGCTGCTGGATTTCGAACCGGAGGACAAACAGGCCCTACTGGAGGCGCCGAGCTTGTCGACCCGGCGCGAAACATTGGTCACCTTGATGGAGTTTGCCCTGCGGGGCGGCTCCGGTGGCTCTTTGGAGGAAAAACTGCAATGACAGATACGGCCCCCGCCTTTGATCGTCGCATGCTTGAGGCTTTGGTTTGCCCGACGAGCCAAACGCTGCTGGAATATGATGCCGAAAAGCAGGAGCTGATCTCCCGCGCCGCCAATCTGGCTTTCCCGATCCGCAACGGTATCCCGGTGATGCTAACGGATGAGGCGCGCCCGCTGGAGTGAGCGTGCCGCGAGCGCGCGGTCAGAGCGGGCGCCCGCGTAACAGTTTCGGCAGATCCCCGGACAGTCCCGCCGCCTCGCGCACGAATCCACGGCGCAGGCCGGGCAAGGCGTTGGTCAGTCCAAGGCCAAGGTCGCGGGTGGCACGCAGGATCGGATTGTCGTTCGAAAACAGCTTGTTGAACACATCTGTCGCCAGCGCCAGCGAGGTGGTATCAAACCGTCGCCACTGCTGATAGCGCGCCAAGACCAGGGGGCTTGCAATATCCTCGCCGCGGCGCGCGGCGTCTGTCAGCACCTCGGCCAGGCTGGCTATGTCGCGCAGACCTGCGTTCAGGCCCTGACCGGCGATCGGATGCAGACCATGCGCCGCATCTCCCACCAGCGCCAGCCGCTCAGCGTAGTACGCATTGGCGAGGCTCAGCTTCAGCGGATAGCTGAAACGTTTGCCTTCCAGCGCGATCTCTCCGAGAAACGAACCAAATCGCGGGCGCAGCACGGTCAGGTAATCCGCATCCCCCAGCGCCTGGATGCGCGCCGCCTCGGCATGGGTCTCGCTCCAGACGATGGAGCTGCGATTGCCCGGCAGCGGCAGGATCGCCAGTGGGCCCGGCGGCATGAAGAACTGATGTGCAATCCCGTCATGCGGCAAATCATGTGAGATGGCGCAGACCAGCGCGGTCTGGCCGTAGTCCCAGCCGGTGCGCTTGATGCCCGCGCGTTCGCCGGTGCCGCTCTGGCGCCCATCGGCGCCCACCAGCAGTGCTCCGGACAGTTGTGCGCCATCTTCAAGCGTCACGGTGACCGCATCAGCTCCGACAGATTGCGCCACCACACGCTGGCCGGAGATCTGGGTGATCCGGGGTTCCACCGCCATCGCCTCCAGCAGGGCGCGACGCAGATAGCGGTCTTCGACCATGTAGCCCATCGGGCCCTCGTCCAGATCGCTGTCTTCGAAGTGCAGGAACAGCGGCGAGGGGCCGCGCCCGGCGGTGCCGTCGCTGACCTTGATCTCATTCATCGGCTGGGCCCGATCCGCGATGCGGGACCAGACGCCGATCTGCTGCAGCAACCTGGTGGAGGCCAGCGCCAGCGCGTAGGATCGCCCGTCAAAGCCCGCCTCTTCGCGCAGCGGCGCGGGCAGGGCGTCGATCAACGTTACGGAATGGCCGCCCTGGGCCAGTGCCAGAGCCAGCGAGGGGCCGTTGAGGCCACCGCCCACGATCAGGATTTCACGCATATCAGTCATGCCCCGCAATATGCGCCCTGCCGGGCAATTGTCCATGCCAATGTCCAGAGGCACGCTGCCGCAGTCCCGTCGAGGGGCAGCGATCCGGGCCGGTCGGGATTGTGCGCCCCATGCGCGGTCGCTACGGTGGCCGCAAACGCAAATCCGCCCCCGGCACGGGGATCACGAAAAGGCAAAACTGATGCAGGACTGGCTGACCATGAGCGCCGCGCGACTGGGCCGCGGTATCGCCGCGGGAGAGATCGACCCGCTGGCGTTGACCGAGACCTATCTGGCAGCGATTGATGCCCATCCCGCGACGGCGCGTATCTACACGCAAGTGACCCGTGATCGCGCCCTGGCAGAGGCCAAGGCCGCACAGGACCGCGCGAAATCCGGCCTGCGCCGCTCGCCGCTCGACGGGGTGCCGCTGAGCTGGAAGGACCTGTTCGACAGCGCCGGCGTGGGCACCGAATCTGGCTCCGATCTGCTGAAAGGCCGGGTGCCGGACCGCGATGCGCTGGTGCTGGAGACCGCAACCGCGATGGGGGCGGTCTGCCTCGGCAAGACCCATATGAGCGAGCTGGCTTTCTCCGGTCTCGGGCTGAACCCGATCAAGGAAACACCGCCCTGCGTGAATGATCCCGACGCGGTGCCCGGCGGGTCATCGTCCGGTGCGGCCGCCTCGGTGGCCTTTGGTCTGGCGGCCGGGGCGATCGGTTCGGACACCGGGGGATCTGTGCGCATCCCCTCGGCCTGGAACGATCTGGTCGGGCTCAAGACCACCTCCGGGCGCGTCAGCCTTGAGGGCGTGGTGCCGCTGTGTCTGAAGTTTGACACTATCGGCCCGCTGGCCCGCACGGTCGAAGATGCGGCGCTGATGCTGGCGCTTGTCGAAGGCTCCGCCGCCGCGCCGGATCTGGAAGGCGCAAGCGTCGAGGGCAAGCGGTTTGCCGACCTGCGCACGGTGGCGCAGGATGATCTTGCACCCGAAGTGGCCGCGGCCCATGCCGCCGCGCTGGACAAGCTGCGCGAGGCTGGGGCGGACATCGTGCCGCTGAAGGTGCCGGAACTGCCCGAGGCGATGGTCCTGTCGCCGATCCTGTTCACCACCGAGGCCTATGGCCTGTGGAAGGAGGTGATCGAGGCCGCACCTCATCTGATGTTCCCGGAGATTCTGGCGCGGTTCCGCTCCGGCGCGGAGTTCACGGGAGCGGATTACGTCGCCGCATGGGCCAAGCTGGAGCAGGTGCGCATGATCTGGGATCAGGCGGTCGCTGGCTTTGACGCGGTGCTGGCGCCGACGGCCCCGATTCTGCCGCCAAACCTCGCCCGGCTCCAAAGTGATCACGACTATTACGTCACCTCGAATCTCATGGCGCTCCGGAACACGCGGATCGGCAATCTGATGGGGATCTGCGCGCTGTCGCTGCCCACCGGCACGCCCAGCTGCGGGCTGCAGGTGATTGGTCAGCCCAACTGCGAAGAGGCGCTTTTGCGCGTAGGCGCTGGCGTTGAGGCGGCTTTGGCCTGAAAGACACACTGTTGCACCCGCGCCATCAGCGGGTGGACGCATGCTCCTTTGGCCTGTAACTTGCGGGACAAAACGGGGCGATTACGATCCCGGTATTGAGGCACAGACATGAAGTTTCCCGAGCGGTTTGCCCATCTGCCGCCCTACGCGTTTCCGCGTTTGCGTGCGCTTCTTGACCATCACGCGCCCGGTGGCGATGTGGTGCAATTGACCATTGGCGAACCAAAGCACGCATTCCCGTCTTGGGTCACCGATGTGATCATGGAGAACGCGGCAGGCTTTAACAGCTACCCGCAGAACGAAGGCACCGACGCCCTGCGCGGGGCCATGGCCGATTGGGCGGCGCAGCGCTATGGCGTGACGCTGGACCCGGCCACCCGGCTGATGGCGCTCAATGGCACCCGCGAGGGGCTGTATAATGCCGCCATGGCGCTCTGCCCCGAGGAAAAGAACGGCCAGCGCCCGGTGGTACTGATCCCGAACCCCTTCTATCAGGTCTACATGATCGCGGCGATTTCGGTTGCCGCCGAGCCGGTGTTCGTGCCCGCCACCGATGAGACCGGCCATCTGCCCGACTATGCGTCGCTGCCCGAAGAGGTGCTGAACCGCACCGCCGTGGCCTATATCTGCTCGCCAGCCAATCCGCAGGGGGCCGTGGCCTCGCGCGCCTATTGGGAACAGCTGATCCGCCTGGCGGAGAAATATGATTTCAAGATATTCGCGGACGAATGCTATTCCGAGATCTACCGAGACAGCGCCCCGGTGGGCGCGCTGACGGTCGCTGACGAGCTGGGCGCGGATCCCGAACGGATTGTTCTGTTCAATTCGCTCTCCAAACGCTCCAACCTGCCGGGGCTGCGTTCCGGCTTGTTGGCTGGCGGACCCGAGACATTGGTGCAGGTCAAGAAACTGCGTGCCTATTCCGGCGCCCCAATGCCCGGTCCGTTGCAGGCCGCGGCCGCAAAGGTCTGGGCGGATGAGGCGCATGTTGTCGAAAATCGTGCGCTTTATCAGGAAAAATATCGCGTTGCGGATGAGGTCTTTGCCGGTCTCAACGGATATATGTCGCCTGAAGCCGGCTTCTTTCTCTGGCTGCCGGTCGAGGATGCTGAGGCGGCGACCTTAAAGCTCTGGCAGGAAACCGGCGTGCGTGTGCTGCCGGGTTCGTTCCTGGCGCAGGGCGAGGGGGCAGAGAATCCCGGACATGGATATATCCGCGTGGCACTTGTGGCCTCTGCGGAACAGACACGTGCAGCGCTTACTTTGCTGCGCGATTGTCTCTATTGAGAATAAGAAGATCGCCTGTTCCCAAAGCCGGGAACAGGCCAAGAGCAAGACGAAACACCCGCGGGGCTGATCCAAGAGCGAAACAGCCGATGCCCTGCGCGAGCGAACCGAGGTAGGCATGGCATTTCAGACCCGCAGCAGAGATCCGCTTCTGGACAGCAACATGCAGGCGGCTATCGAAAAGCGTGGCAAGGAGCTGATCGGGCTTCTGTTGATTGGCGTTGGCCTGCTGGTGGCCGCGATGATCGGCTCATACACGCCGGACGACAGCAACTGGATGGTGTCCACAGACGCGCCGGTGCAAAACTGGCTTGGTCAGACCGGGGCCTCGATCGCCTTTTTGCTGATCACATTTCTTGGCAAGGGCGCTTGGGCGATTTCCGTGTTTCTGTTTGCATGGGGTGCGCGCTTCCTGTTGCACAGGGGCGAGGACCGGGTGCTCTGGCCGGCCCTGATGCTGGTGTTCTGGCTGATCATTGTGGCGCTGCACTTTGAGACACTGGTGCCGGGTGACGAATGGAAGGCATTCCACAGCTTTGGTCTTGGTGGGATGATCGGCAATACGGCCCTGGGCGGCCTTTTGGCGCTCCTGCCTTTCGGTCTTGCGTTCCTGGTAAAGTTCCTGTCGTTCCTGACGGCCATCGCGGTGCTGGCGCTTGGGGCGTTTGTTCTTGGGTTTACCCGTTCCGAAGTGACGCGCATCGGGCGTTTCCTGTTGATTGGACTGGTGCTGGCCTATGGTGCCTTGGCAAACCTCTTGGGCCGTGGCGCCAATGGCGGTCTTCAGGCCGCGCGTTCATGGCAGAACCGCCGGGCAGAACAACGCACCCTGGCACTCGACGCAGAAGACGAACCACTGGTCTACAGCGACCCTATGGACGAAACTGAATTTGTCCGCAACGAACCGCAATTCGGTCTGCATACACCGGCGCCGCAGCCCGTCGCTGCCCCCCCCGTCGAGGAGCGCACAGGTCTGTTCAGCCGTGCAACCAATCTCATCCGGCGGGGTGAGGCGACGGACATGCCAGCACCAGAACTGGTGGATCCCGAACCGGTCGCCGACGTTCCGAATGTTCCGGGTGACGAGCGTATCGCCGAAAAGATCGCCAATGCCGTTCGCATCCGTCGATCCAAGACACCGCCGCCGTCGGACCTGTCGTTGACAAAGGGGCGTGGCAAACGGCCCGAACCGCTGATTTTCAATCAAAGCGCGCCGCAGGCGTCCCCCGCAAGCGAGCCGCAGCTTACTGCCGGTGTTTCATCTGTCCCTGACATTCCTGCCGCCCCGACACCGGAGGCGATCCCACAGGCGCAAGTCGCTTCTGCACTGAACACGCCCGAAGCTGTGCCGGACATGCCGGATGCGTTCCTCGCCGACCAGGTTCCGACGGAGAACTTGCCCGAAGAACCTGCCATGACCAGCCCCGCACCAGCCATGCCGTCTGCTGAGGCACCTCGGGTCCAGATCACACCGCGCGCTGATCCTCAGCCCGCCGCGAATGTGTCGATGGAAATCCCGGTCGCAGAACCTCGCAAGGCGGTCGTGGAACAGCCTCAGCGCAAACCGGTTCAGCCCTCAGCCCGGGCGCAGGCGGAGGCGCAACCGAATTTGTTCAACGAGGAGAGCGACAGCGATTTCGAATTGCCACCGCTGTCACTGCTGACCAACCCGTCGGGTGTTGAACGCTTGCATCTCAGCGATGAAGCGCTGGAAGAAAACGCCCGCATGTTGGAAACCGTACTCGACGACTATGGCGTAAAGGGCGAGATCGTATCGGTTCGCCCCGGCCCTGTGGTCACCATGTATGAGCTGGAGCCAGCGCCGGGTCTCAAGGCCTCTCGTGTGATCGGTCTGTCTGACGACATCGCCCGTTCGATGTCTGCCCTGTCGGCGCGGGTGTCCACTGTGCCCGGCCGTACGGTGATCGGTATCGAACTGCCGAACGAGAACCGTGAAAAGGTGGTGTTGCGCGAAATTCTCGCCAGTCGCGACTTCGGCGACGGCAATCAGAACCTGCCGCTGGCGCTGGGCAAAGATATCGGTGGTGACAGTATGGTCGCCAACCTCGCCAAGATGCCTCACCTGCTGATCGCCGGGACCACCGGTTCTGGTAAGTCGGTGGCGATCAACACAATGATCCTGTCGTTGCTCTACAAGCTCACGCCTGATGAATGCCGCCTGATCATGATCGACCCGAAGATGCTGGAACTGTCCGTTTATGACGGCATTCCGCACCTCCTGAGCCCCGTTGTGACCGATCCGAAAAAGGCGGTTGTTGCCCTCAAATGGGTCGTGGGCGAGATGGAAGACCGCTATCGCAAGATGTCCAAGATGGGCGTGCGCAACATTGCGGGCTACAACGGTCGCGTGAAAGAGGCGCTCGCCAAGGGTGAGATGTTCTCGCGCACTGTCCAAACCGGCTTTGACGAGGACACTGGCGAGCCGATCTTCGAGACCGAGGAATTCGAACCCAAGTCGCTGCCTTACATCGTCGTCATTGTCGATGAGATGGCAGACCTGATGATGGTGGCAGGCAAGGAAATCGAAGCCTGTATTCAGCGGCTGGCACAGATGGCGCGGGCCTCAGGCATTCACCTCATCATGGCGACACAGCGTCCGTCAGTTGACGTGATCACCGGCACCATCAAGGCGAACTTCCCGACCCGGATTTCCTTCCAGGTGACGTCGAAGATCGACAGCCGTACCATTCTGGGCGAGATGGGGGCCGAGCAGCTTCTGGGCATGGGGGACATGCTCTATATGGCGGGCGGCGCCCGTATTACGCGCTGCCACGGCCCGTTCGTGTCGGACGAAGAGGTCGAAGAGGTGGTGAACCACCTCAAACAATTCGGCCCGCCCGATTACGTCGGTGGCGTGGTTGAAGGTCCGGATGATGCGAAGGCCGACAACATCGATGCGGTCTTGGGTCTCAATACCGGTGGGAACACCAACGGCGAAGATGCGCTCTATGACCAGGCGGTGGGGATCGTCATCAAGGATCGCAAGTGTTCGACCTCCTACATCCAGCGTAAACTGGGTATCGGATATAACAAGGCCGCGAGGTTGGTGGAGCAGATGGAAGAAGAAGGCCTCGTCTCTGCTGCAAACCACGTTGGTAAAAGAGAAATTCTCGTTCCCGAGCAATGAGCAACAAAAGGCCGGGCGCTGTGCCCGGCCTCTTCACTTTGGCCCTGAGGCGCATATCTTCTAAGTTATGAAACAGTTTGTCTTTGCTCTCGCGCTCGGCGCGACCACATTGGCTTCCACCGTTGCAACCGCGGCGGAGAAGCTGAGCCTGAACGAGATTTCCTCTTATATGAACAGTTTTGCCACTGCTCAGGCAGACTTCACTCAGGTGAACGATGACGGCAGCCTGTCGACCGGGAAGCTCTATATTCGCCGTCCGGGCAAGGTGCGGTTTGAATATGATCCGCCACATTCCGGGTTGGTGCTGGCCGAGGCCGGGACCGTCGCGATCATGGACCCGAAATCAAACCAGCCACCAGAGACCTATCCGCTCAGCCGTACGCCGTTGTCGATCATCCTGGCGCGGAACGTGAATCTGGGGCGCGCGAATATGGTTGTCGGACATGGGTTTGATGGGGTGTCTACCGTGGTGCGTGCGCAGGACCCTAAGAACCCGGAGTATGGCAGCATCGAAATGATGTTCACCGATGCGCCGGTACAGCTGCGAAAATGGGTTATCCACGGCAGCGCTGGCGAGACGACCACGGTCATTCTCGGTGATATGAAAACGGGAATGTCGTTTAAATCCAGCCTGTTCAGCATCTCACGTCCAAGACGCGACCGCTGATATAGGTTGCCCCACACCATTTGGCGTGGGGCAGTTCTTCACCTGAATTTTCGGCAGCTGTCCAATTGAACCTTATAGGCATTGGAGCGCGCTTCGACCTTGTTCGCGACGCCCAGCAGCCAGCTCTTTCTGTTGTAGCTGCCGCGCGCGTAGCCCGTGTGACCTTCGTGATAGGCCAGATACTGATTGCGCGCATCGCTTAGCTGGATGCCATTGCGCTGGTAGCTGCGCGTCATGTACCAACCCATGAAATCCGTGGCGTCATCAATCTTGTCCCGGCGTGCAGAGCGACGGCCGGTGTCTTTCTTGTAGTCTTCCCAGGTGCCGTCCAGAGCTTGGCCATAGCCGTAGGCGCTGGAAATGCGGCCCATCGGGATGATGCCGAGCGCATATTTATGCGGTGTGCGGGCCCTGCCATCAAAGCGGCTTTCCTGATGTATGGTTGCCATCTGCACATGCACCGGCACACCCCACCGGCGTTCTGCCGCGCGGAACGCACGCAAATACTTCGGGCGCTCGTTGATAATGCTGCAGGCGTTGTCCAAATTTCGCGGTGGGGATTTGTATCCACCACCACAGGCGGCCAATGCCAACAGGAGCACCAGGGCACTTATGATTCTGCTCATTGCCTCTGCCTCTGTTTTTTTTGGCAGTTTAGCCAATTGCGATCAGGGAGGAAATCCCCAATGAATAGCGCTCACATTTCCCGCCGATTGTTAAAAATTGACGTGAAACTAGGGGGTTGTGGAACTGTCGTTGGCGGCCTGACAGACTGTTTCTGCAAATTGTCACCACCAAGGTTGGACAACCGAGGACGGAAACCGTTAGTACAGGGGGAGAAGAGGGCCGACAAACATGCTGAAGACGCGCGCAAAATATAATCTTGGCCAGGTCGTCCGTCATCGAAAGCACCCGTTCCGCGGCGTCGTTTTTGACGTGGACCCGGAGTTTTCCAATACCGAGGAATGGTATGAGGCGATCCCGGAGGAGAGCCGTCCGGCCAAGGAACAACCCTATTACCACCTGCTCGCCGAAAACGATCAGAGCTATTACGTTGCCTATGTCTCAGAGCAAAATCTGGTTGCGGATTATTCCGGCGAGCCGGTCAGTCATCCTGACCTGCACGAGATGTTCACCGGGTTTGATGATGGCAACTATCAACTGCAGTATCATCTGAACTGACGCCGTTCGACGCGAGACAGGTGCCGGGGGCGTCCCCCGACGTCCTGTCCTGTCGCGTTAGTATCCGATCGCGCATCCATCTTTGCGGGGATCACTTGCCCCTTCCAGAACGCCATTGGCGTGAATCTGGATGGCTTGCGAGCCACCGATCGCGGTGGTTGAAACGTCGACCTTGTGACCCATGTCGGTGAGCTCGGCTCTCACTTTATCCGAGTAACCTCGCTCAACTTTCAGCGTGCTTGCATCGGAGAACGCCCGTGGTGCGTCCATTGCGGTCTGCGGGTCCATGCCGAAATCCTTCAGGTTAGACACAAACCGCGCATGCCCGTTGGGCTGGTACGCGCCGCCCATGACGCCGAATGGCATGGTGATGCGACCGTTTTCTGCCAGCATCGCCGGGATGATCGTGTGCATTGGGCGCTTGCCGCCTGCCAGTTCATTGGCGTGCCCGGGCTGGAGGCAGAACCCCGCGCCCCGGTTCTGTAACAGGATGCCAAACTTTTCCGACGCAATGCCGGATCCGAATCCGTGGAAGATGGAGTAGATCAGCGACACGGCCATCCGGTCCCTATCAACAACGGTGATGTAGATGGTATCCTTGTGCACTGCCTCGCTGACGCCTTGCGGCGCGGCCATGGCCCGTTTCGGGTCGATCAACGCGGCCAGACGCTCTGCCGTGTCCAATGCCAACATATGGTCGAGACGGGACATGTGATCCGGGTCCGCAATGAAGCGATTTCGGGCATCATAGGCGAGTTTTGCTGCCTCAGCTTCGATATGAGCGCGCTCAGCCCCGTTGGGGTCCATGGCTGCGATGTCGAAATGCTTCAGGATGTTCAGCATCAGGATCGCGGTGGCACCCTGACCGTTGGGCGGATGCTCCAGCAGGTCTGTCCCTTTGTAGTGACCCGAGACCGGATCTGTGGGCGTGGCCTCCGTCGCGGCGAAATCATCTGCAGTGTGCACACCACCGCGCGCCGCAAGGGCGGCGATCATGTCGTCCGCGATCTCTCCGGTGTAGAATGCATCACGCCCGTCCTTGGCGACCCGGCGTAACACCTCGGCCTGTCCGGGAGCGCGAAAGATGTCGCCCTGTGTCGGCGCCTTGCCGTCAAAGAGATAGGCCTCCCGCGCGGAGCCCTGCAGGGTAGACGCGTCATTGCCCCAATCAAATGCAACGCGCGGGGCAACGGGCACACCTTCATCTGCATAGTGTATGGCGGGGGCCAGAATGGCATCGAGGCCGAGTTTGCCTTCTGTTTCCGCCAAGCGGCAGAACGCATCCATGGCACCGGGGATGGTAACGGCATCCGCGGTATTCAGCGGTACGGTCTGGCGCCCCTGAGCGCGCAGTTGGTCCGCATGCGCGGCTGCGGCGGCCCGACCGGATCCGTTCAGGGCGCGCACCCTGTTTTCGCCCGCCCGATTATAGAGGACAAAGCAATCCCCGCCGATGCCGGTCATCTGTGGTTCGCAAATCCCCAATAGCACCGCTCCAGCGATTGCCGCATCCATCGCATTGCCGCCACGCTTCAGAATGTCGATGGCGGCCTGGGCAGCCAAGGGATGCGAAGTGGCGCATATGCCATTCTGGGCGAAAACCGCAGAGCGGCCCGGTTTCTGGAAATCACGCATTCCTGTTTTCTCCTGTTTGGGACCGAAGCGTAGTGGTCCTGAAACCGGAGGCAATGGCAAAACGCGGGAGGGGCCGGATTGCTGCGCTTGAATGCGTGGCACTGCGCAGACTGCCGAAACCCCGGCGCCGCGCGACAGGTGGGGGCAGAAATACACGGCGCCGGGGCAAGCTAAAGGTCAGCTCTACGTTGAGTTTTTGCTCAGCATTGGGGCGCTCGCGGGCCTTTAATGTGTCGGATCTGTGGCTGGCCGAGCAAGTTCATGCGGATCTGAAACAAATGCTGCGGGAATAGCGGTTTGGAGGAATGTGCCCGGTTCACTTCGTGAGTTGGATTTCGAAACACAGCGACAACTGATTGTTGTCCATATTGCGCTTGTACTGAATGTCACTGGCCAACTCGCGGATCAGGAACCAACCAAACCCCCCTTCGGGCAGATCCTCTAGCGGTGTGCTCGCGTCGACATGCGCGGGCTTTCCTTCCGGCAGTTTGGTGTCCGGAAAAGGCATACCCGCATCGCGGATTTCCACCCAGAGACGGTCCGAGTGTAGGTTGCATCGGATCAGCACATCACCTGTGGTGGTTTCGGAATAGGCGTGTTCGACGACATTGTTGACTGCTTCGGCGAGGGCGATCTGCACCTCGTCGACACGGGTGTCGGGGACACCCATGTCCTTCAACCGATGGACCACCGAAATGACGCCACGCCTGGCATCCAGCTCGGTCGCCCTGAAGGAACAGGCAAAAGTTTCAACCATATAGTTCGATCTCCAAAGACGATCTTGGTCGGTTTAAGTCTCGACGTGTTCAGGATCGAGCGCGTCCTGCAGCGTGTCATAAAGATTGAAAACCGTGTCCATTCGGGTCAACCGAAACACCTTGTCGACCTTCGGGGTCAGGCCGGCCAGGTCCAGCTTGCGATCCTTGCCAAGCTGCTTCATCGCGGCGACGATTGCGCCCAGACCGCTAGAGTCGATGAAATCCACGCAAGACAGGTCGAGAATCACACGTGTCGGCCCCGCCTCCGTCTCCGTGCGCATGTCTTCTTTGAATTGAATGGCCATGGCTGCATCAATGCGCTGGGCGTTAACCGTCACCACCTGTGCGCCGTCTGCTTCCGTGCTTGTAAGGCTCATAGAGTGTTCCTCGGGTCATCATATTTGGAACTCACCCTAGACCTTAAATGTTATCATTCAGTATGGATAGTTCAGAAATTTGGAGGAGTTGACGGAATGGCCAGGATTGCGATCACGGGCGCGGCGCGAACACCGATGGGCGGTTTTCAGGGAATTTACGATGGGGTGACAGCGGCAGACCTCGGCGGGGCGGCCATCAAGGCTGCACTGCAGCGAGCAGGGGCCACCACCGTCGACGAAGTGCTGATGGGCTGTGTCCTGCCAGCAGGGCAGGGGCAGGCCCCGGCGCGGCAGGCAGGCTTTGCCGCAGGGCTGGGCGAAGAGGTGCCGGCCACCACCCTCAACAAAATGTGCGGCTCCGGCATGAAAGCGGCGATGATGGCGTTTGACCGTCTGGCGCTTGGCGGGGCCGATGTGATGGTCGCGGGGGGGATGGAGAGCATGACCAACGCCCCCTATTTGTTGCCCAAGATGCGCGGCGGGGCCCGGATCGGCCATGGTCAGGTCATCGACCACATGTTCCTCGACGGGTTGGAAGACGCCTATGACAAGGGCCGCTTGATGGGCACTTTTGCCGAGGATTGCGCCGAGCATTATCAATTCAGCCGTGAAGATCAGGATGCATTTGCGCTGGGGTCGCTATCCAACGCCCTGGCGGCGCAGGAAAGTGGTGCATTCGAGGGCGAAATAACTGAAGTGACGGTCAAAACCCGCAAGGGTGAGGTGGTGACCGACACTGATGAACAGCCCGGCGCCGCGCGCCCCGACAAGATCCCGACCCTGAAACCGGCGTTCCGTGCCGATGGTACGGTGACGGCGGCCAATGCCTCTTCGATTTCCGACGGGGCAGCGGCATTGGTTCTGGCGTCCGAAGAGGCCGCCGCGGCGCGTGGGCTGCCGGTTCGCGGGCATATCCTTGGCCACGCCAGTCACGCGCAAGCGCCGGGCTGGTTCACCACCGCGCCGGTGCCGGCGGCGCGAAAGCTGCTGACCCGGATCGGCTGGGACGTGGAGGATGTGGACCTCTGGGAGGTGAACGAGGCCTTCGCCGTGGTGCCGATGGCCTTCATGCGCGAAATGGGCGTGCCGCGCGAGAAGATCAATGTGAACGGTGGTGCCTGTGCGCTTGGTCATCCGATCGGGGCCTCGGGTGCGCGGATCATGGTGACGCTGCTGAACGCGCTGGAGAAGCGCGGGTTGCAACGCGGCATCGCAGCAATCTGCATCGGTGGCGGCGAAGGGACCGCCATCGCGATCGAGCGGGTTTGACCTCGGTTCTGGCGCATCCTATCGGTTGAGGCATCACGACATGGAGGGGCGCGTCTCTTCCTGTCACATTCAGGAAAGGCAAATCTGAAATGCGGGTGAACTACCAGGATCTGGCCAAGACAGTGGCTGCGCTGACCGAAGGCGAAACCGACGAGGTGGCGTTGATGGCGACGCTGGCCTGCGAGCTGCATCACTCTGATGATCGCTTTGATTGGACCGGCTTCTATCGCGTCACCGAGCCGGAGGTTTTGAAGATTGGTCCCTATCAGGGTGGGCACGGCTGCCTGGTCATCCCTTTCGCGCGCGGTGTCTGTGGCGCGGCGGCGCGCGCAAATACGGTGCAGCTGGTCGAGGATGTTGAGGCCTTTCCCGGTCACATCGCCTGCTCGTCGTCCACCCGATCCGAAATCGTGCTGCCGGTGCGCAACGGTGCCGGAGCGGTGATCGGTGTCCTCGATATCGACAGCGACCAGCCCGGCGCATTTACGCAGGAGGATGCGGATTGCTTGGCTGCACTGCTGGAGAGCGTGTTTGGCGGGCTCTGAATGCTCCCGTCTTTAGTACAATAACCGGCGCTGCCTCAGTGCCGGTTTTTTTCTGCCTGTCTGACGATAGGGGACCCCTCCAATCCCCTTGTGAAATTTTCCTTTTAAATTTCACAGAGATCAGGCATCATGAAATTTATAGGGTAAATTTCACCAGCCTGCGGAGGCCGCCTTGAACGATCACACCCCGGCTCTCACCACGCTTGGCGCCGATCTGCGCGCGCTCAGACGGGCGCGGGGGATCACCATCGCCGATCTGGCCGCGCGCATGGGCCGGTCGGTGGGCTGGATCAGCCAGGTGGAACGGGACTTGTCGGAACCCTCGATCTCCGACCTGCGGCAGCTGGCGACCTGTCTTGAAGTGCCGATGTCGATGCTGTTTGCCCATGCTTCCGCACCGGTGGAGGAACAGGGCTACATCGTGCGCGCAGAGGCCCGGCGGCCCATGGGCTCCGGTGAAGAAGGGCTGATCGAGGAACTGCTCTCCCCCGATCTGACCGATGACTTCGAGATGGTGCATTCCACCTTCGCCCCAAACGCGCTCATGCAGACGCGGGCCCATCGCCCGACGCAGGAGGTCGCATATGTGATTTCCGGCCGCCTCGACCTGCAGATCGCGGATCGTCGCTTTACCGTTGGTCCCGGCGACAGTTTCCGCATCCGGAATGAACCCTTCCAATGGGCCAACCCCTATGACGCGCCCTGTGTCGCCGTCTGGGTCATCGCGCCGCCGGTGTATTGAGATGAGCTTTGACGCCTGGACCCTCTTTGCCCTGTTCTGGCTGGTCTTTGTAACCACACCCGGGCCCAATGCGGTCAATTGCATCTCCAACGGCATGAACCTCGGGTTCGGCAAGGCGATGCTCGGGGTGCTTGCAATCCTAACCCAGGCCTCGGGGTTTCTGATCCTTTCGGCGCTGGGCGTGACAGCGCTGATCGCGGCCTCACCGAGCGCGTTTTTTGTGGCCAAACTGGTCGGGGCGGGTTTCCTGATTTTTCAAGGCATCCGGGGGTGGCGCAATGCTGCCAAACCCGCGCCTGCCGCCGAGCGCCCGGCGCGGCATGTTTATTTGCACGCGCTGGCGGTGGCGACGATCAACCCCAAGAGCGTCGCGGGCTATCTGGCAGCATTCTCGCAATTCGTGCAGCCGGACGTGCCGATCTGGTCGCAGATGGCGGTCATCATGCCGACCGCGCTGACGCTGACCACGCTCAGCTACACCGGCTTCACGCTCCTTGGCGTGATTATGGGCCGGGCAGCACTGGCAGCCGTTTTCAACATCTGGATCCGCCGTCTGCTGGCGATCTGTTTCATCATTTACGGTGTTCTTCTGGGTGCCAGCAGCACACCAAATCTGGAGGTTTCCTCATGATCAAAGGCCAGTGTCTCTGCGGCAATATCCATTTCGAAACCGAGGCCGCCCCCATGGGGCCATCCATGTGTCACTGCGGCCAGTGTCGACGCCAGTCGGGCGGCATCTGGTCCTCGGCCTATGTGGCGGACACGGATCTGACCATCACTGGCACCGTGTCCTGGTTTGCCTCCAGCACAAACGCCAAGCGCGGCTTCTGCGCCACCTGCGGTTCTTTCCTGTTCTGGAAAGCGCTGGATGAGGACACCACCAGCTTTGCCCTCGGGGCGGTGAGCAATCCCACCGGCCTCACGCTGGAGAAGCACATCTTCGCGGCGGACAAGGGCGACTACTACAAGATCGCCGACGGGCTGCCGCAACAGGACTGACCCGAGATATACGTCAACAGGGAGCCGACCATGTCTGATTTTCCAACAGGGGCCCGCGTGGTCATCATCGGGGGCGGCGTTGTCGGCTGCTCCGCGCTGTATCATCTGGCCCTGAAAGGCTGGACCGATTGTGTCCTGCTGGAAAAGAACGAGCTGACGGCGGGATCTACCTGGCATGCGGCGGGCAATGTGCCGACCTTCTCGACCTCTTGGTCGATCATGAACATGCAGCGCTACTCGACGGAGCTTTATGCCCGCCTCGGCGACGAGGTCGACTATCCGATGAACTACCATCAGACCGGATCCATCAGGCTGGCGCATTCCGCCGAGCGCATGCAGGAGTTCGAGCGCGCCGCCGCGATGGGGCGCTATCAGGGCATGGATATCAAGATCCTGACGCCAGAGGAGGTGAAGGAGCTTTATCCCTTCATCGAGACCCACGACCTGACCGGGGCCCTCTATGATCCCAACGATGGCGACATCGACCCGGCGCAGCTGACCCAGGCGCTGGCCAAGGGGGCGCGCGACTTGGGGCAGCGGATCATCCGCTTCTGCCCCGCCACCGGTGTCACCCAGACCGACGACGGCTGGGTCGTGCACACCGACAAGGGCGATATTGCCTGCGACTACGTGGTCAATGCCGCCGGATATTATGCGCAGCGCGTGGGGGAGTGGTTCAAGCCCTATGGCGGGCGCAGCGTGCCGATGATGGTGATGAGCCACCAGTACCTGCTGACCGAGGAAATCCCCGATATCGAGGCCTGGTCAAAGGAAACCGGACGCAAGCTGCCGCTCTTGCGCGATGTGGATGTATCCTACTATCTGCGGCAGGAAAAACACGGCTACAACCTTGGCCCCTACGAGCCCAACTGCCGCGCGCATTGGGACACGGACAGCGATCCGATGCCGGAGGATTTCTCCTTCCAGCTCTGGTCGGATGACCTCGACCGGATCGAGGATATCGTCACCGACGCCATGGAGCGGGTGCCGCTGATGGCCACCTCCGGCGTGTCGCGCGTCATCAACGGCCCCATTCCCTACGCGCCGGACGGGTTGCCATTGCTTGGCCCCATGCCCGGTGTGAAGAATGCCTTTGAGGCCTGTGTGTTCACCTTCGGCATCGCCCAGGGCGGCGGCGCGGGTAAGGTGCTGGCGGAATGGATTGTCGACGGGCAGACCGAATGGGACATGTGGTCCTGCGATCCGCGTCGGTTCACCGATTACACCGATCACGACTACTGCGTGAAAAAGGGGATGGAGGTCTACGGCAACGAATACGCCATGCACTTCCCCCGTCACGAATGGCCCGCCGGGCGGAACAAGAAACTCTCGCCGGTGCATGAGCAGGTCATCGCGCAGGGTGGCCAGATGGGCGCCTACAACGGTTGGGAGCGCGCCAATTGGTTTGCACAGCCGGGCGATGACACATCGAAAAAGGCCACCCATACCTGGGGCCGCGCTGGCCCGTGGCAGCAGCGCATCCGCGAGGAATGCGAGGCGGTGCGCGACCACTGCGGCGTGCTGGACCTGCCGGGGTTTTCGCGGTTTGCAGTCTCTGGTGATGGCGCGGCAGAGGCCCTGCGCGGCCTCATCGCCGGCGGCCTGCCCAAGGTGGACCGGATGAACCTCGTCTATATCGCTGACAGCCGGGGGCGTATCCTGACGGAAATGTCCTGCCTGCGCAGCGGCGAGGAAGAGTTCACGATGATCACCGCCGCTTCGGCCCAATGGCACGACCGGGACATTCTGCGCGCCGCCATGCCCGCCGGTGTCACGGTGGAGGATCTCAGCACCTGTCGCGACACGCTGATCGTCACCGGTCCGAAATCGCGCGAAATCCTTGCGCCGCTCACCGACGCCGATCTTTCACTGGGCTGGCTCAGCCATCAGGCCGCCACGGTGGCAGGCCACCCCGCCCATCTGGTCCGTGTCTCCTTCGCAGGAGAGCTTGGCTGGGAGATCCACGCGCTGAACGACCATATGCCTGCGATCTACGCCGCGATCCGAGAGGCGGGCGCCAAGCCATTCGGCATGTATGCGCTGAATGCCCTGCGGATCGAGAAAGGCTACCGTGCGTGGAAGGGTGATCTCTCGACAGACTACAGTCTGCTTGAAGCTGGGCTGGACCGGTTCGTGAAACTCGACAAGCCGCAGGACTTCCCCGGCAAGGCGGCACTCCGGCAGGAGCTGCAGCAGGGGGCGCAGAAACGCTTTGTCACGTTGGTGGTCGAGGCAGGCGAGGCCGACGCGCCCTATATGTCCTGTCTCTGGAAGGAGGGCGAGATCGTCGGCGAAACCACCTCCGGCGACTGGGGCTACCGGGTGGAGGCCTCCATCGCGCTGGGCATGGTCCGCGCCGATCTTGCCACGCCCGGCACCGAGCTGGAGGTGGAGATCTACGGCCGCAAGCACCGCGCCACCGTACGGCCCGACCAACCCCTTTGGGATCCTCACAACGAAAGGCTGCGCGCATGAACGAGATTACGCTTCTGGATGGCTCCATCGGGCAGGAGCTGGTTCGCCGCAGAGGGGCAAAGGCCACGCCGCTCTGGTCCACCGCCGTGATGATGGAGGCGCCCGATCTGGTGGGCACGCTCCATCGCGACTATTTCGCCGCGGGGGCAACGGTGGCGACCACAAACACCTACGCCGTGCACAGGTCGCGGCTGGCGCGGATCGGCGAGCAAGAGCAACTGCTTCCTCTGCTCGATGCGGCGCTGACACAGGCCAAAGCGGCGCAGTCCGCGTATCCGGGGGTGCGTCTGGCCGGGGCGCTGGGGCCGCTCTATGCGTCCTATCGGCCTGATCTGAAGCCCGACCCGGAGGTCGCGGCAGCCGCCTTTCGGGAAATCGCCCGATACATGGCGCCGCACGTCGACCTGCTTCTGCCCGAAACGGTGTCGTCGGTGCAGGAGGCAGAAGGGATCCTGCGCGGCATCTCTGATCTGGGCAAACCCGTCTGGATGGCCTTCAGCGTGATGGATGAGGATGGCACGCGCTTGCGTTCGGGCGAGCCGCTGTCGGATGTTCTGCCGTTGCTTCAGACTTATGAGGTCGCCGCGGTGCTGATCAATTGTTCTCGCCCGGAGGCCATCCTGCCGGCGCTTGCGATTCTCAAGACCTCCGATCTGCCCTTTGGGGCCTTTGCCAATGGCTTTGACGGCATCGCCGAAGGATTTCTGCAGGACGCGCCCACCGTCGACGCCCTCAGCCGACGGGTTGATCTTGGTCCGCAGGACTATGCCGATCATGCAATGGAATGGGTTGCGGCGGGCGCCACAATTGTCGGCGGCTGTTGCGAGGTGGGTCCCGACCACATCGCCGAGCTGGCCCGACGCCTCAGGGCCGCAGGGCATCGCCTCGTCTGACCTGCGGCCCTGCGACCTCGTGGCAAGAGGCGGCGCCCCGCTCGCGGTGGCACGCCCCAGATACGATTTCCGAACGGAAAGGAGCAGACCAATGAACCAACTTCCGCAACAGGCTCGTGTTGTCATTATCGGTGGCGGCGTCGTGGGCTGCTCTGTCGCCTATCACCTGACCAAGCTGGGCTGGCAGGATGTGGTGCTGCTGGAGCGTAAACAGCTCACCTCCGGCACCACATGGCACGCCGCAGGCCTCATCGCGCAGCTGCGCGCCACTGCCAATATGACCAAGCTCGCCAAATACAGTCAGGAGCTTTACGGCGCGCTGGAAGCGGAAACCGGGGTTGCCACCGGGTTCAAACGCTGCGGCTCGATCACAGTCGCCCTCACCGAGGAGCGCCGCGAGGAGATATTCCGTCAGGCCGCCATGGCGCGGGCCTTCGGGGTAGAGGTGGAGGAAATTTCGCCCGATGAGGTCAAGGCCAGATACGATCACCTGAATATCGAGGATGTCACCGCCGGGGTCTGGTTGCCCAGGGACGGGCAGGGCGACCCGGCCAATATCGCACTGGCGCTGGCCAAGGGCGCGCGGCAACGCGGCGCGATCATTCAAGAACGCGTCAAGGTCAGCGGTATTCAGCGGGAGGGCCGCCGTGTCACCGGGGTGGACTGGCACTCCGATGACGGGCAGCAGCAGGGCCACATCGCATGCGATATGGTGGTGAATTGTGCTGGCATGTGGGGGCATGAAGTGGGCCGCATGGCGGGCACCAATGTGCCGCTGCATGCCTGCGAACATTTCTACATCGTGACCGAAGCCATTGCGGGCCTGACCCAGATGCCGGTGCTGCGGGTGCCGGATGAATGCGCCTACTACAAGGAGGACGCGGGCAAGATCCTGCTTGGCGCTTTTGAGCCCAACGCCAAACCCTGGGCCATGACGGGCATCCCCGAAAGTTTTGAGTTTGACCAGCTGCCGGAGGATTTCGATCACTTCGAACCAATCCTTGAGGCCGCCGTGAACCGCATGCCGATGCTGGTCGAGGCAGGCATTCATACCTTCTTCAACGGGCCGGAGAGCTTCACGCCCGATGATGCCTATCACCTCGGCCTCGCGCCGGAGATGGACAATGTCTGGGTCGCCGCCGGCTTCAACTCCATCGGTATTCAATCTGCAGGTGGTGCTGGAATGGCGCTGGCGCAGTGGATGGAGGCGGGCGAGAAGCCCTTTGACCTCGGCGACGTGGACATCTCCCGAATGCAGCCTTTCCAGGGCAACAGGCACTATCTGTTTGAACGCTCCAAGGAAACACTGGGGCTCTTGTATGCGGACCATTTCCCCTATCGCCAGAAGGCCAGCGCGCGTGGGGTGCGCCGCACGCCCTTCCATCATCAGCTGAAAGAACAGGGCGCGGTCTTTGGCGAGTTGGCGGGCTGGGAACGCGCCAACTGGTTTGCCGCGCCGGGACAGGACAAGGATTATAAATACAGCTGGAAGCGCCAGAACTGGTTTGAGAACTCTGCCGAAGAACATCGTGCCGTGCGCGAGAATGTCGGCATGTACGACATGTCCTCCTTTGGTAAGATCCGCGTCGAGGGGCCGGATGCGGAGGCCTTCCTGAACTACATCGGCGGTGGAGACTATTCGGTGCCTGTGGGCAAGATCGTCTATACCCAATTCCTCAACCGCACTGGTGGGATCGAGGCGGATGTGACCGTCACCCGCCTGTCTGAGACGGCCTATCTTGTGGTCACGCCCGCTGCGACGCGGCTGGCGGATCAGACCTGGATGATGCGCCACCGCGGTGCCTTCAACGTGGTCATCACCGATGTCACGGCGGGCGAGGGCGTGCTGGCGGTGATGGGGCCCAATGCACGCGCGCTGCTGCAGAAGGTCTCGCCCAATGACTTTTCCAACGCCGTGAACCCCTTTGGCACCGCGCAGGAGATCGAGATCGGCATGGGCCTCGCCCGCGTCCATCGGGTTACCTATGTGGGAGAGCTGGGCTGGGAGGTCTATGTCTCTTCCGACGTGGCCGGTCATGTGTTCGAGACCCTGTGGCAGGCCGGGCAGGACCTCGACCTGAAACTCTGCGGCATGCATATGATGGACAGTTGCCGGATCGAGAAGGGTTTTCGCCATTTCGGCCATGACATCACCTGCGAGGATCACGTGGTGGATGCGGGACTCGGCTTTGCGGTGAAACTCGACAAGGGCTGCGATTTCATCGGTCGTGCTGCCGTGGCCGAACGCAAGGAGAGCGGACCGCACAATCGTCTGCTGCAATTCCGCCTGACCGATCCGGAGCCCCTGCTGTTTCACAACGAGCCGATCCTGCGGGACGGGGACTGCGTGGGCTACCTGTCGTCGGGCAACTACGGTCATACCCTTGGTGCGGCGATCGGCCTTGGCTATGTGCCGTGCAAAGGTGAGGCCGCGGCGGATGTGCTGGCCTCCACCTACGAGATTGATGTCTGCGGCACGAGGGTGCGGGCAGAGATCTCTCTCAAACCGCTGTATGACCCCAAGTCGGAGCGTGTAAAAGCCTGATACATCTGCTACGTCGACACGACCGCAGCGCCCATATTTATGGCGGCGCTGCGGTTTTCTTTTGTTTGTTAAGTCGTTGACGGCACGTTGCCGGACGGTCGATTCGGATTGGGGAGGAGGCCCGGCGATGAGCAGCAAACCAGAAAACGTGGATACGCCCCAGGGCCTCGCCTTTGCGCTGACGGCCTATATCCTCTGGGGCTTCCTTCCGCTCTACATGAAGCTGCTGGCGCATATCCCCCCCACCGAGGTGGTCGCCCATCGGGTGATCTGGTCGGTGCCGATCGCCGGTATCCTGCTGATCATGCTGGGCCGTCTGTCGGATCTGAAGGCCGCCTTGCGCAGCCCACGCGTGTTGGCCATGGGCTGCGTCACCGCGGCGTTCGTTTCGGTGAACTGGGGCATCTATGTCTGGTCCGTCGGGGCGGGCTACGCGCTGGAGGCGGCGCTGGGGTATTACATCAACCCGCTGTTCTCGATTGCGCTGGGCGCGCTTCTGCTCGGTGAACGCCTCACTCGGGCGCAGTGGGTTGCGGTTGGCCTCGCCAGCCTTGCGGTGATCATCCTGACCGTGGAAACTGGGCGGTTGCCGCTGGCGGCGCTGGGACTGACTGTATCCTGGGGCTTTTATGCCTTTTTCAAGAAGTCCCTGCCCATCGGTCCCAATCAGGGCTTCCTGCTGGAGGTGCTGATCCTCACCATTCCGGCGCTGGGCTACATCGGCTATCTGACTGCCACCGGGCAGAGCCATTTTGCCTCCGTGCAGTTCGACACGCTGCTGCTGCTGGGCTGCGGTGTGGTCACGGCGGTGCCGCTGATCATCTATGCCAATGGCGCCAAGCTGCTGAAGCTCTCCTCCATCGCAATTTTGCAGTATATTGCGCCGACGATGATCTTTCTCGTCGCGGTCTTTGTGTTCAAGGAGCCCTTCGGTGGTGCCCGCATGGTGGCCTTCCCGCTGATCTGGGTGGCGCTGGTGATCTATTCGGTCTCTCTGCTGCGGGAGATGCGGCGCAAGGGGCGCGCGGCCCTGACCGAGGCGGCACCCGCGCGTGAGGCCTGAGGCCCGCGCAGACTGATGCTTGCTTGGCACGCCGATCACAGCTAGGCAGCGGCTCATGACCGTATCCAGCGTATATTGCCCGCCGAGCGACCCGCTTGATGTTCTGCATCACGACTCGCAGTTGCTTGTGGTGAACAAACCTGCGGGCCTGCTTTCCGTGCCCGGCAAGGGAGAGCATCTGGCCGATTGCCTGATCTCCCGCATTCAGGCCGCCTTTCCGGAGGCGCTTTTGGTACATCGTTTGGACCGTGATACCTCAGGGGTGATGGTTTTTGCGATGACACCGCATGCGCAACGGCATCTTGGCCTGCAGTTTGAAAAGCGCATGACGAAGAAAACCTACGTCGCGCGTCTGGTTGGACATCTTGAACCGCGCAGCGGGACGGTGAATCTACCGCTGATCGTGGATTGGCCCAACCGTCCGCTGCAAAAAGTCTGCGCTGAGACCGGCAAACCGGCGGAGACGGAGTGGAAGGTCGTCAGCTACGGCGAAAACGAAACCCGTGTGCGCTTGTCCCCCAAAACCGGCCGGTCGCATCAGTTGCGGGTTCATACGTTGTCACTTGGTCACCCAATCCTCGGGGATCCGCTCTATGCCAGCGGTGCGGCGAGAGAGCATTCACGTATGATGCTGCACTCGGAGGAGCTGCGGCTCAAACATCCCGAAGGTGGCGCCTCTCACAAGTTCCGTAGCAAAGCCCCATTCTAATCGACACGCCTTTGGGCGTGCTGTTTGATCCGGTACTTGCGCGGCGTCGTGCCGATCTGTCTGTGAAACTCGCGCTGAAAATGCGCCTGATCTGCATAGCCACAGTAAAATCCAACTTCCGCGAGGCTCAGGCTGCTGGTCCGCAAAAGTGCGGCTGCCCGGTCCGTTCGCGCCTGTCGCAAGGTGATCGAAAATGTTCCCCCTTCGGCGTGCAAATAGCGCTGCAGGCTGCGAGTGGAGAGGCCAAGATGCAGGGCTGCGTCCTCGATGCGCCAGGCACGTGAAAGGTCCGAGGCGATCAATTGAACCAGATGATCCGTCAGTTGCGCAGATTCGCAGGGAGGCGGCGTGGGAATGCCCGGGGCATTCTTCCACCGGATTTTCCGCCCTTGGGCCGAAACAAATTTGAACCCCGCCCGTTCCAGAACCCCCTGCAGAATTGCGGCGCATTTCAGGTCCGGTGGTTCGCCGTGTGGCCCCGCTGCCAGGGTGATGGCCTGCGTGGTCACCTCGGCAATCTCAAGGCGAGGAACAATGCTGCAGTACCGTTGCAACCGTAGCAGTTTTTCGCAGATCAGCGCGGGGTCGGGGACTGCAACGAGTGCGGTGACCACGGGTGCCTCGGCACCGGCCACTGATCGGATAATTGTCTCCGCCGGCTGGTCGGCAGACAGATCCACGCCCAGAGCATCGCTAAAATCCATTGCGCACCTCCTCACTGAGGCAAGCCTGGCGCAGGGCTGGGCTCAATCCACGGTGCTAAAACGCTGTACCGGTGCTCAAAGTCTTGCAAGTTTTGATGAACGTTTAAAGACGCCCTGCTGATGACTGCACCACGGCAAGAAAAGAACCGCCACGAAGGGCGGTTCCTGATGTCAATCTTCGTGTGGGATCAGGCTTCTGGCGTCCAGCCGCCAACGGCCTTCACCTCGAGGAAGTCCTCAAGCCCCCAAACGCCGCCTTCGCGACCATTGCCGGATTGCTTCATGCCGCCAAAGGGCGCACCGGCGCTGCGGGATTTGCCGTTCATTTCCACCATGCCGGAGCGCAGAGCCCGCGCCAGACGGTTGGCGCGCGCGCCGTCCTGCGTCTGGACGTAGTTGGTCAGGCCATAAGGCGTATCATTGGCGATCTCGACCGCTTCTTCCTCGGTCTCGAACGGGATGATCGCCATCACCGGGCCAAAGATCTCTTCGCGCGCGATGGTCATCTGGTTGTTCACATCAGCAAAGACCGTGGGCTTCACGTAGTACCCTTTGTTCAACCCATCCGGGCGACCGGTTCCGCCTGCCACCAGACGTGCGCCCTCATCAATGCCCTGTTGGATCAGGTCCTGGATCTTGGTCCACTGCAGTTCATTGACGACGGGACCGATATGGCGGCCTTCCTGCGAGGCGGGGCCGACCTCGACCTTGTTGGCGACTGTGGCGGCTTCTTCGACCACACGATCATAGATGCCCTTCTGGACCAGCATCCGCGAGGGTGCGTTACAGCTCTGGCCGGTGTTCTGCATCATATGCAGCACACCACGTTTCACGGCCTTCTCATCGGCGTCCTCAAACACGAGGTTCGCACCTTTGCCACCAAGCTCCAGATGCACCTTCTTCAGCGTGTCAGCGGCCGCTTTGGAGATCGCGGTGCCCGCGCGGGTGGAGCCGGTGAAGGACACCATATCCACATCCGGGTGCGACGACAGCTGCGTGCCAACGCCCGCACCATCGCCGTTCACAAGGTTGAACACACCGGCAGGGAAGCCCGCCTCATGGACCATCTCGGCAAAGATCATCGCGTTCAGCGGGCTTTGTTCGGACGGTTTCAGTACCATGGTGCAGCCCGCGATTGCCGCGGCGCCAAACTTCAGCGTGATCTGGTTCATCGGCCAGTTCCACGGCGTGATCAGGGCCGTCACGCCGACCGCTTCGTAAATGATCCGGTCGTTGGGGGCATGATCGCCAAGGGGGCGTTCGAACTCGAAGTTTTTCGCCGCTTTCACAAACCCATCGAGGTGCCAGCTGCCCGCGCCGACCTGGCCGCTGCGGGACAGATCGATCGGCGCGCCCATCTCCGTGGACATGGATTGCGCAAGCTCTTCGGTACGAGTGTTATAGACCTCGATCAGCTTCTCAACGAGCGCGATACGTTCAGCAGGAGGGGTCGCCATCCAGCCGGGCAATGCTGCCTTCGCAGCAGCAACGGCAGCATCCGTGTCGGCCTGTGCGCCCAGAGAGATCACCGTGCAGGCTTCTTCTGTGGATGGGTCTATGACGGCACAGTCGTTGGCTGCAGAGGGGGAAACCCACTGACCATTGATGTAAAAATCACGTTTCTCAAGCATGTTTCAGCTCCCCTATCAGGTATGGAATCTGGCCGGTCTTCGGCGCGTTGCGGGCAGTGTGTCAGTGACCGCAGCTCTCTACAAGTCGGATTTTTGATCAAATTCCGGCGTCAGATCTAGTGCCTCATGAAACCGTGTTTCGTCAGCGTATTGAACTTGCATTTGCTGCGGAAGATTTGGTGACCTGCGACAAAAACGGACGTGAATGGGCAATATGCTTTCACCCGGACAGAAACGGAGTAGGTTTGGCGCAGCGATTCACGCGACTTGATACAGGAGGAGCACTCAAATGGGTTTGCGTATTAATGACGTAGTGCCGAACTTCACGGCAGAAACCGATCAGGGCACCATTACTTTTCATGATTGGATAGGCGACAGCTGGGCCATTCTGTTCTCTCACCCCAAGGACTTTACTCCGGTTTGCACCACAGAGTTTTCTGCAGTGGCGCAACTGAGCACGGAGTGGGCGGAGCGCAACACCAAGGTCATCGGTGTCTCTGTCGATAGCGCCGAGGACCACCGCAAGTGGAAGAGCGACATCGAGAGCTACGGCAAGTCCGAAGCCGGTTTCCCGATCATTGCGGATGAGGGTCTTGCGGTGTCCAAGGCCTTCGACATGCTGCCCGCCGAGGCCTATCTGCCTGATGGCCGTACCCCCGCCGACAGCGCAACCGTGCGGTCCGTCTTCATCATCGGTCCGGACAAGCAGCTGAAGCTGTCCATGACCTATCCGATGACTGTGGGCCGCAACTTCGCGGAAATTTTGCGGGCGTTGGACGGTTTGCAGATCTCCGCCAAGGGTGTTGCCACCCCGGCTAACTGGGTGCCGGGCGAAGATGTCATCATCCCACCGTCGGTGTCCAATGAGGATGCAAAAGCGAAATTCGGCGAGTTCGAGACGATCTTCCCCTACCTGCGCAAGACAAAGGCGCCGGAGTAAAATCTCAATCGGTCACCGTGTGCTGCGTGCGGTGACCGATCTTGCCGCGTTATGCCGCGTCGGCTGAGGCAGCAAAAGCTTTGCCGCGGGTTTGTCTCAGGTTCAGGGCTTCGTCTCGGATCGTGTCACCAAACGGGCCGTCCAGATCGCGAACAAAGCGCAGCGTCAGATCGGAGGCGTCTTCGTCCAGCCAGATCGGCGATTTCTTCAGAAACGCGAAACCACGGCTTTGATGCATCAGGCGCGGCTGGGTGTAGCTGATCCCTTGACGGGCGACGGCCGTCAGGATGAAACCGATCAATTCTTCCCGTGTGGCCGTACGGGACATGAGATCCTCTCTCAACGCCTTGGCGCGCGGCATTTCGGGAATGATGGTGTCGCGGGCGACGGCCGTCAATTCCGTGTCCGAGAGGCCGGCCAGCTCCGTGTCGAGGTCCGAAATATCCAGCGTACTGCCATGACTGAACCCATGTGAGATAATCCAGCTGCTCAACCCGATCTCGCCCCGACGAACGGTCACCGTCTTGTTGTTCGTCAGCGGGAATTTGCGCCAGAAGCGTCGGAAGGCCGGTGACTTCAGAACGTTTTCAGAGATCATCAGCGCAAATGAGCAATAGTGAAAGTTGCGGTGATCGCAACTATAGCTCCAGCGGATTTGCCTGTAGTCTTCGAGATCGACGCGTTCATGGCCATAGTTGCTGGCCGCACCGACGAAATCCAGTTTCAGCGCTTCGGCCTCATGCAGCCAATCACCAGAGTTCGGGAGCGGGAACCAGGCGGAGTCGTTCAACAAGACAAGCCGTTCAACAGATTTGAACTCGTTGATGACCTCAAGCACCCCATCTCGATACCCGCCAAAATCATAGCCGAAGTTCGGACGCTCGATGATACGCGATGACAGTGCAGTCAACTCGTCCCTATCGGTGTCAGATAGCGGTAGGTTCGACACAACCACCGGGCTATAGCCATTGTCGATCAGATAGCGCAGCGCCACTTTGTGCGAGGCCAGAACGCCGGTTTGCGGGAAAATAAGGTAGATTGCGACCTTGTTGGTTTGTGGAGCGGTGCCGATATGGGTGCGCTTTTTACACGCCAGAATGTGATCATAGTACGGTTGCGCGAAGAACAGACTGCCGAGACGTGGTGGCAAACGGCTCAATTGTTTGAAAGGCCGTATCAGTTCACGTTGGATTTTCCACAGGGACAGCGACATCAGTTCACCAGAGACAAAGTAGGATAACGGGCGGCCAGAAGAGAGGCGCAATTCATAGCGTGTTGCCGAGGAGGCGACAACTGCGTGGTCAGCCCCAGGGCAGGGGTAGGTTGGCGGTGTTTTGCTGGTAAGCCGCGAGCACGCCGCGAAGATAGGCCCAATGTTTCGCGCGTTTGCGCTTCGACAGGAGCGTCAACGGTGACGAAAGCTGCAACAGCGCATCTGAAAGCGCGCGGGCATATGCCCCAGGCAGGCCGTGTTTGCGGGCCGCATAGACCCGCGACTGTCCCATGTACCAGGCCTTGAGCGCAGCGGTACGGGGAGAGCGCACGGTGGACTCTCCAAAGAGATGTGTCACCTCAGCGCCGGTGACCAAACGCAAGGGGCCACAGTCCCGCGCCAATCTCAGGCTGAGGTCATCATCTTCGTGAAACAGAAAGATCTTCGGGTCGAACCCGCCGATGGTTTCAAATGCCGCGCGGCGCACAAATATGGCGGCGCCTGACAGAACTGGAAGCTCGCAATCTGCCTCCGCGGCGGCGCGTGGCAACCAGTGGGATTTCGGGAGCAGCTTGCTGCGGCGCTTGAACGCGAGCCTGCCATCCCCCTCGCGTAGGCGGGGGTTGAAGGCGCTGGCCTCAGGATGGGCCTCTGCCGCCGCCAAAAGCACCTGAATGGCGCCGGGGGCCAGACTGGCATCAGGGTTCACGAAAAACAGGAACTCACTGTTGGAGTGTGCAGCGCCCAGATTGCACCCTCGCCCGAAGCCGATATTCGTCTCAGAGACCACCAGTTCCGCGCCATGGGTTTCTGCAAGCCAGCGGGTCGCATCGGTATCTGCCGATCCGTTGTCCACCACGATGCAGCGCACGTCCTCAGGCAGGGAGGCCAACAACCCCGGCAGGATCTTGGATGAATTATAGGCAACGGTAATGATGGTGACGCGGCTCATGAGATCCTCGGTCGGCGCGGCGGGCGCGCCATAAAAAATGCCCGGGACCACTGGCCCCGGGCATCTTATGTCAGATCCGCATAATGCGGGGAAAGACTTATTCAGCGTCTTCTTTCTTTTCGACGATCTCTTCTCCGGTTTGCTGATCGATCATCTTCATCGACAGGCGCACCTTGCCGCGATCATCAAAGCCCAGAAGTTTGACTTTCACTTCCTGACCTTCCTTCAGAACATCCGAAGGGTGGTTCAGGCGGCGGTTTTCGATCTGGCTGACGTGCACAAGGCCGTCGCGCTTGCCGAAGAAGTTCACGAAGGCGCCGAAATCGACGATCTTCACGACCTTACCGGTGTAGATCGCGCCTTCTTCCGGCTCTGCAACGATCGAATAGATCATCTCATAGGCCTTCTTGATGGCCTCGCCGTTGGCGGATGCGATCTTGATGATGCCATCGTCGTTGATGTCGACCTTGGCACCGGAGACTTCGACGATCTCGCGGATGACCTTGCCGCCGGAGCCGATGACTTCGCGGATTTTGTCGGTCGGAACCTGCATGGTCTCGATGCGCGGCGCGTGCTCGGAGAACTCGGAAGCTTCGGTCAGCGCCTTGGACATTTCCTCGAGGATATGCAGACGGCCCGCTTTGGCCTGAGCCAGCGCGGATTTCATGATTTCAGGCGTGATGCCCGCAACCTTGATGTCCATCTGCAGGGAGGTGATGCCCGCTTCGGTGCCCGCAACCTTGAAATCCATGTCGCCGAGGTGATCCTCGTCGCCGAGGATGTCGGTCAGGATGCCGTAGGAACCATCTTCTTCCAGAACCAGACCCATCGCAACACCGGCAACCGGTGCTTTCAGCGGAACGCCCGCGTCCATCATGGACAGGGAGCCACCGCAAACGGACGCCATGGAGGAGGAGCCGTTGGATTCGGTGATCTCGGAAACCACGCGGATGGTGTAGGGGAAGTCGGTCGGTGCCGGCAGAACCGCCTGCAGCGCGCGCCATGCCAGTTTACCGTGGCCGATTTCACGACGACCGGGGCCACCAACACGACCCACTTCACCAACCGAGTAGGGCGGGAAGTTGTAGTGCAGCAGGAAGTTGGATTTGAAGTTGCCGTGCAGCGCGTCGATGAACTGTTCGTCATCGCCGGTGCCCAGCGTGGTCACGACCAGACCCTGGGTTTCACCACGGGTGAACAGGGCGGAGCCATGGGTGCGCGGCAGGAGGCCGGTTTCGCATTCGATGCCGCGAACCTGATCCAGCGCACGACCGTCGATGCGGCGGCCGTTCTTGACCACGTCACCACGCAGAACAACGGATTCCAGCTTCTTCAGCGCGGAGCCGAGGTTGCCGTCTTCCTGCTGTTCTTCGCTCAGAGCGGCGATGATCTCGTCTTTGGCGGTGCCAACGGCGGTCACGCGTTCCTGCTTGTCGGAGATCGCATAGGCGGCGCGCATCTTCTCTTCACCAGCTGCTTTGACCGCAGCATAGAGGTCGGAGTAATCCGGCGGGGTGAAGTCGAACGGCTCTTTCGCGGTCTCTTCCGCCAGCGAGACGATCAGGTCGACGACCGGCTGGAGTTGCTCGTGGGCAAAGGTCACCGCGCCGAGCATTTCTTCCTCGGTCAGCTCGTAAGCCTCGGATTCCACCATCATCACGGCGTCTTTGGTGCCGGCGACGATCAGGTCCAGGCGCTGCTCCGGGTTCAGACGCAGGTCCTGCATGTCGTCCACGGTCGGGTTGAGAACGTAGTCGCCACCCTCATAGCCAACGCGGCAACCGGCGATCGGACCCATGAAGGGCACGCCGGAGATGGTCAGCGCGGCAGAGGCCGCGATCATCGCGACGATATCCGGGTCGTTGACCAGGTCGTGGGACAGCACGGTGCACATCACCAGAACTTCGTTTTTGAAGCCGGGGACAAACAGCGGACGGATCGGGCGGTCGATCAAACGGGCCGTCAGCGTCTCTTTTTCAGTCGGACGCGCTTCGCGTTTGAAAAAGCCGCCCGGGATCTTGCCGGCGGCGTAGTATTTTTCCTGGTAGTGCACGGTCAGCGGAAAGAAATCCTGACCGGGCTTTTGTGCGCGGGCGTAGGTCACGTTGGCCATGACCGAGGTTTCGCCAAGGGTCGCGATCACGGTGCCATCTGCCTGGCGCGCAACCTTACCCGTTTCCAGTGTCAGCGTTTCTTCGCCCCACTGCATTGTTTTCGTCGTCACATTGAACATCTATCGTATCCTAAGTCGGAGCACTCCCGGGCGTATCCCGGGTCTCCATATTGCGTAGCGGCCCCATTGCCGCCGACCCCCTATGCTATCTTGCTTTCGCGTGCCGGGGTCTGGGCACATCGTCTCAGATAGATCCGCCCTTACAGGAGTTCGGCGCAAAAAGAAAGCGTTCGCTGTGGTGTCGTGTTACGCGGCTCAGCGGTTGCGGGGCTGTGCCAGCGTCTTCTGTTCGACCGCATCGAGGTGGGCCAGGGCGGCCTCCTCGCCCAGACCGGCCCGGCGTGCCGCCTGCCAGATGCGGCGGCAGGACTGCGCCGACCACGGAAGCGAGGCCTCGCGCACCCAGGCCCGCAGGGGCGGCGGCAGCCGGTCATAGGCCGCCATCGGATCTTCGTGCCTGCGCCGGGTGGGCAGGGACACTGCCCCCCGGTTGCCATCCCGGTCCCGCCTGGCCATGGTCAGGCCGCCTGTTCGGCGCGCCGCCACAGCGGAAAGGGATCTGCCAGGGTTTCGCAGTCTGGCAGGGTCTCGGCGGTGATCTCCGGCATCAGGCAGGCGTCCAGCTTGGCCGTCAGCGCCGGCCAGTCGATGCCGGCGCCGATAAAGACCAGTTCCTGCCGCCGGTCGCCAAAGGGCTCCTGCCAATGGGCGCGCATGTAGTCCCGCGCCTGTTGATGCGTAGGCCAGCGGTCCTGCGGCACCGAGGCCCACCAGGTGCCCAGCGGTGCCACGCTCGACAAGGCACCGGCGAGCGAGAACTCCGCGACCCAGTCGGGGCGGGTGGCGATCCAGAAATGCCCCTTGGCCCGGATCACCCCGGGCAGGCTGCCGTTCAGCACATCGTGGATCTTCTGCGGGTCGAAGGGCGCCCGGGCGCGGTAGACAAAAGAGGCAATGCCGTATTCCTCGGTCTCCGGCACGTGATCGGCAAAGCCATAAAGCTCTTTGGCCCACATCGGGTGCTCATGCGCCTTCTCGAAATCAAACAACCCTGTGTCGAGGATCCTGTCTGCGGGCACGGCGCTGAAATCCGCTTCGATGATGTCCGTATCGGCGTTGAGGCTGCGGATGATCTTACGCGCCGCATCGACCTGCTCCGGCGTGGCAAGGCTCACCTTGTTCAGCACCACCACATCGGCAAATTCGATCTGATCGGTCAGCAGATGCACCAATGTGCGTTCATCTTCCTCGCCCATCGTCTCGCCCCGGTCCGCCAGCAGGTCGTGGCTGGCAAAGTCGCGCAGCAGGTTTACCGCATCAACCACGGTCACCATGGTATCGAGTCGGGCCACATCCGACAGGCTCTCGCCCTCGGCGTCGCGGAAATCAAAGGTCGCCGCGACGGGCAGCGGTTCCGAAATGCCGGTGGATTCGATCAGCAGGTAGTCAAAGCGCCCCTCCTGCGCCAGGCGACGCACCTCCGCCAGCAGGTCATCGCGCAGGGTGCAGCAGATGCAGCCGTTGGACATCTCCACCAGGGTTTCTTCAGTCTGGCTCAGATCCGCGCCGCCCTCGCGTACCAGATCGGCGTCGATGTTGACCTCGGACATGTCGTTGACGATGACCGCAACGCGACGGCCCTCGCGATTGTTGAGGATGCGGTTCAGCAGCGTGGTCTTGCCAGCGCCGAGAAAGCCGGAGAGCACGGTGACGGGAAGGCGGGGATCGGACATCTGCGACTCCTGTGTGATGTGTTATAACGTAACAATCATGAAGCGATTGCGATGACAAGTCCCCGAAATCAAAAAAGCCGCGCCCCGACCCGGAACGCGATTCACGCCAGACTCACAATCGGGAGACACAGACAGCGCGTCACGCGCTTCGATCTGCAAATGCGGTTGGGGCAAAAAGAAACGCCCGCTCCTGTGCAGGAACGGGCGCTCTTTGAACCGAAGTCCGGGCGGATGTCTTAGCGACGGATGCCCAGCTTCTTGATAATGTCCTGATAGCGCGCTTCTTCTTTGCCCTTCAGGTAGTCCAGCAGCTTACGGCGCTGAGCAACCATTTTCAGAAGGCCACGGCGACCGTGGTTGTCTTTCTTGTGGGTTTTGAAGTGCTCTGTCAGCGTGGTGATACGCGAGGTCAGGATTGCAACCTGGACTTCCGGAGAACCGGTGTCGCCCTCTTTGGTCGCGAATTCTTTCATCAAGCGTGTTTTTTCTTCAGCTGTAATCGACATCGGGGTCTCCTTCATAAGGTTAGAGTTGATGGCGCAGGCCGGGATGTCGTCCAGCACAGGCCCATGGAGAAACCCACGCACGAAGCTCACGAGGTTTGATTCCACGCGCGGATGCGGGTCACTACGGGATCCGGGGCAGTATTGCAAAGGAAAAGCGTGGTGAGGTCACTGGAGCGGTCTGCCAATAGCGGTGCGGGCGCAAGGATCGGCAGGGCACGCGGGCGACTGTCAGGTCGGAATCGGCAGATAGGCGACGTCTTCGTCGTTTGCTTCGACCAAGATGATGTCGTCAGCGGTCAACCCTTCGGCGCCCGTCAGGCGCATCGCTTCTTCACCATCAAGCCTGACGATGGTTTGTCCGGGCACATCCGGGTCTGCCTCGACTTCGAGCGACGGTTGGGCCTCCGTGCCGTCGTAAACGAGCAGGAGCTGATCCTCTTCGCGGTCGAAGTCGATGAGGTCGACAGTGCCCTGCGCAATCCAATCGCCCAGCAGAAGTTGATCTGCGCCGTCGCCGCCGGTCAGCACGTCAGAGGCGCCCGCGATCAGGGTATCATCTCCGTCTCCGCCGTTTACGAAGTCACGCGTGTCGCCATCATCGGCGCCATTGACCAGATCATCTCCGGCACCACCAAACAGCGCATCTTCGCCTTCGCGGCCGGACAGGGTGTCATTGCCATCGTTGCCATGCACCGCATCAGACCCTTCGCCACCGGTCAGTGTGTCATCGCCCTGACCACCATGAAGCGTGTCGTCGCCGCTGCCACCCTGAAGCTGATCGCTGCCAAAGCCGCCATAGAGGGCATCATTGCCATCCTCGCCCGCCAGCGTGTCGGAACCTTCTTCGCCATGGAGTGTGTCGGCGCCGGTTCCCCCGGTCAGAGTGTCGTCTCCCTCATCGCCATAGAGGTCGTCATTGCCGCTGCCGCCATCGATTGAATCATCTCCGGCGTAGCCATTAATCTGATCATCCCCGCCGAGGCCAAGGAGCGTATCATTCGTGGTGCTGCCTGACAGGTGATCGAGCGTGTCGGTGCCAATGTGAGTCGTGCCGAGATTGGTTGCGCTTCCCTCGGTCCCGTCCTCGTCGTCTGCCGCGCTCACATCTTCTGTGTCGCCGTCGGGATCGGAGCCAGAGAGAAATACGTCAGGTGACACAACGTTGTTTCCGGTGCGTGTCACATCCTCGTCAGAGGTCTCCTCATCGTCCTCGTCGGAGTCAAAATCGATCATGATCGCGCTGCCAACAGCAGCGATTCCAAGAATACTGGCCAACCACAACACGGTACTGGTCCACTTCGTACTAGATACACTCAACCAGTATGAAGGATGGCACAGGATAGCTTAAAGCAGAATACAAAACAGGAACATCGGTTAATGAACCCTATGAATCGACCTCCTGAAGCCAGATCCGGGGCGCTTCGGCATACGCGATATAAAGCGGGTGTTTGGGATGTCCGGCCTTGCTGAGACCGAGGTGATGCAGGGGGCGACCGCTTTGGCGCAGAGTGGCGGCCACCTGCGGACCTTGATTGCGGTGCGCGCCATGCGTGCCCCAGGCGCAGATCACCATGTCGGACCAGTCCATGCCCTGCAGCAGCACATCCATATTATCCGGCCCTTCGGGGTCCGCCGCGGCGCGCATGTCGCGCGGATCCGTGGCCCGATAGGCAAAGATATTGGTGGCCTGAAACCCGCCGAATCCCAGCGCCCTGGCCCTACGTTCGCACCGCTCGATGGTGGGGTCGTTCTGTACCTCGGTGGCCTTCGAGGGGTTCAGCATCACGAACATCACCTTCTGCCCCGCCGGATCCCAGATCCGGCTCAGGCTGTAGCGATAGGTCTCGCAATCGGAATAGACGGCGGTGGAGGGCGCATCGCCCTTGACGTGATGGCGGGTGATCATGCCAGCGGTTTTGCCGCATCCCGGCGGAATGCGCAATTCCCCCGGCGTTTTCCCCGGAGGTCTGCAGGTATAGGTCAGCACAGTTGACGTTATGTTTCGCGCGCGAAACAATGGGTCAGGGAGTTTTCCCTATCATTTACAACATCTTAACTGATCTGTCGCGGATGTGAGTGGCCTTCGATCCCCGGGTGTCAGTCCTGATTGAACACCCGGGAGGGATGCAATTCACCCGCCTTGTAGTTGCCCACGGCAACGGCCTTGCCGTCCAGAGAGGCCCAGGCCTCTTCGCCGTACTCCACGTCGGAGGCAATCACCATGCCGGGGTTGCCGTTGCGCAGACGTACCGCGCCCTGCGCGGTGCATTTCAGTTCCGGCAGGTCGATCAGGCCTTCTTCGAGCGGCCGCAGGAACTGGTCGATTTCAGGGGATTTGGCCAGCGCGTCGATCTGCTCCAGCGTGACGCCAACCTCGGCATCAAACGGGCCGGACCAGACCCGCCGCAGCTGCTTCACATGGCCGAGGCAACCGAGTTTCTCGCCGAGGTCGCGTGCGATGGAGCGCACGTAGCCGCCCTTGCCACAGGTCATCTCCAGCACCACGTGATCGGCGTCGGGACGGTCCAGCATCACCAGCTCCTCGACCCAGAGGGCGCGGGCGGACAGCTCCACCTCTTCGCCATCACGGGCCAGCTTGTAGGCGCGTTGCCCGTCGATCTTCACCGCGGAGAACTTCGGCGGTACCTGCTGGATCTCGCCGATGAAGCCCTGCAACGCATTCTTGATGTCTGCATCGGTGGGGCGGGTTTCGGAGGTGGCCAGCACCTCGCCTTCTGCATCATCGGTATTCGTGGCCGCGCCGAGGGTCACGGTAAAGGTATAGGCCTTCATTGCGTCGGTGATATAGGGAACAGTCTTGGTGGCCTCGCCTAGGGCCACGGCAAGCACGCCGGTGGCTTCGGGATCGAGGGTGCCGGCATGACCGGCCTTTTTTGCGTCAAACGCCCAGCGGACCTTGTTCACGACGGCGGTCGAGGTCAGGCCTGCGGGTTTGTCCACCACCAGCCAGCCGGAAATATCGCGTCCCTTGCGTTTGCGTCCCATCAGAGTCCCCTAAAATGTCGGATAAGGCGGGCGGGGTAACGCAGGACGCGAGGGCTGTCAATTCTGCAGCGTGTCTGCTTCCGTATCCGGGATATCCTCGACCACACCCACCACAGGCCCCATCATGAACCCCACATCAGAACGCCCCAGTTCTGGCGCGTGCAGGCGAGAGATATTGCCATCGAAATAGAGCGCTTGCGGCAGGCCGAGATGATCGCGAAACAGGCTGCCGAAATCGTGGAAGTTCACAGCGTTGCGCGAGATCGCAAAAACCACGCGGCTGCCGTCCGCACTGGTGCCGACACCGTTGCGAATGTAGCGAGAATCGCTGTCCTCCAGGAACCGCGGGTGCAGATCGCCGTCGATCACCAGCATCGGCCCGGATTGGGTGGCGCTGGTGCAGGTGGTGTCGCTGGCCTCATAGGCCAAGGTCTCGATCACGTCGGCGCGGTTCGGGCGCAGACAGAACACCCCGTTGGGCACCAGGCCGAAGTTGCCCGGGCCGGGGTTGGTGACCAGCCGCATCTCTTCTGCGCCGTCTTCGACATAGAGCCCGACCGGTGAGCGATCCGTGTGATACATGCCCGCATTTGTGCCAAAGGCGAGGCGTTTGCCGGAGGTCGCGAGATGCGCCTCGATTGTGGAGAAATGCCCCATGACCACGCCATCGTCATCGCGCAGGAACAGGCGCAGGTCTTCACTCGCGGCATCGACTTCGCACAGGCTGAAGCGATTGCCAGCGTAGCTTTCATCGCGGCACTCCACGGCGCTGGCCGCATGTGCCCAAAGAGACATGGACAGACTCAGCGACAGACCGAGCAGGGAGGCACGGGCCCGCATCGCCTCAGTCCTCGATGTCGCGGCGCACCGCGTCCTGTTCGAAGATCCGGCGGGTGTCGTCCATCCGGTCAAAGGTCTCGTCAATCTGAAAGCGCAGATCCGGCGTGAATTTCAGCCCGGTCTTCTTGCCGATGGCGCGGCGCAGCTCTCCCTTGTTGCGGGCCAGCAGCTGCAGCACGTCCTCCTGCCCCTTGCCGCCAAGCGGCAGCACATAGGCGGTGGCGATTTTCAGATCGGGGGAGGTGCGGACCTCGCCGACGGTGATCGAAAGACGGTTTAGCTCCGGGTCGTGAATATCACCGCGCGCCAGCACCTCGGACAAGGTGCGGCGGATCACTTCGCCGACGCGAAGCTGACGTTGAGAGGGACCGGGACCGTCGTGAAATTTGTTCTTAGCCATGAAACCCGCTCTATGCCGAAACCCGCCCTTTGCCAAGCGGTCGCGGTCAGGGTAGGAGGATTCAAGCGGATAGTCCAATCAGAGAGTGAGGCCATGACGGATAAACCAGGGATCGTGATCACCGGCGCTTCGGGGCGCATGGGGCAAATGTTGATCAAGACGGTGCTGGAGAGCGACAAGGCCGAGCTGGCGGGCGTGGTGGAGCGCGAGGGCCACGACTGGATCGGGCAGGACATCGGTATTGCCATTGGCGGCGCCGCGCGAGGCGTGATTGTCACTGATGACGCGCTGGAGGCTTTTTCCGGGGCGCAAGCGGTGATCGATTTTACCGCGCCTGAAGCAACGATCGCCTTTTCGCAACTCGCGGCACAGGCGCGCTGCGTGCATGTGATTGGGACCACCGGCATGACGGAAGAACAGATCGCGCGGTTGCAGCCAGCTGGTCGTCAGACAGTGCTGGTGCGGGCGGGCAATATGTCTCTGGGGGTGAACCTGCTGGTGCAGCTGACAAAAAAGGTCGCTGCCGCGCTGGATGAGGATTTCGACATCGAAGTGATCGAGGCCCATCACCACCACAAGGTCGACGCGCCTTCCGGCACTGCGTTGATGCTGGGCGAGGCCGCGGCCGAGGGCCGGGGTGTCACGCTTGCGGATGTTGCGGACCGGGGCCGCGATGGCATTACCGGCGCGCGCAAGTCGGGCGATATCGGCTTTACTGCCATTCGGGGCGGCGACATCGTGGGCGAGCATGACGTGCTGTTTGCCGCCGCCGGCGAGCGTATCGTGCTGCGTCACATGGCCACTGACCGCGCGATCTTTGCCCGCGGTGCGCTGAAAGCGGCGCTCTGGGGGCAGGACAAGGCGCCTGGTGAGTATGACATGATCGACGTGCTCGGCCTCTGAGGTTTCTGGGCCGCCCTTGCGGGCGGCTGCCTCCGGCGGAGGTATTTGGCAAAAGATGAAAGGTAGCGGCGCCCTGTTTCATCTTTTTGAAAATATCTCGGGGTGAGCGCCCGGCTCAGAAGTCGATAGCGATGCCCTTTTTCTCCCAATCACCATAGCGGGCCGGGTCGGGGCCGTCGCGACCGCCCAGTTCGATTGGCTGCGCTGATTCTGCTGCGCGGGCTTTGCGGCGCGCCTCGGCTTCGGCGAGCGCGCGCTGGGCGGCGGGGGGCAGATCCTCTGCGCGGGGGGCTTCGGGGGCGTCGCTCATGGGGTCTTCTCCGCAGGGTGGGTTTCATTATGCTTGCGCCATGATATACGCCCGCGTCCGCTGTGGACAAGCCGATGCCCCATCAGGAGAGCAATTGCATGAGTGACCGCCCAACATCCGCAACCGATGCCCGCCGCGCGGCGGTAGCGCTTCTCGACAAGGTTCTGGGTGAGGGGCTGTTGCTGTCCGAGTGTCAGGCGCAGGTTCTGGACAAGCTGGAACCGGCGGACCGCGCCCGGGCGCAGCGGTTGACGCTGGAGGTGCTGCGGTCATTGGAGCGCGCGGACCGGGTGTTGCAGAAACACTTACGCAAACCACCGGCGCTGTTTGTGCGCAATGCCTTGCGTTTGGGCACGGTTGAGCTGTGCTCGGGCGGTGCGGCGCATGGGGTTGTGAATGACATCGTCAATCTGGTGGCGCGCCATCGCCGCCACGGGCAGCTCAAGGGGCTGGTCAATGCGGTCCTGCGCAAGGTCGCTGAGGAGGGTCCGGCGGAATGGGCCAAGCTGCGGGTGCCACGCCTGCCGAAATGGCTGCGTAGCCCGCTGGCGCAGGCCTGGGGCAGCGAGGCCATGCTGGGGATCGAGGCGGCTCATCTGCGGGGGGCGCCGCTGGACCTGAGCGCCAAGCCCGGCGTGGATCTGTCGGCATTGGGCGGCGGGCTGACTCCAACCGGCAGTTTGCGGCTGGAAGAGGCCGGCCAGGTCTCAGCCTTGCCGGGGTTCGAGCGGGGCGATTGGTGGGTGCAGGATGCGGCGGCAGCACTCCCCGCGCGGATGCTCAATGCGCAGCCCGGTGAACGGGTGCTTGATCTGTGTGCAGCACCTGGCGGCAAGACCTTGCAGTTGGCGGCTTCGGGGGCCGATGTCACGGCGGTTGATATCTCGGAAGGCCGTCTGGCACGTTTGCAAGAGAACCTAGCGCGCACCGGCTTGTCGGCGAATGTGATTGCCGGTGATGTCATGGCGCAGAGCGGGCAATACGACGCGGTACTGCTGGATGCGCCCTGCTCCGCCACGGGCACCATCCGTCGCCATCCGGATCTGCCCCATGCCAAGGACGGTGCCGGGTTTGGTGCGCTGATCGAGCTGCAGGCGCAGATGCTGGCGCATGCCTGGACGCTGGTGAAACCCGGTGGCCGCTTGGTCTATTGCACCTGTTCGCTATTGCCGGATGAAGGCGAGTGTCAGATCGAGGATGCGTTGGAGATGTTCCCTGAGGCGCGGGTTGGCGATGGCGTCAGGACGCTGGAGGGAATCGATGCAAGCTGGATCACTGAGGAAGGCGGACTGCGTCTGCGTCCGGACTACTGGCCGGAGGTCGGCGGCATGGACGGGTTCTACATGGCGGAGCTTGTGAAAGCGGACGTCTAGCGACTGATTTTTTCGGCAACAACGGTTACCGGGGGGGGAGGGCTCCCGCGCCCGCAGGTGCCTTGCCGGCGGCAAGCCCCCTTGGCGGTCTTGGGCCCGGCCCTTGACCCTCCATGGGAGGGTCAAGGGTCCCGCCTTGCGGGCCATTTGGCCTGCAAGGCGCCAGGCCCAACGGGAGCGGATCATCTCCGCATGATCCGGCGACGGGCGGGAGCGTCCCCGACGGTGTGTCAGCTCCGGTTTCATGGTTCTCCGACGCAGCTGTGACACAGAGCGCATGACACCCGCGCCACCGCGCGTTATCCTCTGGCCAAAACGCCAAAGGCGTGTGAGGCAAGAGAGCATGTCCAGATACGATCGAATGGCCAGTCGCGGAACGCGTCTGCTGAACCGCTATACCGCCTGGAAGGCGCGCAAGCAGCCTGCGGCTACGGGATTCGTGTCGCAGCCGGAACCGCGCACCATCGGCAGCTTTGCGCGCGGGCGCCAGCTGGTGGCCGGCAACCTGCTGCTTGCGGGCTATCTGGTCGAGAGCAGTACCACAGGGCTGTGGGATGTCGACGCGCCGGATTTTGCCTTCGAGGCGGAGCGGCAGGGCTGCACCTGGCTCGACGATCTAGCAGCCGTCGGCGACATCAAGGCACGTCGCAAGGCGCAGCATTGGGTCTGGGGCTGGATCGACGAGTTTGGCAATGGCACTGGCCCGGGCTGGTCACCGGATCTGACTGGTCGCCGCGTGATTCGATGGATCAACCACGCGCTGTTCCTGCTTAGTGGCCAGGACAAGCCAGCCTCGGACGCCTTTTACCGGTCACTGTCGCAGCAAACCTGGTTCCTGTCGCAGCGCTGGAAAGGGGCTTCGCCGGGGCTGCCACGCTTCGAGGCACTCACCGGGCTGATTTATGCCGGGCTGGCGCTCAAGGGCTGCGAGGAGCTGGCGGACCCGGCGGTGCGGGCATTGGCACAGGATTGCGAAACGCAGATCAATGCCGACGGAGGTCTGCCCACTCGCAACCCGGAAGAGTTGCTCGATGTCTTCACCCTGCTGACCTGGGCGGCGGCGGCCCTGCACGAAGCCGGGCGCTCGGTGCCCCGCGAACATCATGCCGCCCTGGACAGGATCGCGCCCACCCTGCGCGCGTTGCGCCATAGCGATGGGGGACTTGCGCGGTTTCACGGCGGTGGGCGTGGGCAGGAAGGCTGGCTCGACCATGCCTTGGCGGCCTCACATGTGCCAGCGCGTGCCTTTGATGGATTGGCGATGGGATTTGCCCGGCTATCTGCCAGGCGGACTTCGGTGATTGTTGATGCCACCGTACCGCCGGTGAGCAAAGCGTCCTATAACGGACATGCCTCAACCTTGGCGTTCGAGCTGACCTCTGGTCGGCGTCCGTTGATCGTGAACTGCGGCGCGGGTGAGAACTTTGGTCTCGAGTGGCGTCGCGCCGGGCGGGCGACACCATCGCATTCTGCCCTTTGTGTCGAAGGGCATTCCAGCGCCCGGCTGGCGCAACCGCAGAAGGGCACCGGTCATGAATTCCTGATCGAGTCGCCCACTGAGGTGCCGATCGAGCGCGAAGACCTTGATGATGGTTACCGGTTTCAGGGCGCGCATGATGGTTATGCCCGCCACTTCGGGGTAACTGTCGCCCGCGCATTGGAGCTGTCCGTGGATGGGCGGATGGTTTCGGGCGAGGATATGTTGCTCGCGCTGGATGGGGCAGCCAAGAAACGCTTCGACAAGGCGCTGGATTCCGGTGGGCTGCAGGGAATCGGTTATGATTTGCGGTTCCATTTGCACCCGGATGTGGATGCGGCCCTTGACTTGGGGGGCGCGGCAGTATCCATGGCGCTCAAGAGTGGGGAAATCTGGGTATTCCGTCACGACGGTCAATGCGACCTGAAGCTGGAAACCAGCGTTTACCTGGAAAAGACCCGCTTGAAGCCGCGTCAATCGCTGCAAATTGTCCTGTCGGGCCGGGCCATTCAATACGCGACCCAGATCCGCTGGACCCTCAGCAAGGCGCAGGAAACGGCCGTGGCCGTGCGCGATCTGGCCCGCGACGAACCCATGGCCTACGAAGAGTGAACCTGAACAAGGATTCTGACACCGATGACCGACCTCCACCCCGTCCGCCGCGCCCTTCTGTCCGTCTCTGACAAAACCGGGCTGATCGAGCTGGGCAAATCCCTCGCTGAGCGCGGGGTTGAACTGCTCTCGACCGGTGGCACTGCAAAAGCGCTGCGTGATGCGGGTCTCGCCGTTCGGGATGTGTCTGATGTGACCGGCTTCCCGGAAATGATGGACGGTCGTGTGAAAACATTGCACCCGATGGTGCATGGCGGTCTGCTGGCGCTGCGCGACAATGATGCCCATGTGGCGGCGATGACCGAGCATGGCATCGGTGAGATCGACCTTCTGGTGGTGAACCTCTACCCGTTCGAGGCGGCACTGAAGCGCGGTGCGGCCTATGACGAGATGATCGAGAACATCGATATCGGCGGCCCGGCGATGATCCGCGCGGCGGCCAAGAACCACGCGTTCGTCAACACCGTGGTGGATGTCGAAGACTACGGCGTACTCTTGGAGGAACTGGACCAGAACGACGGTCAGACCTCTTTCGTGTTCCGTCAGTGGCTGGCGCAGAACGCCTATGCCCGCACGGCGGCCTATGATGCGGCGGTGTCGAACTGGATGGCCGGTGCCATCGGCCTGGAAGCGCCGCGTCGCCGCGCCTTTGCTGGACAGATCGCGCAGACGCTGCGCTATGGTGAGAACCCGCATCAGGACGCAGCTTTCTACACCGATGGCAGCGACCGCGTGGGTGTTGCCACCGCACAGCAGCTGCAGGGCAAGGAGCTCTCCTACAACAACATCAACGACACCGACGCGGCCTTTGAGCTGGTGAGTGAATTCGCCCCCGAGGACGGCCCTGCTGTGGCGATCATCAAACACGCCAACCCTTGCGGTGTGGCCCGGGGCGCGACCTTGATTGAGGCCTACACAAAGGCATTCGACTGCGACCGCACCTCGGCCTTTGGCGGCATCGTGGCGCTGAACCAGCCGCTGGATGGCGAAACCGCCGAGGCGATCGCCCAGATCTTTACCGAGGTGGTTATCGCGCCGGGCGCATCCGACGAGGCCAAGGCGATCTTTGCCGCCAAGAAGAACCTGCGCCTGCTGATCACCGATGGTCTGCCCAACCCGCAGGACGCAGGCCTGACCACCCGTCAGGTCTCGGGCGGCATGCTGGTGCAGGACAAAGACATTGGCCACCGCGCGATGGATGACCTCAAGGTGGTGACCGAAAAAGCCCCCAACGAGGAACAGATGGCGGATCTGCTGTTTGCCTGGAAAGTTGCCAAACACGTGAAATCCAATGCGATCGTCTACGTGAAGGACGGTCAGACCGTGGGCGTTGGTGCAGGCCAGATGAGCCGTGTGGACTCTGCCACCATCGCTGGCGTCAAGGCGCAGCGGATGGCGGATGCGATGGAGCTGCCCGCAAGCCTCGCGAAAGGGTCTGCCGTGGCGTCCGATGCGTTCTTCCCCTTTGCCGACGGTCTGATGGAGGCGGCGGCCAATGGCGCCACCTGCGTCATCCAGCCCGGTGGCTCGATGCGCGATGATGAGGTCATCAAGGCCGCCAATGAGGCGGGGCTGGCGATGGTCTTCACCGGCATGCGTCACTTCCGTCACTGAGCCCGGAGCAGTAACTGATATGCGGAGCTACGTGCTTTACCTTGCCGCCTTTGTTGCGCTGATCATTGATCAGGCAACAAAGATCGGGGTCGTGTTCGGCCTCGATCTGGTCAATCGGCTGCGACTCGACGTGGCTCCGCCGCTCCTGACCTTTCGGTATGGCGAAAACCGCGGCATCAACTTCGGCCTGTTCGACGGCGGCAGCGACGCAAGTCGCTGGGCGCTGGTGGTGATCTCACTGGTGATCTGCGTTGCGGTGTTCCTCTGGGTGCGCCGCAGTCATGGCCAGAGCTGGATGATGCAGCTCTGTGCCGGTCTTGTGATCGGCGGTGCGCTGGGCAATGTGGTGGATCGGGTGCTTTATGGCTATGTGCTCGACTTTCTCAACATGTCCTGCTGCGGCGTGAACAATCCCTTTGTTTTCAACGTCGCGGATATCTTTATCTTTGCGGGCGCGGCGGGGTTGATCCTGTTCGAAGGCCGCGCGAAAAAGCCCGCGTGACCTCTTGCGCGATATGCGCTAGAGGTGACTGAAACGTCTAAGAGGACCGCGCCCCATGCGCTTTGCGACTGCACCGATCATTCTGGGTTCCGTTTTGCTGTTGTCGGCCTGTGGCAACAAACCGCTGCATGATCTTGATGCGCGCCGCAACAGTCCCGATGAGTTTCTCGTGCTGCCCAGCAAGCCGCTGGAAGAACCAGCAAGCTATGCGGCTCTGCCGGAGCCGACCCCCGGCGGACGCAACCGCACGGATCGCGACCCTAAGGCAGAAGCCGTGGTGGCCCTGGGCGGACGCCCAAGCGGCACGGATATTCCTGCCGGCGATGGCGCGCTTGTGACGGCCGCCAGCCGATATGGCGTGCAGGGTGATATTCGCGAGTCGCTGGCAACAGAGGATGCGAAGTATCGCAAACGGGCCGGTATTCTTGCCAACATCAAGCTGTTCCCGGTCGACCGCTACGCCGAGACCTACGAGCGTCAGGCGCTGGACCCTCAGGATGTGAGTACGGCGTACCGTCGGGCCGGTGTGCCGACCCCCTCTTCGCCGCCAGAAGGCGAATAACCCTTCACAATTTCGGCAAACCGGCTTGTGGCTGGCGTTTTGCACCGTAACTTGATCTTCAGCAGACGAAACCGACTCTGCGCTGGGGCATGCCATGGCATGTGCCGGGATGATCGATCTGGAGGATAGAACATATGACATCTGTGGCAGCGTTTCCGTCCGGGCTTCGGGCCAGCTGGCGGGTTGCGCTTTGTGCCCTGGCGATGACGGCGGGTCTTGGTGCGCCCATGCTGTCCGCCCAGGAGACCGCACCCGCTGCTGAGGCCGCGCCCGCAGAGGCACAGTCAGGGGCCGAAATGGTGACAACCTTCACGCTGGAAAACGGCATGATGATTGTGGTTGTGGAGGATCATCGGGCCCCGGTTGTTCAGCATATGGTCTGGTATCGCGCCGGATCGGCGGATGAACCCGTAGGGCAGAGCGGTGTCGCGCATTTTCTAGAACACCTGCTGTTCAAAGGCACGGATACGCTGGAGGCGGGCGAGCTGTCGGCCACCGTCGCGCGCAATGGTGGCCGCGACAATGCTTTCACCAGCTATGATTACACCGCCTATTTTCAGCGGGTTGCGGCGGATCGCCTTGAGTTGATGATGCAGATGGAATCGGATCGGATGCGGAACCTGCGCCTGACCGAGACCGACATCGTGACAGAACGCGAAGTGATCCTTGAGGAGCGCAATCAGCGCACCGACAATGATCCTTCGGCGCTGTTCCGGGAGCAGATGCGGGCGGTTCAGTATCTCAACCATCGTTACGGCCAGCCAGTCATTGGCTGGCGTCACGAGATGGAGACGCTGTCGATGGAGGACGCGCTGTCCTACTACGGCACCTACTATGCGCCCAATAACGCGATTCTGGTGGTCTCCGGGGATGTGAGGCCAGACGAGGTGCGGGCCTTGGCCGAAACATACTACGGTGTCATTCCCGCCAATCCCGATTTGCCCGAACGCCTGCGCAGTCAGGAACCGCCGCAGAGCGCGGCGCGGCGTCTAGCCTTTGCCGACGCGCGGGTGGCGCAGCCTTACGTGCAGCGCTCTTATTTGGCACCGGAACGGGATCACGCCAGCCAAGAGAAAGCTGCGGCGCTCTATCTGTTGTCGGAATTGCTGGGCGGGGGCACGACTTCCTATCTCGCCAACGCACTGCAATTCGAGCAGCAGGTCGCGGTCTATACGGCTGCTTTCTATTCCGGGGTATCACTGGATGACACGACCTTTGATTTTGTTGTTGTGCCCGCCGATGGTGTGACGCTTGAGGAAGCGGAGGCTGCGCTGGACCGGACCGTGACACAGTTTTTGGCCGAAGGCGTCGACAGTCAGCAGTTGGAGCGGATCAAGTTGCAGCTGCGCGCCTCCGAAATCTATGCCCGTGATGACGTGGACCGGATCGCCAACCGTTACGGCCGCGCGCTGACCTCGGGGCTGACGGTGGAGGATGTGCAGGATTGGCCGCGTGTGCTGCAGTCGATCACCGAGGATGAGATCATTGCCGTCGCGCGCGAGGTGATGCGGCCCGAGACCTCTGTCACCGGATATCTGACCCAGAGCCAGCAGGAGGCTGACCAATGAGCCGGAACACGACAACCCTGCGCGCAAAAACCGTGGATCTGCGCCCGCTGAAGCGTGCGGTGCTGGCGCTTGTGGCCGGGTTTGCCCTGCTGATGGCGGCCCAGATGGCACGGGCGGAGATCGACATCCAGGAGGTCACCTCTCCGGGCGGCATCAAGGCATGGCTGGTGGAGGATCACACGATCCCCTTCTCCGCATTGGAGATGCGCTTTCGCGGCGGGACATCACTGGATGCGCCCGGAAAGCGGGGCGCGGTACATTTGATGGGCGGATTGCTTGAGGAGGGGTCGGGCGAGCTTCGCGCGCAGGATTACGCACGCGCGCTCGAAGCGCTGGCTGCGAATTTCTCATATGATGCAGATAAGGACACGGTCTCCATCTCTGCTCGCTTTCTGAGTGAGAACAGCGAAGAGGTGGTGGAGCTGCTGCGTCAGACGATTCAGGAACCGAGATTCGATCAGGATGCGTTGGATCGCGTCCGGGCGCAGGTTCTGGTGGGGCTACGTTCGGATGAGAGCGATCCCAATGCGATCGCCGGGCGCAAATTTGCCGAACTCGCCTTTGGAGATCATCCCTATGGGACAAATGGCATCGGCACCGTGGAGAGCGTCTCAGCGCTGACACGTCAGGACATGTTTGCGGCACATGAGGCGGTTTTTGCTCGGGACAGGCTCTATGTCAGTGCTGTTGGCGACATCACGCCCGAGGAGCTGGGTGTGATGCTGGACGAGTTGCTGGGTGATCTGCCCGCTGAGGGCAGCCCTATGCCTGGTCCGGCTGAGGTGATGATCGAAGGTGGCGTCACGGTGGTGCCCTTTGCCACGCCGCAATCGGTCGCGTTGTTTGGCCAGAAGGGCATTGACCGGACGGATCCAGATTTCTTTGCCGCTTATGTGTTGAACCAGATCCTGGGTGGGGGCTCGTTCGAGACCCGGTTGATGCAGGAAGTGCGCACCAAGCGTGGGCTGACCTATGGCGTCTACAGCTATCTGGTGCCGCGCGATCTGGCCGCGACCTATATGGGGTCGCTCGCCTCGGCGAATGAGAAGATGGCAGAGGCCGTCGGAGTGGTACGTGATCAATGGGCCTCTTTGGTGGCGGACGGCGTGACCGAGGCAGAATTGCAGGATGCCAAGACCTATTTGACCGGCGCCTACCCGCTGCGGTTCAACGGCAATGGTCAGATCGCATCAATCCTTGTGGCGATGCAGATGGACGATCTTCCGACTGATTATGTGCTGACTCGCAATGAGAAGATCGACGCGGTGACGCTGGAGGATGTGAACCGGGTGGCACGGGAGCTGCTGGACCCGGATGGCCTACGGTTTGTGGTCGTCGGTGAGCCCGTGGGGCTGAAGTCGACGGACTGATCTGCGGTACTCGGCAGTGAGATCGCGTGCAGATCAACGCCCGAACAACGCAAAATGAAAACGGCGCGGTCCCAAGTCGGGGCCGCGCCGTTTCTGTGTTGATTAATTCTCAGGTCACTCGCCGTAGGGGATCCAGACCGTCTTCACCTCGGTTGCGGCTTGCAGGAAGCGCTTGCTGTGATCGCGCGCCCAGTCCGTCGCCTGACCATTGTTGACCCAGGTGCGTTTCAGATTTCCGGCAGAGGCGACCTCGATCAATTGTGACAGATCGGTGGAGGAGAAGCTCCAGACCGCATCGAGGTTGAGGTGTTTGGCCATGGTGTCGCCAAGATCCTTGTGCGCGCCTGTCAGGATGTTGACCACACCGGCAGGCAGATCGGAAGTTTCCAGCACCTGATAAAGATCTGTGGCGGCTAGCGGAAACGCTTGTGAGGCCGCCAGAACCACCCGATTGCCCATGGCGATTGCGGGTGCCATGGCGGAAATCAGACCCAGCAGCGGCGCCTCGTCCGTGCAGAGCACGCCGATGGTGCCGACCGGTTCCTTCATGCCAAGCGCGACGCCGCGGATCGGCACACCATGCGCCAGACCATCGTATTTGTCGGCCCATGCAGCGGCGGAGAACAGGCGCTGCAACGAGGCTTCAACCTCGGCGGTGCCTTCCCCCTTGCCGGTCATCGCGTCGATGCGGGCGGCAAATTCACCAGCCCGCGCGGCGAGGTTCTCGGCCATGTAATAGAGGATCTGAGCGCGCAGGTGGCCAGTGGTCTTGGACCAGCCCTTGGCGGCATGGGCGGCCTCGACCGCGTTGCGCACATCCTTGCGGCTGCCAGCGCCGACATGGCCCAGCAGGTTGCCCTTTGGCCCGTAGACAGGCTTGGAGTAGCCGCTGTCGGGGCGTGCCTGCTTGCCGCCAATGTACATCTTGGCAGTGCGGTCGATGCTTGCAGGGGCGGTCGCGGTCTCTGCGCCGTCAAAGGCGGCAATCGGTGTCAGGGCCTTGGTCTCGCCCTTGGGTCGGGTGTAGGCCATCAGCCCCTCGACACCGCCCTCGCGGCCAAAGCCGCTTTCGCGCACGCCACCAAACGGGGCGGCAGCATCGAACATGTTGGTGCCATTGACCCAGACCACGCCGGCGACCAGCTTTGGCGCGATATCCAGCGCCAGGTTCACATTCTCGGTCCAGAGCGTCGCCGCCAGCCCGTAGCGGGTGTTGTTGGCCAGCTCGACCGCCTCGGACGGCGTGCGGAAGGTGGTGGTGACCAGCACCGGTCCAAAGATCTCTTCTTGCATCAGGGGATCGGCGGGCGACAGACCCTCGATCAGGGTCGGCGGGAAGAAGCAGCCCTTTGCGGGCATGTTGACCTTGCTCTGATGCACGGTGCAATTCTTGGCAGTGGCCACAAGACGGGTGATCTCGGCATGTTGCACGGGATCGACCACGGCACCGACATCGATGCATTTGTCGAGCGGATCGCCGAGGCGCAGGGTCTTCATCCGGGCGCGCAGTTTCTTGTGGAACCGCTCGGAGACGCTCTCCTGCACCAGAAGACGCGAGCCAGCGCAGCAAACCTGGCCCTGGTTGAACCAGATCGCATCCACCAGCCCTTCGATGGCGCTGTCCAGATCAGCGTCGTCAAAGACGATGTAGGGGCTCTTGCCGCCCAGCTCCAGCGTCAGCGCCTTGCCGGTGCCTGCGGTGGCTTCGCGAATCTTGCGGCCGACGTCGGTCGAGCCGGTGAAGGCGATCTTGTCCACATCCGCATTGACGATCATCTCGCCCACGGCGCCATCGCCGGTGACGATGTTGACCACGCCCTTGGGCAGGCCGGCCTGACGGCAGATATCGGCAAACAGCAGCGCGGTCAGCGAGGTATACTCCGCCGGTTTCAGCACCACCGTATTGCCCATGGCCAGCGCTGGCGCGACCTTCCACGCGAGCATCAAGAGCGGAAAATTCCACGGGATGATCTGGCCACAGACGCCGAGCGCCTCACGACCCGACATCTCCTCGTCCATCAACTGGGCGTGGCCCGCGTGGTGGTAGAAGTGGCGCTGCACAAGCGGGATATCGATGTCGCGGCTCTCGCGGATCGGTTTGCCGTTGTCCAGCGTCTCCAGCACCGCAAACAGGCGGCTGTGTTTCTGCAGCAGACGTGCGATCGCATAGAGGTAGGTGGCACGGCCGGATCCGCCCATGGCGGCCCAGGGGCCTTGCGCGGTGCGGGCGGCCTTGACCGCGGCGTCCACGTCCTTTTTTGTCGCTTGACTCAATTCCGCCAGCACCTCGCCGGTGGCCGGGTTCTTGCTCTCGAACCCCTTGCCCGGGGTGGTGAAGTCACCGTTGATGAAATGACCAAACCGGCTGCCCTGATCGACCAGCCATGCAAAGGCGTCTGCGGCGCTTTCGGGAGCGGGGCCATAGTCCATGGTGTCGAAGATCTCTTTGATTGTCATCTGTTCGTCCTCACGCCATCGGGTGGCGGTAGCCGGCGGAATAGGCACCGGTCACGTGGTGTTCGAGCTGGCGTTCGATATCGCCCAGCAGGCTGGACGCGCCAAAGCGGAACAGGTCGGGCTGGACCCAGCGGTTGCCCAGTTCCTCTTTCATCAGGGAGAGGTAGACCAGCGCGTCCTTGGCCTTTGAGATGCCGCCTGCGGGTTTGTAGCCGACGTGAAAGCCGGTGCGCGCGTAGTAGTCGCGGATGGCGCGGATCATCACCAGCGAAACGGGCAGGGTGGCGTTCACCCCTTCCTTGCCGGTGGAGGTCTTGATGAAATCGGCGCCCGCCATCATGCAGATCATCGAGGCACGGGCGACGTTGCGCAGGGTGCCCAGCTCGCCGGTGGCCAGGATCGCCTTCACATGCGCCTCGCCGCAGGCCTCGCGGAAGGCCTTCATCTCGTCATAGAGCGCCTGCCAGTTGCCCGAGAGCACATGGCGGCGGGAGATCACGATGTCGATCTCGCGGGCCCCGGCGCGCACGCTTTCGCGGATCTCTTCGACCCGCAGGTGAAAGGGCGACAGGCCTGCGGGAAAGCCGGTGGAGACGGCGGCGACCGGGATCTGGGTGCCATGCAGCGCCCGCGCAGCGGCCGGGATCATGTCGTGATAGACACAGACCGCGCCGGTTGTGATGCCCTCCATGCCGAGTTGCGACAGGATTTCTGCGCGCACCGGCTGACGCGCCTTGGCGCAGAGACGCCGCACGCGGGCCTCGGTGTCGTCGCCTGCAAGCGTCGTGAGGTCGATGCAGGTGATCGCCTTCAGAAGCCATGCGGCCTGATGGTCTTTTTTGACCGACCGGCGCCCGGGAAGGCTGGCGCAGCGGCGTTCGATGGCGGAGGTGTTGGCCTCCATCCCGAGTGCCCAATCCAGGTCCAGCTCCATGCCGGGGTTGCGGGGCAGATGTACGCCGGCACCGTCCCCTGAGGGCGATGCAGCGGCGGCTTTGGCAGGGGCGTCTGCGGTTTGGCTGTCCATGTGCGGGAGTCCTCGAAAGATTTGCCCCAAAATCGCACGCCAAACCGCGTTGATGCAAGGTTTCCCATGGGTTTTCCGCATTCTGTTTTGACCAAAAGGACAAAAAATTGACCTTTCTTGAGAATAATTCGCATTTTCATTGACGAAGTTGAGAATCGTTCTCATATTGCTGGAAAGAGAAACGAGATTTTTGCGAGCAGGGAGCACGTATATATGCTGAGCCGACGTCAAACTCTTCTGGGGCTGGGTGCTGTGGCCGCACTGGCCAGTGCGACTCCGGGGCTGGCGGCCGAGGGAAAGCTTACCGTTGTGGCCACCACCGGCATGATCGCAGATGCGGCGCGCCAGATCGGCGGCGCCGAGGTCGCGGTGACCGCATTGATGGGCGCGGGCGTGGATCCGCATGCCTATCGCCAGACCCGCACTGATATCGCTGCCATGACCCGCGCCGATCTGGTGCTGTGGCACGGGCTCTATCTTGAGGCGCAGATGGAAGACTTCTTCCATTCGCTGGCGCGCAAGCGTGTTGTGGTGCCGGTGGCCGAGGCGATGCCCAAGGACCTGCTGCGCGGCCATGATGACTACGCTGACAAATTCGACCCCCACGTCTGGATGAGCCCGGAGATGTGGAAGCATGTGGTGCGCGAAGTGGCGCGGGCGCTCACCGAGGCCCGCCCGGCGGCGACAGACCTCTTTGCCGCCAATCTGGAGCGTCACCTGGGCGAGTTGGACCGCCTGTCGGACTACGGCCGCAGGGTTGTCGCCGGCGTACCGGATGACAACCGGGTGCTGGTCACCGCGCATGACGCCTTTGGCTATTTCGGGCGCGACTACGGGTTTGACGTGCTGGGCATTCAGGGCATTTCCACCCAGTCCGAGGCCGGTCTGAACCGTATCGGCGAATTGGTCGACGTGCTGGTGGATCGCCAGGTCAAGGCGGTGTTTGTCGAAACCTCGGTGGCGGATCGCTCCATGCGTGCGTTGATCGAGGGCGCGGCGGCCAAGGATCATGAGGTGGTCATCGGCGGCGAGCTGTTTTCCGACGCCATGGGCGCGGAGGGCACCTATGAGGCAACCTATCTTGGTATGTTGGACCACAACTTTACCACCATCGCCGGCGCGTTGGGCGCGGATGTTCCCACCGGCGGCATGGATGGCAAACTCGGGGCGGGACACTGAATATGCAACTTTCACTGGCCAGCCAGAACGGACAGGCTGCGCGCGAGCCGGGGCTGGATGCCAGTCCGCTCGCCATCCGTGGCCTCACCGTCAGCTATGGCGAGAAGCCGGCGGTGTTCTCCGTCGACATGACTGTGGTTCCGGGGCAGATGACCGCGATCATCGGTCCCAACGGCGCTGGCAAGTCCACCCTGTTGAAGGCCGCCCTGGGCATCGTGCCGCCGGTCTCGGGCCGGGTGCAGGTCTTCGGCCGCCCGCTGGACCATCAGCGCGGGCGCATCGCCTATGTGCCGCAGCGCGCTTCGGTGGATTGGGATTTCCCGACCCGGGTGATCGACGTGGTGATGATGGGGCTTTATCGCGAACTGGGACTGCTGGGCCGTATCCGCGGCACCCATCGCCAAATCGCATCGGATTGTCTGGATCGCGTCGGCATGAGCGAGTTTGCCGACCGGCAGATCGGTCAGCTCTCCGGTGGGCAGCAGCAACGGGTGTTTCTGGCGCGCGCGCTGGCACAGGGAGCGGATCTCTACCTGCTGGACGAGCCCTTTGCCGGGGTGGATGCGGCGACGGAGAAGGCGATCATCGGCGTGCTGAAGGCGCTCCGGGCCGAGGGCAAGACCGTGGTCGTGGTGCATCATGATCTGGCGACGGTGCGGGACTACTTCGACAATGTGTTCCTGATCAACACCCGCAAGGTCGCCGAAGGCTCGGTGGCTGAGGCCTTTACTCCGGACACGTTGCAATCGGCCTATGGCGGACGTCTGGCCACCGCACAGATCGACCAGATCGCGCGGCCGGCGTGACCGCCACGGTGACCTGACACATATAATATATAGAGAGAGGCGGAGCATGCTGATTGACGCGCTGTTCCTGCAAATGGGCTATAACGCCACTTTGGTGGCGATCGGGGCGGCGCTGCTGGGCGCAGCCTCGGGGATCACGGGGACCTTCCTGTTCCTGCGCAAGCGGGCGCTGGTGTCCGATGCCGTGAGCCATGCCACCCTGCCCGGCGTCTGCGTTGCGTTCCTGGTCCTCGTGGCGCTGGGTGGGGATGGCCGCAATCTTGCGGCTCTGCTGACCGGCTCTGCCGTATCAGCTGGCCTCGGTCTGCTGTGCATGAATTGGCTGACCCGCAACACGCGCCTGGCCGAAGATGCGGCGATCGGTGCGGTGCTATCGGTGTTTTTCGGCTTTGGCGTGGTGCTGCTGACTGTGATCCAGACGCTGGGTGTCGGACGGCAGGCGGGGCTTGAGGGGTTCCTGTTGGGCTCCACCGCAGGCATGCTCTACACCGATGCGCTGGTGATCGCAGGGGGCGGTGCGGCGGTGCTGTTCCTGGTGCTGTTGACGCGACGCCCCATGACCATGGTGGCCTTTGATCCCGAATATGCCGCCGCGCGTGGCCTGCCGGTCAGCAAGATCGACATGCTGATGATGGGGCTGGTGATGGCGGTCACCGTGGTGGGCCTCAAGGTGGTGGGGCTGATCCTGATCGTGGCGCTGCTGATCATTCCGCCTGTTGCTGCGCGATTCTGGACTGAACGCGCCGACCAGGTGGTGATCCTTGCAGGCGTTCTGGGTGCTTTGGCGGCCTATCTCGGTGCGGCCATCTCGGCCTCTGCGCCGAACCTGCCCACCGGGCCGATCATCGTTCTGATGAGCTTTGCGCTCTTTGCCCTGTCGCTGCTGGTGGCGCCCAACAGAGGTGTGCTCGCCGCCGTGCTGCGACATCAAAGGTTCCAGCGCCGCTTGCATATGCGACAGGGTCTGCTGGCGCTGGCGCAAGACCAGACCATCTATGAACCGCTCACCCTGCGTCTGCTGTCCCGAGCTGGGTTGGTGCGCGCCGATGGTGTTGCGACACGGTCCGGCCAAGCCCGCGCCGCCAAGGCGCTGCGCGACGAACGCCGCTGGGACATCCTGCGCCGCGATCAGGCACAGGAGGCAGCGGCAGCGCTTTATGATGGGCTGCGCGAGATTGAAACCGTGCTGACCCCGGACCAGATCGCCGCAATTGATCGCGAGATCGGCACCCCCAAGGAGGCCTTCTGATGGGCAGCGAATTCGTCACCCTCTCCCTCACGCCGCTGCTGATCGGGATTTTTGCGGCGGTGGCCTGCGCGCTGCCGGGGAATTTCCTGCTGCTGCGCAAGCAGGCGCTGATCGGCGATGCCATCAGCCATGTGGCGCTGCCGGGCATTGTCGTGGCCTTCCTGCTGACCGGCGCAATCTCCACCTGGCCGATGATGCTGGGTGCGGCGGGCGCGGCGGTGGTCGCGGTGGTGATGATCGAGGCGATCCGCCGCCTCGGCCGCATCGAACCCGGTGCGGCCATGGGCGTTGTCTTCACCACGCTGTTCGCCGCCGGGGTGCTTCTGCTGGAGCAGAGCGATACGTCCTCCGTTCATCTGGACGTGGAACATGCGCTCTATGGCAACTTGGAGAGCCTGATTTGGCTCGATGGCACCGGCTGGGGATCGCTGCTGGATCCGCAGGCGCTTGCCTATCTGCCAGTCGAACTGCCGCGCATGGGAGCGACGCTGGTGGTGGTGGCGGGCTTCATCGCGCTGTTCTGGCGTCCGCTGAAGATTGCGACTTTCGACGAAAGCTTCGCCCGTACCATCGGGATGCGGACTGATCTGCTGGGGTTGGCGCTGGTGATCACGGCGGCGATCGCGGCCGTGGCGGCCTTTGATGCGGTTGGGTCGATCATCGTGATCGCCATGTTCATCTGCCCGCCGGCCGCGGCGCGGATGATGACCAACCGGCTCGAACTTCAGATCGCCTGGAGCGTCGCTTTCGCCACCCTATCGGCCATCATTGGCTATGTTCTGGCGGGTTACGGTCCGCTCTGGATTGGCATGGGGGATGCGGTCAGCGCGGCGGGCATGATCGCCACCATCTCCGGCGTGATCCTGGCGATTGCCGCGTTGTTCGGCCCCTGCCGTGGGCGTGCGGGGGCGCCGTCGGGCGTGTAACCGCCGAGGGCTGCGCGCTCGCTGCACGGACCACCTAGCGCGCGTATTCCGGGTGGCAGAATCGTGCTCGCGCATGCTAAATCTTGGGCTATGTCTACTATCGACCCCCAAATCAGCGAAAATCCCGTGACTCAGGCTGCGTCTGCCCCTCTTCCCGTCATTCGCCAGCTGGACGACAGCGCCATCAACCGCATTGCCGCGGGGGAGGTGGTCGAACGTCCGGCCTCGGCGGTGAAGGAGTTGGTGGAGAACGCCATCGACGCCGGGGCGACCCGCATCACGGTCGAGATCGCCGATGGCGGCAAGACGCTGATCCGGGTGACAGACAATGGCTGTGGCATGACGCCTCAGGATCTGCCGCTGGCCCTGTCGCGCCATGCGACCTCCAAGATCGACGGCTCGGATCTGCTGAACATCCACACCTTCGGCTTTCGCGGTGAGGCGCTGCCCAGCCTTGGCGCGGTTGGGCGGCTGACCATTACAAGTCGTGCCGAGGGTCATGACGCGGCGCAGATCCGCGTTGCCGGCGGCCAGATGGAGGCGGTGAAACCCGCCGCCCTGCGTCAGGGTACCATCGTGGAGCTGCGCGATCTGTTCTTTGCCACGCCGGCACGGCTGAAATTCATGCGCACCGATCGCGCCGAAAGCCAGGCGATCTCCGACACCGTGAAGCGGCTGGCGATGGCGGAGCCTGCGGTAGGGTTCACCCTGCGTGATGTGTCCGGCGGTGGCGAGGGGCGCGTGACCTTCCGGGCCGACCCCATGAGCGGCGATTTGTTTGACGCGCTGCATGGACGCCTGGCGCATGTCATTGGCCGGGAGTTCGCCGAAAACGCGCTGAAGATCGACGCCACACGTGAGGGCATTCGCCTCTACGGCTATGCGGCGCTGCCGACCTATTCGCGCGGTGCGGCGGTGACGCAGTTCCTGTTCGTGAATACGCGGCCGGTGAAGGACAAGATGCTCACGGGGGCGCTGCGGGCCGCCTATATGGATTTCCTCAGCCGCGACCGGCACCCGGCGGCGGCGCTGTTCATCGATTGCGAGCCGACGCTGGTCGACGTGAACGTACATCCGGCAAAATCAGAGGTGCGTTTTCGCGATCCGGGTCTGGCGCGCGGGCTGATCGTCTCGTCCTTGCGCCATGCGCTGGCGGAGGCCGGTCATCGTGCTTCCAGCACCGTGGCGGGGGCCACCTTGGGGGCGATGCGACCCGAACAGCCCACGGCGAGTGGGGCTCCACGGGTCTACCAGATGGACCGGCCCTCTCTCGGCGCGCGCAACAGTGCCTATGCGGCGCAATCCCCCGGCTTGCCACCCGCACCGTCCTATCCTGCGCTGCCACCAGCAGAGGAAAACGCGGGCTTTGCAGAATTTTCTGCCGCCTATAATGGCCGTCTGGTCGAAGAGCCTGTCAGCGCCGAGCCGGAGACGCAGCCCGTCGAGGATCTGCCGCTGGGGGCCGCGCGGGGTCAGGTGCATGAGAATTACATTATCGCCCAGACCCGCGACGGCATGGTGATCGTCGACCAGCACGCCGCGCACGAACGATTGGTCTATGAAAAGCTGAAACACCAGATGGCGGACACTGGCGTCGCCGCGCAGGCGCTGCTGATCCCGGAGATCATCGAGCTGTCGGAGGGGGACTGTGCCCGGCTGCTGGAGGTGGCGGAGGATCTGGCGAAATTCGGCCTTGGCATCGAGGCCTTCGGTGGCAACGCCGTGGCAGTACGGGAAACCCCCGCGATCCTCGGCGAGGTGAATGCAGAGGCGATGATCCGCGACATCCTCGACGAGTTGGCCGATCAGGGCGAGAGCCAGCTGGTACAGGCACGTCTGGAAGCGATCCTGAGCCGGGTGGCCTGTCATGGCTCCATCCGCTCGGGCCGGCGCATGCGCGGCGAGGAGATGAATGCGCTGTTGCGCGAGATGGAAGAGACGCCTCATTCCGGCCAGTGCAACCATGGCCGCCCGACCTATGTGGAACTCAAACTCGCTGACATCGAACGCCTGTTTGGTCGCAGCTGAAGGAACATCTGATGGAAGGCATGGATGACGCCATCGCCAATATGGATACGCTGGGGCTGATCCTGCTGGGCGCAGGGGCCGGGGTGCTGCTGTTAGTGGTTCTCCTTGTGCAGTCGATGCGCAGCGCCGCGCGCACCGCTCGCGCGATTGAGCCGCTGGGTCAGCAGATGAGCACTCTCAGCCAGGTGGCGCAGCAGCTCTCTTCGGGACAGGAGGCGCTGCGCGGCAATCTGCAGACCGTGTCGGACACCCAGGCCAACGCGCAGCTGCAGATTTTGCAAACGATGGAATCCCGTCTGGGCGATGTGCAGCAGCGCATGAACGATCGGCTGGCGGACAATGCGATGAGACAGGCCCGCGCGATCTCCGATATGCAGGAACGCATGAGCGAGAGCCTGCATGGCAATGCCAAACGCACCGCCACCTCACTGACGCAGCTGCAGGAGCGGCTGGCGGTGATCGACAAGGCGCAGGACAATATCACCAAGCTGTCGTGCGATGTGCTGTCGCTGCAGGATATCCTGTCCAACAAGCAGACACGCGGGGCATTCGGGGAAATCCAGCTCAACGATATCGTGTCCAAGGCGCTGCCGACGGATGCCTATGCGTTTCAATACACGCTGTCGAACGGCAAGCGCGCGGACTGCCTGATCCATCTGCCGAATCCGCCGGGGCCGATCGTGATCGACAGCAAGTTCCCGTTGGAGCCCTATGAGGCGCTGCGCAATGCCGAGACGCAGGACGAGCGCGCGCAGGCGGCGCGGCTGCTCAAAGGCGCGCTCCGAAAACACATCCGGGACATCTCGGAAAAATACATCCTGGATGGCGAGACAGCCGATGGTGCGCTGTTGTTCCTGCCCTCGGAGGCAGTCTATGCCGAATTGCATGCCAATTTTTCCGACGTGGTGCGCGAAGGGTTTGCGCTCAAGGTCTGGATCGTCTCGCCCACCACCTGCATGGCGACGCTGAACACCATGCGCGCCATCCTCAAGGACGCGCGCATGCGCGAGCAGGCCGGCGCCATCCGCAAGGAATTGGGCCTGCTGCACAAGGATGTGGAGCGGCTTGGGGATCGGGTCGGCAGTCTTGATCGCCACTTTGGCCAGGCGCAAAAGGACATCTCCGACATCAAGATCAGCGCCGACAAGGCCGGGCGCCGGGCGCAGCGGCTGGATAATTTCGACTTCGAGGAGCTGAGCCAGGACAGCGTCAGCCAGGTGGTCGCACTGGAAACTCCAGGCGAATGAGGGTCTTGCCGAAACGGCGGCGGATTGCACCTGATGCGGCCCTGTTGCGCGAGGCAGAGCTGAGAGCCGAAAAAGTTGTCTCGATCCTTCGGATGTTCGTGGCATTGGGGCTGATGGTTGTCTTCTTCCTCGCGGTCGGCGAACCGCCGGAGGAGATCGCGGACTTTCTGCGCAAACAGTGGATCTTTGCGGTCCTGTCGATGTTCTCGTATCTGTTGCTGGGCGCGCTGACGCTCTGGCTGGCGCGTAGTGGCCGCTTCCGGCGCTGGATGGTCTGGCCCGTCGTGACGCTGGATTGCCTGTTCATGTTGGTGAACGCCTGGGTTGGTCTGGAGAACGTGTCGATGCCCGGTGCCTTGACCTTCCTGCTGCCTCCGACATGGCTGGTGCCGCTTGTGCTGGCCTTTGCGGTGTTGCGGTTCAACCCTTATTTGCAGGCCTATTGCGTGGCGCTGATCGTTGGTGGCCTCGGGTATCTCAGCTTTGTCACGGAGGTTACCATCACACCTGACATCGCCAGCCGTGTGCAGCATCTGGTGGCGGTGCCGCCCAATATCGTGCGACTGGCGATGATCCTGCTCGCGGGGGTGGTGCTGGTGGTGGCGGCCGCAGCGCTGCGGGGCCTGTTGCATCGCGCCCTGATCGAGACAGAGAAACGCCTGTTGCTGACCCGGTACCTACCTGCGCGGTTGGCCGAGCGGATGCAGACAGAGGATCTGGACGATCTGCGTCAGGGAAAGCGCCAGGACATGGCGGTGATGTTCATCGACATTCGCGGTTTCACCTCCTGGGCAGAGGGACGTGACCCGGCGGAAGTCGGCGCGTTTGTCACCGAATATCGTATCCGCGTTCAACGCGCCGCCCGCCAGACGCATGGCATGGTCGACAAGTTCATCGGCGACGGTGCCATGCTGGTGTTTGATGGCGCAGAGGCGCCGAAACGGGCGTTGCAATGTGCCATGCAATTGTCGGCAGAGATGCAGGAGTGGTCCATGCTGCGGCATGCTGAGGGGCGTCCGGATGTGCAGGTCGGCATTGGGTTGCATTGGGGCGAGGTGTTCTCCGGCGTGGTCGGAGATGAAGACCGGCTTGAGTACACTGCGCTTGGTGACACGGTGAATACTGCGTCGCGGCTGGAGCAGATGACCAAGACCAATGACATGGAAATCATCGTGTCTGCAGCCGTTCTGGAGGCCGCCAATCTGCCTATGTCCGAGCGCGAGGAATGGGTGACGCTGGATCTGGAGCCGCTGCGCGGGCGGAGTCAGCCGCTCGCGCTTTGCGGGCGACCACGGGGCGCGTCGGCTCAGGTCTGACTTGTCGCAGATCAAGGACACACGACGGACATTGCAGCACCATCTGACCTCAGCAGCGAGACAGCAGGAGGCAAACACGATGGTTGATATTGCAACAAACAAAGCGGAGCAGGTGGCGCTGATGGCGCGCGAGATCAGCCGTGCAGAGCCGGAGCTGCGCGCCTTCATTGCCGATATGAATGAGGATGAGCAGGCCGAGCTCGTGGCGATCCTCTGGGTCGGTCGCGGAGTGTTCGAGGCGGAGGAATTCACTCAGGCGGTGGGCATGGCACGCCAGGAGAAGACCACGCCAACCGAGGATTACCTGATGGCAACGCCGAACCTGGCCTATGACATCGAGGCGGGGCTGGAGGCCTTGGGCGTTGATGTCTCGGCAGTTGCCGAGGATGTCATGGGGCGCTGAGCGGCCTTGGGGCGCGACATTGCACAGGGTCGGGCCGCCAGACTGTGAACAGGAAAAAAAGCCCCACCAAATTGGCGGGGCTTTTTATAGTGTCAAATCGTGGATGGTGCGCCTCAGGAGCGGTGTGACACCACCTGAAGGTGCTGCGCGAGCGCGCCGATACGGCCCATCCAGCTGTCGACCAGCGCGGCATCGCTGGGCGCGGCGCTGACGCCGGGGGCGATCTTGCCATTCATTGCCGCTTCGATGGCGAAGGAGACCGGGTAGGATACCAGACGCGCCATGGCGCTGCCGCGATCATCGCCCCAGGCATCCATCACATAGGTCTTGTGCCACTTGGTCTCGCCGTCTTTTTCTGCCTTGAGATCCACGCAGAGGACCACGCGGTCAGGCTCGCCCTCGTCATAGGCGTTGTCCTGCCAGAACTGGTCGGACATCTCCTTGAGACGGGCGTCGCCTGCCTCACCTTCGAGGGTTTCGACCTCCTTGAAGACATCGGCCCAGGCCTCGGACCAGCCATCCAGACGCAGGGTCCCGCGCACGAAAGTCTTCACCTTCCAGTCCGCGCCGAAATGATACTGCTCCATGAAGGGCAGCGAGTCGCGGTTGGGATAAACTTGGAAGGTTTCCGGCGTGGCCAGCGGCGCGTCGTAGGTGGAGAGCGCGTCCCAGGGGCGGGCGACATCGTAGGTTTCGAAGTTGCGGATCGAGCGAGACGGTGAGCGCAGTGCCTTCAGCACGCCAAGGGGCGACCAGCTGAACTTGTAGCGGAACGGGTTTGGGGTTTTGGGAATGCCACCGCAATAGGACAGGAAACTGATCTCGTTGTCCGCGTCGAAGGACGGAGATTCGGCATATTCCGCCACCAGTGCATGAGCCATCAGGTGGTCGATGCCCGGATCAAGACCAACCTCGTTCACCAGCGCGACACCGGCATCCTTGGCCTTTTGATCCAGCGCCCGCATCTCGGGCGAGATATAGGAGGAGGACACAAAATGCGCGCCGTTGTTGATCGCCAGTTCCGCAAGCTCCACATGCCAGTCACCGGGCAGCATGGAGACCACGACGTCGGCGGGGCTCAGCAGTTCGGACAGGCGCGCGATGGAGAATTTGTGGATATTGGTGGTCAGATCGCCGATCGCCTCGGCGGCCTTTTCGGGCGTGCGGTTCCAGACGGCGACGTCGTGACCCGCTTCGAGCAGGCGACGCAGGCCGGGAATGGCGGAGAGGCCGGTGCCGCACCAGTGAATAGTCATGTCAGTTCTCCTTGGTCGGGGCAGGCCGCTTAGCCTGCCACATGTTCGTCAAAGACCGCCTTGGCCCGGCCCCAGACGCCCGCATCTAGGTCGGGCAGGGTCAGGAGGCTGGCCAGAAGCTGATCCGCATAGTCCTCGGAGCTTTCCGCGGGCAGCATCGAGGGCAGATTGTCGATCGCCATCACGTCGAGCACGGGCGCCTCTGCAACCCTTAGGGCCGGCGCGTCCCACGTGGTGGCACGGTCATAAACAGGAACCGGATTGTAGTCGCTATCCGGGTCGCAGGCCACATCACCAATTGCGGTGAGTTTACGGACCGCACCAAGCGCCTCCTGCGGCACGAACACCGGTGTGCCGGGGCGGGCAAAGATGCAGTTCAGGAACAGGTCATGGTCGAGGATTTGCGGGAAAGGGCCGCCGCTTGCGGTCTCGGCCATGTCCCATTTGGTGACACTGACCCCCATCGCTTCGCACAGGTCGGCAGCGCCGGTGCCGACACGGCCAAGCGCGCCGATGACGATGGCAGTGGGGCGGTCCGTGCTGATCGCGTCCAACTCGCCATCCAGATCGGCCAAAAGGGCATGTTTGTCTTTGTAGACACCTACGGGGCCACAGATCTCGTCGCGTTGCTGCGCGGCCCAGGCCTTGAGCGTGACGGCAGCGCCTGCATAGCCCGCCCAATATCCAAAGGCGGCAACCCGGCGGCCGGTCTCGTCCACCAGATACTCCAGATCGTAGAGCGTGCCACCGCCTTCGCGGAACCGGCGCAGCAGTTCCTTGCCGGAGTGCTGGCCCTTGAAGGCATGGCCGAACATGATGTGGCGATGGGGCAGGGGCGTGCCGTCGTCCGGCAGTTCCTTGAGGCCAAAGATGATCGTGTCCTGCGGGGCGTCGGGCCAGGAATTCTCTGCCGCGATCTCGCAGCCTGCGTCGATGTAGCCCTGCAGCGGAATGGCGCGACTGGCGCTTTCTTCAACGGTGACGCGGAGGCCGGCCTCCAGAAGCGCCCCTGCGCCGGCCGGGGTCAGCCCGACGCGATCCTCGTTCTGGCGCTGTTCGGCGCGGACCCAGAGATGTGTCATAGTCTTGTCCTTCAAAGCATATCCTTGGCGCGCACGGCTTTGACGCTGTCGCGTGCCTCCATCGCCGCCATGAAGGCGGTGAGTTTTGGAAAACGTGCAATCTTGACCCCGTCGCCTTCGAGCCAGGTGCAGACCACATAGAGGTAGCAGTCGGCGAGGCTGGGGCTGTCGCCCAGAACGAAAGGACCGCGCAGGCCGTGGTTGCAGATGTAGTCGCAGGAGGCGGCCATGGTCTCGGGCACCTTGCGGGCCATGTCCTTGAACGAGGCCGGATTGGAGGCCCAGCGGGCGCCGCGCAGCTTGTGGGCGTGGTTCACATGCATGGTGGAAGCGAGATAGAACATCACCTCACGCATGCGGGCGGCCAGCACCGGATCATTGGGGCGCAGACCCGCCTCGGGGGCCATGTCGGCGATCAATTCCAAAAGCGCGCCGGTTTCGGTCAGGATGCCGCCCTCGACCACCAGTGCGGGCACCCGGCCCTTGGGGTTGATCTGGTGATAGGCTCTGGTGGTTTGCTGACGTTCGGCAAAATCGATCCTGATCGCCTCATACTCCAAACCGGCTTCCTCAAGCGCGATGGCTACGGCGATAGAGATGGTATTGGGCGCGTAGTAGAGTTGCATGGCGGTCTCCTGTGCGGGGCGATCTAGAGGTGAGTGCGCGCGTATTGCCGGTCGGGCTCTTCCAGATGCGGCACCGCGTTGAAGAGGACCGGCGCATAGTGCCCGCCGATATTGTGCAGGCGGTGCAGCGAGGTGTTCATGATGGCAAGGGCGATGCGGGCAGTGGCGGCAGTATCCAGCCCGAGGCAGTGGCGCATCACCATGGAGATCAAGCCACCTGAGGTCACGACCAGCGCCGGGCCGTCGCCTTTGGCGATTTCCGACAGGGCGGCCTTGGTGCGACTCTCAAAGTCGCGCCAGCTTTCATAGGGGGCGGCAATGCGATCCGCTTCCCAGGCGGCAAAGACCTGCGGCAAATGGGCGACAAAACCTTCGCGCTCCTGCGGGATCGCCAGACCGTGCTGGGCCTCCATCGTCTTGGCGAGGGTGAAATACTCCATCTCGTTGAGGCGTGGATCGCGGATCAACTGTCCGGCGTCAAAGCCCATGGCGCGGGCGGTTTCCTCGTGCCGGGTGAGGGTGCCGCAGTAGATGCGGGCATAGTGATCCTTGCAGCTGCGTAGGTGATCGCCGAGCCATTGGGCCTGCTGGTGGCCAAGCGGACTCAGCTTGTCGTAGCTGATTTCGTCCCGTGCCCCGGTATTGGCCTGGCCGTGGCGGACCAGCGTGATCTCTGACATGCGCGCCTCTTTGATCCTGTCGCAGAATTACTAGGGGAGGGGCGCCCGGGTTGAAAGGGGCAAACTGCAAGCGATGCAGAGGGGCGGGATGCGGGGCCGTTCGGAGCGGGCCGCGGCCATCAGGCGCGGTTGTAGCCGCGCTTCAGCATCCGGTGGCGATGACGGTCGGCCGCCACCGAGGCTTCGCGCAGGTTGCCGAAGATATTGATGGTCGTTCGCCCCTTGCCACCCTTCACACCCCATTCGCGCAGGAGGGAGACCTCGTCGAAGAGGTTCATCGCGAGCTCGATCCGGTAGAACCGAGGAGGGCGGGTTTCAGCGCGATTATAGAGCAGACAGGTGGCCATATTGTCTTTTTACGCGAGCCGAATCATCGCCGCAAGAGGTCGGGTGTGCTCCCGCCCGTCGCCGGAGGAGAAAATCCTCCGCTCCCGTTGGGCGTTGCGCCGCGCCGAACTTCGCAAAGGGGGATTGCCGCAGGCCAGGCCTCTGCGGAGGCGGGAGCCCCCCTCACTCACACCGGTATGGTGGCAGGTCGGGTCAACTCCAGCTGACATCTCCGAGGAAAATATACCCGGCGCCATAGATCGTCTTGATCAGGCGCGGGTTCTTGGGGTCCTCGCGCAGTTTGGTGCGCAGGCGGGAGATGCGCACATCCATGGCCCGGTCAAAACTGTCCCCGGCCCCGCCGCCTAGTCGTTCCATCATCTGTGCGCGGGAAATCAGCCGCTTTGGGCTTTCCAGAAACAGGCGCAGCACTTCGCCTTCGGCGTGGGAAAAGGCGGTTTCCTCCCCGGCCTCGTCTTCCAGCGCGTAGCGGTCGAAATGCGCGGTCCAGCCTGAAAACTGTGCCCGATCTCCAGACGGCGCCTGTCCGCCCCGGGGGGCATCGCGCAGGCGTACGCGGATACGGGCGACAACCTCCGCCGGATCAAAGGGTTTGGTGATGTAGTCATCGGCGCCTAGCTCCAACCCGGTGACCCGATCCTGCACCTGCGCCCGACCCGAAATGATAATGACACTGGCCCCCTGTTCCAGCGCCAGCCGGTGCACCAGCGCCAACCCGTCGGTATCCGGCAGCGACAGATCCACCAGGCAGACGTCCGGTGTCACCCGTTTCAAGGCAGCTTCGAAATCTCGGGCGCGGGAAAAGCTCTGGGTGCGATATCCGGCATCCTCCAGCGTTTCCGTCAGCAGCTGGCGGATCTCCGGCTCGTCATCGAGGATCGTCACGAGAGGGGATTGATTGGCATCACGCATGGTCGGCCTTCTGTTGCAGGAGCGCCATCAGATGGGAGCTGTCAAAGGGTTTCGGCAAGAGCGGTGCTGCGGCCAATGCGGCGCGGTAGAGCGGGTCAGTGTGCGGCAGCGAGGTCATCAAAACCACAGGCGGAGCATTTGACCCGAGGCGCGTGCAGAAATCGACACCGGTGGCCTCGCCCTCCAGCTTGATGTCGGACAGGATCAGGGCGATGCCCTCGACATCGGCGACCAGCGCCACCGCCTCGTCGACGCTGGTGGCTTCCAGCACAGAATAGCCGAGGTCCATCAACAGCTGGCGATAGGTGGCCCTCAGCCCGTCACTGTCCTCGACCAGCAGCGCGATGCCACCGGTGGCTAGGGGCGCGGCGCGATAGGGCAGTCGCAGGGTGACCATGGCGCCGGAGACCGTATTGCCGATGCGGATATCGCCGCCGGCGGATTTGACCATGTCATAGACCATCGACAGACCCAGCCCGGATCCCTCCTGCCCCTTGGTGGTGAAAAACGGGTTGAGCGCATTTTCGAGCGCGTCGCGCGAAAAACCGGACCCGGTGTCGCCGACGCAGAATTCGATCCAGGTCTGCCCCACCAAATGCGCGGCCACGGTGATCTGGCCGCTGGTGCCACAGGCGTCGCGGGCATTCAGGATCAGGTTCAACAGCGCATCCTGCAATCGTCCAGGGTCGAGCAGAAAGCGCCCGTCTCCGGTGTTGTCGAGCACGCTGAGGCCGATGCCCTGCGGCAAGGAGGGCGTGGCGAGGATCTTCATCTCGTCCAGCAGCGCATGCAGGTTGGTAGCTTGCGGGCGCAAGCCCCGGTGACTTGTCATCTCCGCCATGCGGTCCAGCAGACGCCCGCCCCGGCGGGCCGCCGAGAGCGTTGCTTCCACAAGCTCCCCGGCGCCCTCCGGCAGGGCGCTGCGAGAGAGCTTTGTCTGCATGCCGAGGATGATGGTCAGGAGGTTCGAGAAATCATGCGCTAGCCCGCTGGTCATCTGCGCCGCGATCTCGCGTTTGCGGGATTGTTGCAGGGCAACGCGGGCCTGGGTTTCCTCGGTCACATCCATCGACAGGATGAACACACCGCCCTCATGGTCAGGGGTGAAGGCCACGCGCAGGCGGCGGCTATCGTGATCTTCGGTGAATTCGAACACCGGGTTCTCACCCTGATAGGCGGCCTCGAGATGTGGCGCGATGCGCGCATAGGCCGCCGGCCCCAGTGCGTCCGAGATATGCTGGCCCAGGATATCGGAGGGACGACCGGGAAACACCCGGCTGAGCCGCCCGTTGGTGAAGGTATAATGCCCTTCACTGTCCACATGGGCGATATGGGCGGGCATCATCTCGGTGGTCAGGCGGGTGCGGGCCTCGGTCTGTTTCAGTTGGCGCTGGGTTTCCTCCAGCGTCTTGATGGTTGCGGCCAGCTTGCGGTTGGTGGCGGAGAGTTCTTCGGTATAGCCGGTCACCTGATCCGACAGTTCCTCGGAGCGGGCGCGCAGCAGCGCCTCCACCCGTTTGGTGCGGGTGATGTCGGTGTAGACGGTGACCCAGCCACCCTGGGGCAGGGGCGCCCCCTCGATGGAAATCACCTGCCCATTGGCCCGTTGGCGCTCCACGTAATGCGGAACGAAAGCGCGCGCCTGATCGACCCGCTGCTGCACAAACTGGTCGATGTCGTCGATCAGCCCATAGTCGCCCTGTTCGGCGATAAAGCGAATGGTGGCGGCAAAGCTCGCGCCCTCCTCGACCAGTTCGGGCGGCAGGTTGAACATTTCACGAAACCTGTTGTTGCAGGCCGACAGGCGCAGGTCGCTGTCATAGATCGACAGGGCCTGTGCGATCAGGTTGAGGCCTGCGTCCACCATCGTCGTGCGCTGTGCGTGTGTTTGTCTCATACGTGCTCCCCGCGTCTTGGCTAGCAGTTTGACCGAGACAGGCAAAGCGGCTTGTGACCTTTGTGCGCTTGGAGGCTATGTCGTCCTGTGGCCGTTCGCCCCTGTAGTCTGCGGCGCTTGTTACAATTTGATAGATTTCAGAAATCTTCGCGAAAAACTTGCTTTGTTACAAAGGTGCTGTCCTACTGAGGACATAAGGGTTGCGCCCCACAGATGTGGGAGATGCGATCAATCCGGTCGGGGAGGACCGGATATGGGAGGAGTAAATACGTGTCTCAGACCGCTGCGCAGACATCGTCTGGCGCCGGGCAGCTTCTGTCTGTTCCGGCCCTGCTGGAGAAGAACGCAACTGTCCATGCCAACCGCCCGGCCTACCGGGAAAAGGAATTTGGCATCTGGCAAAGCTGGACCTGGAAGGAAACCGCCGAGGAGATCGATGCGCTTGCGTTGGGTCTGTTGAACCTCGGGGTCTCTGAAGGGGATTTCATCGCCGTCATCGGTCGCAACCGGCCCTCGCTCTACTGGTCGATGGTGGCCGCGCAGAGCGTCGGTGCGGTGCCGGTGCCGATCTATCAGGATTCCGGTGCCGAGGAGATGGCCTATGTGCTGGATCACTGCGGCGCGGCCTATGTGATCGCCGGGGATCAGGAACAGGTCGACAAGGTGGTCGAGATCAAGGACCAGCTGACCAACCTGAAACACATGATCTATATCGACCCACGCGGTTTGCGCAAATATGATCACAGCCATCTGCATCAGTATAGCCATGTGCAGGAGCAGGGGCGCGCCGCGCGCGATGAGCTGAGCGCCGATCTGGCGGCCCGTCGCGGCAAGCTCGACTACGAGTCGACCTGCGTGATGCTCTACACTTCGGGGACCACCGGACGACCCAAGGGCGTGGTATTGTCGAACCGCAACGTGATTGAGAGCGCCAAGAACGCAAGCGAGTTCGATCATCTGACGGCGCAAGAGGACATTCTCTCTTATCTGCCGATGGCCTGGGTGGGGGATTTCATCTTCTCGCTGGGGCAGGCGTTCTGGTGCGGGTTCTGCGTGAACTGCCCAGAGAGCGAAGACACCATGATGACGGATCTGCGCGAGATCGGTCCGACTTATTTCTTTGCCCCGCCGCGGGTGTTCGAGGGCCAGCTGACCAATGTGATGATCCGCATGGAAGACGCCGGAAAGCTGAAGCGGCGCATGTTCCATCACTTTCTGGCGCATGCAAAGAAGGTTGGCGGGTTGATCCTGGATGGCAAGACCGTCAGCACGATGGACCGGCTGAAATATGCGCTGGGCAATATCCTGGTTTATGGACCGCTGAAGGACACGCTGGGCTATGGCCGCATTCGTGTCGGCTATACTGCAGGCGAGGCGATCGGGCCGGAGATCTTTGATTTCTATCGCTCTCTCGGCATCAACCTGAAGCAGCTTTATGGTCAGACCGAGGCGACGGTGTTCATCACCGTACAGCCCGACGGACAGGTTCGTGCGGACACTGTAGGGGTGCCCGCGCCGGATGTGGAACTCCGCATCGCCGACAATGGCGAGATCTTCTATCGCTCGCCCGGCACCTTTGTCGAATATTACAAGAACGCGGAATCTACCGCGTCGACCAAGGATGCCGAGGGCTGGGTTGCCACTGGGGACGCGGGCTTCATTGAAGAAAGCTCCGGCCACCTGCGGATCATCGACCGGGCCAAGGACGTGGGCAAGATGGCCAATGGCGCGTTGTTTGCCCCCAAATATGTCGAGAACAAGCTGAAGTTCTACCCGGATATCCTGGAGGCGGTGGTGTTCGGCAATGAGCGGGATCGCTGCGTGGCTTTCATCAACATCGACCTGACGGCGGTGGGCAACTGGGCTGAGCGCAACAATATCGCCTATGCCTCCTATCAGGAGCTGGCCGGGCACCCGCGGGTGCTGGAGACAATCCGCAACCATGTGGAGGCGGTCAATGTCTCGGTGGCGCAGGACGAGATGCTATCGGGCTGTCAGATCCACCGGTTTGTGATCCTGCACAAGGAACTGGACGCCGATGACGGCGAGATGACACGGACCCGCAAGGTGCGCCGTCGCATCGTCGAGGAGAAATTCGCTGATATCATTGCCGCGCTCTACGACGGCTCCGATCAGGTTTCGACCCGCACAGAGGTCACCTATGAGGATGGGCGCAAGGGGGCGATCAGCGCGACGCTGACCTGCGTCGACGCCAAGGTGCAATCGGCAATCACCCGGGCGGTGGCCGCAGAATGACGGTTGAGACGACGCTCGTGCAGGCCAGCTGCACATCGCCCCGCCCACCGTCCCTTGCCACCCTTTCGTGTGGCGCGAATTCCCAAGGAGTGACCCATGCTTGATGCCTCCGACAGCTTTGTGACCGAGGATGGCCGCACCATCGGTGGCGTGGTCATGGAAATGAAGAATATCACCCTGCGCTTTGGCGGTGTGGTGGCGATCAAGGATATCTCCTTCGACATCCGCGAAGGCGAGATCCGCGCCATCATCGGTCCCAATGGGGCTGGCAAATCTTCGATGCTGAACGTGATTTCCGGATTCTATGTGCCGCAGGAGGGCGAGGTGCTGTTCCACGGCAAGCAGCGCCCGCCGATGCGCCCTTATGAGGTGGCGCGTCAGGGGATTGCCCGCACGTTCCAGAATATCGCCCTTTTCGAGGGCATGAGCGTTCTGGACAACGTTATGACCGGGCGCCTGAACAATATGAAAGCGGGCCTGTTCCAGCAGGCCTTCTGGAAGGGCCGCGCGGAAAAGGAAGAGGTCGCGAACCGCGAAGTCGTGGAAAAGATCATCGACTTCCTGGAGATCCAGGCGATCCGCAAGACGCCTGTGTCACGCCTGCCCTACGGGTTGAAGAAACGCGTCGAACTGGCCCGGGCGTTGGCCGCCGAGCCGAAGCTGTTGCTGCTGGACGAGCCGATGGCCGGCATGAATGTCGAGGAAAAGGAGGACATGTCCCGCTTCATCCTCGATGTGAACGACGAATTCGGCACCACCATCGCGCTGATCGAACACGACATGGGCGTGGTTATGGACCTGTCGGATCGTGTCGTGGTGATGGATTACGGCAAGAAGATCGGCGACGGCACACCGGATGAGGTGCGCAACAATCAGAACGTCATCGACGCCTATTTGGGGGTGTCCCATGACTGATCTTGGCCGCAAGCAAGCAATGAACAAGGAGGCGCACCATGCCTGATCAACTGATCTTTGCCATGGAGGTGACGCTGAACGGGCTGATGGCCGGGGTGCTTTATGCGCTGGTCGCGCTGGGCTTCGTGCTGATCTACAAGGCGTCGGGAATTTTCAACTATGCGCAAGGGGTTATGGCGCTGTTCGCGGCTATGACCCTGGTCGGTATCATGGAAGGGCAGGTGCCGTTCTCGCATCTGATTAATGCCCTGTTCGGTGGGCATATCACCCATTTCGGCTGGACGGTTCCGTCCTTCGTGGCGATCCTGATGACGGTGGCTGTAATGGTACTGCTGGCCTGGCTGGTGCAGGTGTTGGTGATGAAGCATCTGGTCGGGCAGGAACCGATCATCCTATTCATGGCGACCATCGGTCTGGCCTATTTCCTCGAAGGGGTGGCGGACCTGATGTGGGGCTCCGAGATCAAGACGCTGGACGTCGGCCTGCCGCAGGGCATCAACCTGTGGATCGACGAGACGACCTTCGGGATCTTCGGGTACGGCTTCTTCATCGACAATCTTGATATCGTGGCGACGGTGATCGCGGCGCTGCTGGTGACCGGCCTTGTGCTGTTCAGCCAGTATACCAAACAAGGGCGTGCGATGCGGGCGGTGGCGGATGACCACCAGGCGGCGCTGTCGGTGGGGATCTCGCTGAACTTCATCTGGGTGCTGGTCTGGTCGGTTGCGGGCTTTGTCGCGCTGGTGGCCGGCATCATGTGGGGCACAAAGTCTGGCGTGCAGTTCTCGCTGTCACTGATCGCGCTGAAGGCACTGCCAGTGCTGATGCTCGGGGGCTTCACCTCGATCCCCGGAGCCATCGTCGGCGGTCTGATCATCGGCGTGGGCGAGAAACTGTTCGAGTTCCTCATCGGCCCGATGGTCGGTGGTGCAACCGAGAATTGGTTCGCCTATGTGCTGGCGCTGATCTTCCTGGTGTTCCGCCCGCAGGGCCTGTTTGGCGAGAAGATCATTGAACGCGTTTGACCCGCATATCCGCCCCGCTTCCCAATTCCTGCAGCGTCAGCCCTGCATGCGTTGGAAGGCGGCGATGACCACAGCGGCAAACACCGTGACGGCCAATGTCAGCGCGATGGTGATGTCACCGATCAACTGCCCCACGAGGAAGGTCATCAGCCCCGCGGCACAGAGCCCGACAAGGCATAGCCCCCAGAAAAACGACATGTCGCTGTTCTCGGCCGTGTCTGATCGACGGGCCTCGGCAGGCATTGCACTTGGTGCGGCCCGGCTGGATGCCGCAGCGGGTGCAGGGCGGCGCGGCCGTGCGCGAGAGGGCTTTGATCCCGCAGGCTCAAGGTCGGCGTCTTCAACCAAAGACAAAAGCTTTGATCGGGCGTCTGCATATTGCGCGTCCGTCAGCTCCCCTCGCTTCCGCGCAGCATCCAGCTGCCGGAGTCTCTCCAACATTACGGTCATATCACCCACTCACTTTTCCCACGGGCAACGTGCCGCTGAGATTTGGGCAAAATGTGGCGAAATGCAGAAACCTGACGAAATGGTTAACGGGAGGAGCCTCTGATGACGAAATTTCTGGCCCTGCTCAACGTCATTGCCTGGTCCGGTTTCTGGGCCTTCGGGTACCTCGCCGTGACGGGGGATGGCTACACCAAAGGGCAGGTGACAGTGGCCACAATACTTGCGGCCGCCGGTCTGTTTGCGGGTCTCTTCGCCTATCTGAGGCTGGTCCGGATTTCAGAGCGCAAAGGCTACGCCCAACCCTCAAACCGCATGACGCGTGATCAGCGCGATGCAGCCCAGTCGAATTGGGGAGAGGTTTGATGCAAAACGATAAATTCAACCAAGGGAGCCTCTGAATCATGTTCTACCGTGAAGCCGGGGATTTCAAAGCCTCCTATGTCGAGGACAGCCAGACCTTTCCCATCAAGTTCGACCGATATCGCTACTATGCGGTGCTGGCGCTGGCCTTTGGGGTGATCCCGTTCCTCGTGAATGACTACTGGGTCAATGCGATCCTGCTGCCGTTCCTGATCTATGCGATCGCGGCGATCGGGCTCAACATACTTGTTGGTTACTGCGGGCAGGTCTCGCTGGGGACCGGGGGCTTCATGGCGGTGGGGGCCTATGCCTGCTACAAGCTTATGACGGCCTTTCCCGAGGTTTCGATGTTCATCCACGTGTTGCTGGCGGGGGGAATCACCGGGCTGGTCTGCGTGTTGTTCGGTCTGCCGAGCCTGCGTATCAAGGGGTTCTACCTCGCGGTGGCGACTTTGGCGGCGCAGTTCTTTCTGGTGTGGCTCTTCAACCGGGTGCCTTGGTTCTACAACTACTCCGCCTCCGGCCAGATCAACGCGCCGGAACGCGAGGTGTTCGGCATCATCATCACCGGCCCTCATGCGCCGGCCTGGGCGACTTATATGTTCTGCCTGATCTTTCTGACCTTCTGCGCGATCGTCGCCCGCAATCTGACCCGTGGCACCCAAGGGCGCAGCTGGATGGCAATCCGCGACATGGACATCGCCGCGGAGATCATCGGGGTCAATCCGATGAAGGCGAAAATGACCGCATTTGCAGTCTCCGGCTTCTTTGTCGGCATCTCGGGGGCGCTGTTCTTTTCGGTCTACCTCGGTGCGGTCGAAGTGGGAGAGGCCTTTGGCATCAACAAGTCATTCCTGGTGCTGTTCATGGTCATCATCGGTGGTTTGGGCTCAATCTTTGGCTCCTTTGCGGGCGCGGCCTTCCTGGTGCTGCTGCCGGTGGTGCTGAAGGTTGTCGGCGTCGACATGCTGGGCTGGCCCACTGATATCGTGGCGCATTTCCAGCTGGTCATCGTGGGCGCACTGATCGTGACATTCCTGATCCTGGAGCCGCACGGGTTGGCGCAGCTCTGGCGTGTGACCAAGGAGAAGCTCCGGCTCTGGCCCTTCCCGCACTGATCGGGGTGGGCGACGACCTCGCCGGGTCCAGCGAAGGAGGAGGCTGGGCTCGATCACGACACCATCGGAATAAATTCAAGGGAGGATGATACCCGATGACACTGAAACTGACGACTCTGGCGCTGAGTGCGCTGATGGCCGCAGGTCCTGCAATGGCGGACCTCGTATTCCCGGACCTGAGCTATCGGACCGGTCCCTATGCAGCGGGCGGCATTCCGTTCTCTGACGGCTACAACGACTACTTCACGCTGGTCAACGAGCGGGACGGCGGCATCGGCGGTGTCAAGGCACGCGTGATCGAGTGCGAGACCGGCTACAACACCGAAAAGGGTGTGGAGTGCTATGAATCCACCAAGGGCGAAGGCGCGCTGGTCTATCAGCCGCTGTCCACCGGCATCACCTATCAGCTGATCCCCAAGGTCACGGCAGACGGCATTGCGCTGCACACCATGGGGTATGGCCGGACGTCGGCTGCAAACGGCAAGGTGTTCTCCAACGTCTTCAACTACCCGGCGAACTATTGGGATGGGGCGTCCGGCGTCATCAATCACCTGCTGGAAGAAAACGGCGGTGACCTGAACGGCAAGAAGGTCGCGCTGGTCTATCACAACTCCGCCTATGGCAAGGAGCCGATCCGCACGCTGGAAGAGCTGGGCAAGAAGCATGGTTTCGAGCTGAGCCTGCTGCCGGTTGACCATCCCGGTCAGGAGCAGAAATCCCAGTGGCTGCAGATCCGCCGCCAGCAACCCGACTATGTCGTGATGTGGGGCTGGGGCGTGATGAACCAGGTTGCCATTCAGGAAGCTGCCAACATTCGCTTCCCGATGGAGAACTTCATCGGCGTGTGGTGGTCCGGCTCCGATCACGATGTGATCCCGGCGGGTGCCAAGGCGGATGGCTACAAGGCCGTGACCTTCCACAACGTCGGCGATGACTTCCCGGTCTTTGACGACATCCAGACGCATGTGGTCGACAAAGGTCTGGCCGCAGGTGCGGGCGATCAGATCGGCAAAGTGGCCTATAACCGCGGCATGTATGCGGCGATGCTGGCGGTCGAGGCTGCCAAGACCGCACAGGAGATCCACGGCACTGCGGAGATCGACGCCGCGATGATGATCGACGGCATGGAAGGTCTGGAACTCACGGCTGAAAAGATGACGGCACTGGGCATGCAGAACTTCGGCCCTGCTTTCAATGTGTCCTGTGAAAACCACGGCGGTCCGGGGCTTGTCGGGGTGACGCAATGGGATGCGGATACGCAGACCTGGTCGCTGATCTCGGGCTTCAACCCAACCGACTCCGATGTGATCGGTGCATTGGTGGCCGAGGACTCCGCGTCCTATGCAGCCGAAAATAACATCGAAGAACGCTGCAACTAAGCGGTCCTGTCGCGCCGGGAGAGGTCTCTCGGCGCGGCTTCAACAACTCATATGATGTGGCGCAGGGCCGCCGCATCGGTTCCGTCCCAAACGGACACTGGCGAAAGGGATAGCTTTCGAGATGCTGGACGCGGCGAACACCACAGATGTGCAGGCGGAGACGCTGCTCGAAGTCAATAATATCGAGGTGATCTACAACCACGTGATCCTCGTGCTGAAAGGCGTGAGTCTGAACGTGCCCAAGGGCGGGATCACCGCGCTTCTGGGGGGCAACGGGGCTGGCAAGACCACGACCCTGAAAGCAATTTCCAGCCTGCTGCATTCCGAACGCGGCGAGGTCACCAAGGGTTCGGTGCGCTATCGCGGCAAGGATGTGCATGCGCAGGATCCGGCGGATCTGGTGCGCAAGGGGGTGATCCAGGTGATGGAGGGTCGCCATTGTTTTGAGCACCTGACGGTCGAGGAAAACCTGCTGACCGGCGCCTATACGCGCGGCGATGGCAGTGCCAAAATTCAAGACGATCTGGAGATGGTCTATACTTATTTCCCCCGGCTGAAGGAGCGCCGCAAAAGTCAGGCAGGCTACACCTCCGGCGGGGAGCAGCAGATGGTCGCCATGGGGCGCGCCTTGATGAGCCGCCCCGAGACGATCCTGCTCGATGAGCCATCAATGGGCCTGGCGCCGCAGCTTGTGGAGCAGATCTTTCAGATCGTGAAGTCGATCAACGAGAACGAAGGCGTGACCTTCCTGCTGGCTGAGCAGAACACCAACGTGGCGCTGCGGTATGCCCACTATGGCTACATTCTGGAATCCGGCCGGGTGGTAATGGACGGCCCAGCGGCGGAGCTGCGCGAGAACCCGGATGTGAAGGAATTCTACCTCGGGATGTCCGAAGAAGGCCGCAAGAGCTTCCGTGACGTGCGGTCCTACCGCCGTCGCAAGAGGTGGCTGAGCTGAGGCGGGGAGAGATGACCATGACTTATTTTGATGCATTGGAAACCCGCAGCGCAGATGAGCGGGCCGCAGATCTGGCCAAGCTGTTGCCAGAGCAGATCGCCCGCGCAAAATCGGCGCCCGGCTTTGCCGCCCTGCTGAGCGACGTGAATCCGGCGCAAATCTCGACAGTTGCGGATCTTGCGCGCCTGCCCGTTCTGCGCAAGGCGGAGCTGAGCGCGGCGCAGGCGGCGCATCCACCCTTTGGTGGTTTCACCGTGAAACCGGCGCATGGCTTTGCCCATATCTTTCAGTCACCGGGGCCGATCTATGAACCCGGTGGGGTGGACCACGACTGGTGGCGCATGGGGCGTTTTCTGCATGCCGCGGGCGTGGGTCCCGGCGATGTGGTGCAGAACTGCTTTGGCTATCACCTGACGCCTGCCGGGATGATCTTTGAGAACGGTGCCCGTACGGTGGGGGCTGCGGTTCTGCCTGCTGGTACGGGGCAGACCGAACTGCAGGTCACGGCGGCGCGCGATGTGGGCGCGACCACCTATGCCGGCACGCCGGATTACCTGAAGGTGATCCTCGACAAGGCGGAGGCCATGGGGGTGACACTGGGGTTCAAGAAAGCTGCGGTGGGTGGCGGCGCGCTGTTCCCCAGCTTGCGTCAGGATTACGCGGATCGCGGCATTGCGTGTCTGCAGTGCTATGCCACCGCAGATTTGGGCAATATCGCCTATGAGAGCGCCGCGATGGAGGGGATGATTGTCGACGAACAGGTCATCGTCGAGATCGTCACACCCGGCACCGGCACCCCGGTTGCACCGGGTGAAGTCGGCGAGGTGGTGGTGACCACGCTCAACCGCGATTACCCGCTGATCCGTTTTGCCACCGGCGATCTGAGCGCGGTGATGCCCGGTGAGAGCCCCTGTGGCCGCACGAACCTGCGTATCAAGGGCTGGATGGGGCGCGCCGATCAGACCACCAAGATCAAGGGCATGTTCGTACGCCCCGAGCAGGTGGCAGCGCTGGTTGAAAAACATGACGAGATCGTCAAGGCGCGCGTCGTGGCCTCCCGCGAAGGCGAGATGGATGTGATGACCGTCCAGATCGAGGCCGAAGGCGGCGACGAGATCAGCTTTGCCCGCTCGGTTATTGATGTGCTGAAGATGAAGGGCGCCGTGGATGTGGTTGCCCCGGGGAGCCTGCCTAAGGATGGCCTCGTGATCGAGGATCAGCGCAGCTACGACTGATCTGCAGCCTCTTGCTGGACCCGACAGTGCCGCCGCTGCCGACATGCCGTCGCAGCGGCGGTTTCTCGCTGGAATTTCCGACAGAAATGCTTGAAACAGGTGCGACTCTGTTCAAAGGCAGGATGAATGACGCAAGCAAGCCAGACACAGGCGCCAGTAGCCCACCGCCAAAGCGCCGCCCGGAGCAGGGGCACACGCGGCTTTGCACTGCTGGCCTGGATCGTCGCGCTGTCCTGCCTGCTGCCGATGGTGGCGGTTGGTATCGCGGCGCTGACGGGAGGGGTGGAGACGATCTCGCATCTCGCGGATACTGTGCTGCCCCGCTATGCGCGTACCACGGTCTATCTGGTGCTGCTGGTGTCGTTGGGCACATTCTCCATCGGCGTGGGGGCGGCCTGGCTGGTCACCATGACCCGGTTTCCCGGCGTGCGGTTCTTCGAGGTGGCGTTGGTGCTGCCGCTGGCGTTTCCGGCCTATGTTCTGGCCTATGCCTATACATTTCTGCTCGACCATCCGGGGATCGTGCAGTCGACCCTGCGGGATGTGACAGGCTGGGGGCCGCGCGACTACTGGTTCCCGGAAATCCGGTCTCTTGGCGGTGCGGCGCTGATGCTGGTGCTGGTGCTTTACCCATATGTCTACCTGCTGGCGCGAGCCGCCTTCCTGCAGCAAAGCTCCAGCGCGTTTCTTGCGGCGCGGGCGTTGGGGGATAGCTCCTGGCGCGCGTTTTGGCGTGTCAGCCTGCCGATGGCGCGGCCTGCGGTGGCCTCGGGCGTGTTGCTGGCGGTTATGGAGACCATCGCGGATTATGGCACAGTGGCCTATTTCGGGGTGCAGACCTTTGCCACGGGCATCTACACCAGCTGGTTTTCGCTGGGAGATCGTGGGGGAGCTGCGCAACTTGCCCTCTGTCTGTTGGGGTTTGCATTGATGCTCGCGGTGGCAGAGCGTGTCAGCCGCGGCAAGGCGCGTTACCACCACGCCGGAAAACAACAAGCCGCACTGCCCCCGGCGACACTGAGCGGCGGCAATGTGATTGCGGCTTGGGTGCTTTGCGCACTGCCGGTGATCTTTGGGTTCCTGGTGCCGTTGGTGAGCCTGACGTTGATGGGGCTTGAGTCTGAACAGAACCTGCTGAGCAGCCGCTATATTGCCTTCATCAAGAACTCGCTGACGCTGGCGAGTATGGCGGCGCTTATAACGCTGCTGGCGGCGGTCAGCCTTGGATTCTACCAACGTCTCCGCCCGGGCAAGCTATCGAGCGCAGCCGCGAATTTTTCGCGCCTTGGCTATGCGGTGCCGGGCGGAGTGATCGCGGTGGGTTTGATGGTGCCATTTGCCGCTTTCGACAACGCGCTTGACGCCTGGATGCGCGCCAACTTCGGCATTCGGACAGGGCTGCTGGTCACCGGTTCGATCTGGCTTCTGGTGATGGCGTATGTTGTGCGCTTCATGGCGGCAGCGCTGGGGGCTTATGAAGGGGGGCAGGCAACGGTTCATGCCAATATGGACGCTGCTGCGCGTTCATTGGGTCAGAGCCCATTTGGCATGCTGCGCCGGGTGCATCTGCCGATCCTGACGCCAAGCCTGCTGACGGCGCTGTTGATCGTCTTTGTCGACGTCATGAAGGAGCTGCCTGCAACATTGATCATGCGGCCGTTCAATTTCGATACGCTGGCGGTGCAGGCGCACCGGCTGGCGGCGGATGAACGGCTCGAAGGGGCCGCTGTACCATCACTGGTGATCATGGCGGTGGGGTTGCTTCCGGTGATCCTGGTCTGTCGGCAAGTGCGACGCCGGACTTAAGGCGCTTAGGTCAGGAGCCGCTCCACCAGGCCTCGATCTCGGCGTGGCTCACGCGTTGCTCCGGGCCAAGGGCAACCAGAAGCGTTTCATCCGCAACACAGCGGCGTGCCTCAACATGGCGACCGACAATATGCAACTCATAGGCACCACCTGAGGTCAGCACGAAGCCTTTCATCCGGTAGAGCCCCTCTGGCCGGTCGGCCAGTTTGTCACCCAATGCCCGACGGTCCATGACCGTTTTGCTGCGATGTTGCCAGCTGACGTATCCGGGGTGCGGCGCAGGGGTCGTGCCGCGCGGGAGCGGCACGATATCGAATAGCATGCGAGACAACTCCATATCGGCGATCCGAGTTGGAGTTCGAGCCCCCACCTGACGGAGCTGATCGAGCAACTCTGTTTCGGGCGCGCTGTCGAGTTTGCTGAGAAGAACCAGATCTGCCGCGCAGATTTGCTGCGCCACCTGGGGTTTCAGCAGTGGATCATCCATCAAGGTGGAAAAGCTGGAACCATCCACCACGGTGACAATACCTGCATAGCTGAGGCGGCTGTCATTGAGCAACGCATTGGCGATTGCAACTGGCTCGGCGACACCACTGGCTTCGATCAGGATATGATCAGGCTGTGTCCCGCGGGTCAGGATCTCATTGACGCTCAAGGCTAGGTCATCACCAAGCGAGCAACAAACGCAGCCGTTGGTCAACGCAATCCTGTCGACATCCGCATCTGCAATAAGCGAGGCGTCGATATTGATGCTGCCGAAGTCATTGACCAAAACGGCCAGACGCAAGCCGTGATCCTCGCCAAGCAGCGCGTTGATCAGAGTTGTCTTACCCGCGCCGAGATATCCGCTGATGATCGTAACTGGCGTGCGCATCAGGACATGCCCCTGCGCATCAAGTGCATCGCAATCGGCATGTCAACCGAGCTCCCCGCTTTATGAATTTGCAATCTCTATGTCTTGCTTGGCGCGACTCTATAGGTTCTGAGGACGGCTCGGTCCAGACAAAGATTCGGCAGAAGCTGGGAGCAAATCACCTGTTTCGAGCTTGCTCCCTGATTTCACATCAGAAAAATTGTATGAAAATTCAAATTTCTGGGGGACGGCTTCAGTTCTCTGCATTTGTTCACGCGTTGCAGATTGGGAATCCCGCTCCCGATTCTTGCAAAGCGGATGCAAAATAGGGCGCAGCCGAAACTGCGCCCTCTCTCTCGAATACGCTAGAGCTGCTTACTCCCAGCCAACCTCGTTGAAGATTTTCTGCGCGGTCGGAAGGTTCAGAGCAACTTTGGACAGTTCGACATCATCGGCGACAAATTCACCCAGCTTTGCCACGCTTTCAGACTTTTCGACCGAAGGAACGGCAGGGAACTCGTCGTTGCCACCGGAGAAATACTGTTGCGCCTGATCGGATGCGAGATACTCCAGAAACTTGACCGCGTTGTCGCGGTTCGGTGCATGGGCCGCAACGCCGCCACCGGACAGGTTCATATGCGCACCTTCCGCGTCCTGAGACGGGAAAACCCACGCAATCTTGTCGATGTCGGCTGAGAGGCCTTTGACATCCTTCCGCAGCGCACGGGCAAAGTAATAGGAGTTGGCAACCGAGACATCACATTCGCCGGAGATGATTCCGCGCAGCTGATCGGTGTCGCCACCCTGCGGCGCGCGCGCAAAGTTCTCCACCATGCCAGCGGCCCATTCACGTGCCTTTTCCTCACCGTGGTTTTCGATGATCGCAGAGAGCAGCGTCTGGGCATAGACGTTGCTGGAGGACCGGTGGCAGACCATGCCTTTGTACTCGGGCTTGATCAGATCCATGTAGGTCGCCGGCGGGTTGTCCACGTCGGCCTTGTCGTAGAACACGATGCGGGCGCGCTGTGAAAAGCCGAACCACTGGTTGTCGGCGTCCTGCAGGTTGGACGGGATCCGGTCTTCGAGCACGCTGCTGTCGATCGATTGCAGAACCCCTGCGTCCTTCGCACGCGCCAGACGGGAGGTATCCACTGTCAGCAGGATGTCCGCCGGAGAGTTTGCGCCCTCGGCCTGCATCCGGGCGATCAGCTCATCAGCCTTGCCTTCGATGCGGTTGATGGTGATGCCGGTGGCCTCTTCAAAGTCGGAGTAGAGGCGTTCATCGGTGTCGTAGTGGCGAGAGGAGTACAGGTTGACTACTCCGTCAGCGACGGCAGTGGTCGCAAGACTCGCGGCGATTACAGTTGCAAAAACGTTGATTTTCATGAGCTTTTCACCCCTCTGAATGTCGCTTGTTCCTGGGTGGCACCTCCTCGCGCCAAAACCCAAGTTGTTTAGTCAATTACTACACTGCGCGCGAAATGTAAGGGGTAACTGATTAATTCTGTCAGAAAATTCTTCTGTCGCGAAGGTCATGCCTCACGATTGAATGACGCCCCCTGGCCAGGCGGCGTGTCAGTCAACTTCTGTGCGAGATACTGGGAGCACAAAAACAAAAAACCGCATCCGAAGATGCGGTTTTCCGGAGCCCCGTGAGAGGCGTCATATGCTGTATGTCAGCCCTGACGAGCTTTGAACCGACGCTGGGTCTTGTTGATCACGTAAACGCGACCTTTGCGACGCACAACCCGGCAATCACGGTGCCGGTTCTTCAGCGAACGGAGCGAGTTCTTGACCTTCATGGTCTCTCTCCTTGTCTGCGGCGCGAACCAGCGCCTGGGTTAGCGGGCGTTCCGGCGCCTGAGCCCGAAACAATGAAATCATGGTGGGCGGTACAAGGATCGAACTTGTGACCCCTTCGATGTCAACGAAGTGCTCTACCGCTGAGCTAACCGCCCATGATGCCAACAACAAAACAATTTGCTACGCCGTTTGGCGCATCGCTTCGCGTCAGTGAAAAGGCGTATAAAAGGAGTCGATTGTGGGCGCAAGAGCTTTTGCCACAGAAATATAAACTCTATGCTGTGACTCTCAGGCGGGAAAGTGGAGCTGGCATGTCACGTCAGGCATATTCGGTTGAAATGCCACAGATGTGGCAGTCCCCGGTGGTGATCGCATCGCCGCATAGCGGCTCGAACTATCTGAAAACCTTTGTTTCTCAGTCGGTTCTCGACGCAAAACGCTTGCGCAGCAGCGAGGATGCATTTGTCGACCAGCTGTTCGCTGTCGCGCCTGAGTTCGGGATGCCCATGCTGACGGCGCAGATGCCGCGGGCATTTGTCGATCTGAACCGTTCGTCCGGTGAATTGGATCCTGCTCTGATCGAAGGGGTGCGGCGGCGCGGACAAAATCCCCGCGTGGCCTCCGGACTGGGGGTGATTCCCCGAGTCGTTTCCAACGGGCGGTCCATCTATCGCGGCAAGATCAGCATGGCAGAGGCGCAGGCGCGAATCGATCAGTACTGGACGCCCTATCACGCGGCTCTGCAGCAGTTGCTTGATGCCTCTCATGCGCGGTTCGGCGAAACCATTCTGGTTGATTGCCATTCAATGCCGCATGAGGCGGTCGAAGGCGTGTCGCCGAAACGAGCATTGCGACCGGAAATCGTTTTGGGGGATCGGTTCGGTGCGGCCGCTGACGGCTGGATCGTGGATGAGATCGAAGCGGCCTTTGCGGAGGCAGGGTTCCGTGTGGCGCGAAACGCGCCGTTTGCAGGGGCCTATATCACCCAGACCTATGGGCGACCGGCGCGGCGGCAGCATGCCATTCAGGTCGAGATTGATCGCTCTCTCTATATGGACGAGACCGACATCACGCCAAATGCGCAATTTGCAACTGTAAAAGCACAGCTCACACGTGCGCTCAGTCGTGTTGCAACCCTCGGCTCTGACCGAAAACCGATGGCTGCAGAATAAACCTACCTCAGCGTAGCGCGCGTCCCTTCAGGATGGCTTCCTTGCCAAACCGTTTGCGGATTTCGTCTGTCGCACGTTCGGCACTTGCCCGTTTTTCCGCGTTGGGATCGAGCAGATCGCCCGTGGTGTCGGCCTGTGCCTCTGGTCCAAGTTCGCTGATGCCGCATCCAAGCAGCCGGAAAGGGCCCTGGTGTACCGACTGATCCAGCAGGTGGCGCGCGGTGCGGTAGATCTGATCGGCGATCTGAGTCGGACTGTGCAGGGATTGGCGCCGGGTGAGCGTTGAATGGTTCGCGCGTTTTAGTTTCAGCGTGACCACCCGACCGGCGAGCTCCTTGGCCTTGGCCCGGTCCGAAACTTGTTCTGCTAGGCGCCACAGATGCCCATCGAGCACGTCCATCTGCATCGTGTCCTCAAAGAAGGTGGTTTCCTTGGATATGGATTTCACCGGGGTACGCGCGGACACCTTGCGGCGGTCTTCGCCGCGCGCCAGATGCCAGAGCCGGTCCCCCATGCTGCCAAAGCGCTCATGCAGGTCACGACGATCCCAACGCAATAGGTCTGAGAAGGCGCGAATCCCTGCTTTTTCCAGTGATGCTTGTGCGGCGGGGCCAATACCCCAGATGAGGCGCACGGGTTTATCGCGCAGGAATTCCCCTGTTTCGGCTTCACCAATCACTGAAAAGCCGCGTGGTTTGTCGAGGTCGGAGGCGACCTTGGCCAAGAATTTGTTGTGGCTGAGCCCGATCGAGCCGGTGACGCCGAGCTCATCCTTCATCCGCCTGACCAACCGCGCCAGCATGACCGCGGGGGGCGCGCCGTGTAGCCGCTCGGTGCCAGACAGATCCATGAAGGCCTCATCCAGTGACAGGGGTTCCACCTCTGGTGTCAGCTCATCCATCATGGCCCGGATTGCGCGGCTGGTTTCCACATAGGCATGCATCCGTGGTTTGATGACCACCGCGTCCGGACAGAGCTTCAGCGCCTGAAACATCGGCATGGCAGAGCGGACCCCCCGAATGCGGGCCACATAGCAGGCGGTCGAAACCACGCCGCGATGTGCGCCGCCGATGACTACCGGCTTGTCCGCCAATTCTGGATTGTCGCGTTTCTCGACGCTGGCATAGAAGGCATCGCAATCCATATGCGCAATGGAGAGCGTGAACAGCTCGTCATGAGCCTTGATGCGCGGGCTGCGACAAGCAGGACAGCGTCGGTGCCCCGGACGCAGCGCGCCGGGATCAAAGCAGTGCAGACAGTCGCGGCAGAGGGCTGGCATGGCGGACTCGACAAAAAAGCGCAGAAACGGGGTGTGCGCGACGCCCGCTCCGGTTAGCGTGCACCCGGCGTCAACGGGGCGCCTCTGCGCAGAGGTGAAATATACCATGAGCTTTACGGGAACGAAACTGGCGCTGTTTCTCGGCCCGCGTCTGCTGGTGATCCTGCGCGACGAGACAGTCGATATTCCCTTTCCCGGCCATTGGGACTTTCCGGGGGGCGGGCGAGAGAACGATGAGACCCCGCAGGAATGCACTCTGCGAGAGACCTATGAGGAGGTCGGGCTCGCCCTGGCGCCCGAAGAGCTGACCTACGCGCGCTGTTATCCCCGGCCGGATGGTGACAGCTGGTTCTTTGCCGCCCACCTTTCAGAAGCGAGGGTGGCGGACATCCGGTTTGGTGATGAGGGGCAGGGGTGGGAGCTCATGACACCGGCGGCCTATATTGGCCACCCACTGGGCATTCCGCGTTTCAAGGACCGGCTGCAGAACTATCTGCAGAATTCTCGGTCTGACGGGGCGTGAGGCTCCGGTGCAGCAACACAGGTAATATTGATGTTTCGGAAAGAAAGGCCCCCGCACAAGTGGCGGGGGAAGGTGACGTTTCTCAGGAAGAGGTAAACGTCAGGGGAGTGTCTCAACTCCAGATTCACCTATGAACCCATGTTTCGCAAAGCTCCAAGCCGGTTCGAGATGGATTTCTCGTTCCGACCTGTGCTTTCAATGTCACGAATGTGAAATTCAGTTTTTCGAAACTGTCAGTATTTCTGCGCGATTTGTTCTTTGATCCCCGCACCTTGTCGCCATGATATACGATGGCTTTACGGTGCGGGCTGGACTGGGTTTTAAGGTCTGCGTTTGCCCGTCTTTTGGGCAGTGCAGTCCGCAATCGAGCGGCGTTACCCCTTGTTGGGGATTTTCGTCTGTGCGCTGTTCATCTCTTTCAGAATATCCTGCGCCGCCAGACGTGGGACTTCGGCCTGCCAGATCGGACGGCCGACAACGATGTGGTCGGCGCCCGCCTCCAGCGCTTGCATCGGGGTGGTTACGCGTTTCTGGTCCCCCAGATCGGCGCCAACAGGGCGTACGCCAGGGGTCACGATCAATTTGCCTTCGGCCTCTGGCAGCGCACGGATCAGGGCGGCTTCTTGCGGGCTGGCAATCACGCCATCGGCCCCTGCAGCCAGCGCCTTGCCTGCGCGTTCCTGTACAAGATCGGTGATGTCGCCGCTCTTGATGAGCGCATCATCCAGATCATTGCGGTCGAGCGAAGTCAGAATGGTGACGGCCAAGATCTTCAGGTCCTTGCCTGCGGCACCCTCTTTGGCGGCGCGCACCACATGCGGGTCCCCATGCACGGTGAGGAAGTCGAGCTCGAACTGAGACAGGCCGCGCACTGCGTTTTCCACCGTCGCACCGATGTCAAAGAGCTTCATGTCGAGGAAGATCTTCTTGCCGAGTTCCTGTTTCAGCTCATTCGCGAGGGCCAGGCCTCCGCCGGTCAGCATGCCCAGACCGATCTTGTAGAAAGAGACGGCATCTCCCAACTGCTCGGCCAGTTTTAAGCCGGCGATGGCGTTGGGTACATCCATGGCAACGATCAAGCGGTCATCGGCGATGGGAGTGGTCATGGGCATGTCTCCGGTCTGGGGCGCTGGGTTGCGTCTTCCTAATGCCTTTGCCCCTTGCGGAAAAGGGCCTTCAGAGGTTTCTTACGTGGTTTGATCGCGGTCAAGGTTCATCAACACTTGTCATGGTAATCAGGGACTTGAAGATGTGCGGTGAATACCCACATCTTACCCCGAGGCCCACACCGATCCTGTGCTGCCAAGCGGGCAGGGTCATTCTAGGGGCGCTTGAAAAAGGAGAAGAAGATGGACTTGAACAAGTTCACTGAGCGGGCGCGCGGTTTTGTGCAGGCGGCCCAGACTGTCGCACTTCGCGAGGGTCACCAGCGACTGACGCCGGAACATATCCTCAAAGCATTGCTGGACGACGATCAGGGCATGGTTACGAATCTAATTTCCCGTGCGGGAGGGGATCCGAAACGCGTGGCCGAATCCGTCGAGGCGGCCATGGGCAAGCTGCCCAAGGTGTCCGGTGATGCCGGGCAGATCTATCTTGATGGTCAGACCGCCCGGGTGCTGGATGAAGCGACTAAGGTGGCAGAGAAGGCCGGGGACAGTTTTGTTCCGGTAGAGCGCATGTTGACCGCCTTGGCATTGGTCAAATCGAAAGCGAAAGATGCGCTTGAGGCGGGCAATGTCACGGCACAGAAGCTCAACGAGGCGATCAACGACATTCGTCAGGGGCGCACGGCCGATAGCGCGACGGCTGAAGACTCATATGAGGCTCTGAAGAAATACACGCAGGACCTGACCGAACGTGCCAGCGAGGGCAAGATTGACCCGATCATCGGGCGCGATGACGAGATCCGTCGGACCATGCAGGTGCTGAGCCGCCGGACCAAGAACAACCCGGTGCTGATCGGTGAGCCGGGCGTGGGTAAAACGGCGATCGCCGAAGGCATGGCCTTGCGCATCATCAACGGGGATGTGCCCGAATCGCTGCGCGACAAACGACTTCTGGCGCTGGACATGGGCGCGCTGATAGCCGGTGCGAAATATCGTGGTGAGTTTGAGGAGCGGTTGAAGAGCATCCTGAATGAGGTCACGGCGGCGGCGGGTGAGGTCATTCTGTTCATCGACGAGATGCACACGCTGGTCGGTGCCGGAAAATCCGATGGTGCGATGGACGCCGCCAACCTCATCAAGCCGGCATTGGCACGGGGTGAATTGCACTGTATTGGCGCCACCACGCTGGATGAATATCGCAAGTATGTGGAGAAGGACGCAGCCCTCGCGCGCCGTTTCCAGCCGGTAATGGTGTCTGAGCCGACGGTGGAGGATACGATTTCCATTCTGCGCGGCATCAAGGAAAAATACGAACTCCATCACGGGGTGCGTATTGCTGATGGCGCCCTAGTGGCGGCAGCAACCTTGTCAAACCGCTACATTACGGACCGGTTCCTGCCCGACAAGGCTATTGACCTTGTGGACGAGGCCGCGTCGCGCCTGCGAATGGAAGTGGACTCCAAGCCGGAAGAGCTGGACGCGCTTGATCGCCAGATCCTGCAGATGCAGATCGAGGAACAGGCCCTGAAGCTTGAAGAGGATACCGCCTCTCTGGATCGTTTGGAAACACTGCAGAAGGAACTCGCTGACTTGCAGGAGCGCTCGGCAGAGATGACGGCGCAGTGGCAGGCGGAACGGGACAAATTGGCCTCCGCTCGGGACATCAAAGAGCGGTTGGACAAGGCGCGTGCTGAACTTGACATCGCCAAGCGTGAGGGCAACCTCGCCAAGGCGGGTGAGCTGTCTTATGGCGTCATCCCTGGTTTGGAAAAGCAGCTGACAGAGGCCGAACAGACCGAACAAAAGGGGCTTATGGTCGAAGAGGCTGTCCGTCCCGAGCAAATCGCCGGCGTCGTGGAGCGCTGGACCGGCATCCCGACCTCCAAGATGCTCGAAGGTGACCGTGAAAAGCTGTTGCGGATGGAAGACGGTCTGCATGCGCGTGTCATCGGACAGAACACTGCGGTGACGGCAGTTGCCAATGCGGTGCGCCGGGCGCGGGCTGGTCTTAGTGACGAAAACCGTCCGCTGGGCTCTTTCCTGTTTCTCGGGCCAACGGGTGTAGGCAAGACCGAGCTGACCAAGGCCGTGGCTGAGTTCCTGTTTGACGATGACAGCGCCATGGTGCGCGTCGATATGTCGGAGTTCATGGAAAAGCACAGCGTCGCCCGCCTGATTGGCGCCCCTCCGGGGTATGTCGGTTATGATGAGGGTGGCGTTCTGACCGAAGCCGTACGGCGTCGACCCTATCAGGTGATCCTGTTCGACGAAGTTGAGAAGGCGCACCCGGATGTGTTCAACGTGCTGCTTCAGGTGCTGGACGATGGTGTGTTGACGGATGGGCAAGGCCGGACCGTGGACTTCAAGCAAACGCTGATCATCCTGACATCCAACCTTGGCGCGCAGGCCCTGAGTCAGTTGCCAGACGGGGCAGATGCGTCGGATGCCAAGCGGGACGTGATGGACGCGGTGCGGGCGCATTTCCGCCCCGAGTTCCTGAACCGCCTGGATGAGACGGTGATCTTCGACCGGCTTGGTCGTCACGACATGGGCGGGATCGTAGAGATCCAGCTCCGGCGTCTGGTCAAGCGGTTGGCAGATCGCAAGATCACACTGCAGCTGGACGATGGCGCCAAGGCGTGGCTTGCGGATGAAGGGTATGATCCAGTGTTCGGGGCGCGCCCGTTGAAACGCGTCATTCAGCGCGCACTGCAGAACCCGCTGGCAGAGGCGCTGCTGTCTGGGGACATCAAGGACGGAGAGACCGTTTCGGTGTCTGCGGGCAGTGAAGGGCTGGTTATCGGGGATCGCCTCGGCACAACCAAGCGGCCACGCCCGGATGAGGCTGTCGTTCACTGAGCTTGCACGTGATGATGAGATAGAGGGTCGCCCTTTGGGGCGGCCCTTTTGCCAATAACCATTGCTGAACCGGATGTGAAATCCCACCTGTGAAACGTCATGCGTCTGTCGTGTGTCGGCATGCTATAATACGGATTGGTCAGGCTGCCTTGCCTGTCCCGCGATATTGAAGAGAAAGGATTTTCCATGGGGTTTGCGATGAATGCGGTGTCGATCCTTGCGGTGGTGTTCATCTGCCTTCTGGGTGTGTTTGCCTTGGCGGCACTGGCGATGTTTGTCATAGATCGCACGCAGACCCAGGACGCGATCCGCCGCAACTACCCGGTGCTGGGGCGGTTTCGGCATCTCTTCAGTTCCCTTGGGGAGTTCTTCCGGCAGTATTTCTTCGCCATGGATCGCGAGGAGCTTCCGTTCAATCGTGCGCAGCGGGAGTGGATTGCCCGTGCCTGCGCCGGTGTGACCAACACGGTGGCCTTTGGCTCCACCCGCAACACTGCGGTGCCGGGCACGCCGATCTTCGTAAACGCCGCCTTCCCACCGCTGAATGACCAATATGCCAGTTCCGAACCGATGCTGATCGGTCCGACCGCGCGGGTACCCTATAATGCACCGTCGTTCTTCAACATTTCCGGTATGAGCTATGGCGCACTGTCGCGCCCTGCAGTCACGGCCCTCAGCCGGGGCGCGCGCGAGGCGGGGATCTGGCTCAACACCGGGGAGGGTGGGCTAAGCCCGTTTCATCTCGATGGGGGCTGTGATGTGGTCTTTCAGATCGGCACCGCCAAATACGGGGTGCGCGATGCCGAAGGAAACCTGAGTGATGCGCGCCTGAAGGAACTCGCCGAGATCCCACAGGTAAAGATGTTCGAGCTGAAGCTGGCACAGGGGGCAAAGCCCGGCAAGGGCGGTATCCTTCCCGCCGCCAAGGTCAATGCCGAAATCTCCGAGATCCGCGGCATCCCGGAAGGGACGGCGAGCATTTCTCCCAACCGGCACCCGGAGATTGCCTCTTATGACGACCTCCTCGATATGGTTGCCCGCGTGCGCCAGGTTTCTGGCAAGCCGGTGGGGATCAAGACGGTCGCAGGGTCTGAGGTTGCCCTGCGGGAGATGTTCCTGAACTTCGCGGCGCGACCTGATGACGTTCCGGACTTCATCACCATTGACGGTGGCGAGGGCGGCACCGGAGCTGCACCGATGCCACTGATTGACCTTGTTGGCATGTCCGTACGCGAGGCCCTGCCGTTGGTGTGCAACCTGCGCGATGAATATGGCTTCAAGGAGCGCATCCGCCTGATCTCCAGCGGCAAGCTGGTCAACCCCGGCGATGTGGCCTGGGCGCTGGCGGCGGGCGCTGATTTTGTCACCTCGGCGCGGGGCTTCATGTTTTCGCTGGGCTGCATTCAGGCGCTGAAGTGCAATCGCAACACCTGCCCGACCGGCATCACCACCCACGACCCGCGCTTTCAGCAGGGGCTCGTGGTGGAGGACAAGTACAAGAAGGTCGCCCGCTTTGCTCGCGAAGTGATACAGGAGGTGGAGACCATCGCCCATTCGGTCGGGGTGGATGAACCGCGCAAGATGCGTCGCCGTCACATGCGGATCGTGCAGGAGGATGGCTCTTCGCGGCCGATGAATGAGATCCTGCCAAGTTACAGTGCTGTCGCGGAGATGTGAGAGGATATGTTTTTGCCCTGAGCGCCTAAGGCGTTACCTCAAGGATCAACACGATCTCAAGGAGCGCTTTCATGGCCCATCGCTGGCAAAACGATCTGACCCACCGGGACATCACGCCGGAATCCCTGTTCTGGAACCGGCGCAAGATCCTCGCAGGGATGGGGGGCGTCGGGCTGGGTGCTATCGGCGGCGGTCTGGCGCAGGCCCAAGAGGCGGAGCTGGACCCCAACACCTGGGAAGAAGTCACCAGCTACTGCAACTTCTATGAATTCGGCACCGGCAAGACAGATCCCGCCAGCTATGCCGGCCAGATGACCACCTCGCCCTGGGAGGTGGAGATCGACGGCATGGTCGACAATCCCGGCACCTACGGCTTTGACCAGATCCTGTCAGAGATGACGCTGGAAGAGCGCATCTACCGGTTCCGCTGTGTCGAGGCCTGGTCGATGGTGATCCCCTGGCAGGGGTTTGAACTGGCGGACCTGCTGAACCTGGCCGGCGTGCAGGAGGGGGCGAAATACGTCGCCTTTGAAACCCTGCTGCGCCCGGATGAGATGCCCGGCACCCGTTACCCGGTGCTGGACTGGCCCTACCGCGAGGGGCTGCGCCTCGATGAGGCGATGAACCCGCTGACGATCATGGCGACCGGCATATTCGGCAAGCCACTGCCAAACCAAAACGGTGCCCCGCTGCGCCTGGTGGTGCCGTGGAAATACGGCTTCAAGTCGATCAAGTCGGTGGTGAAGATCACCCTGACCGATCAGGAGCCGCCGACCAGCTGGAACATGGCGAATGCGCGCGAATACGGTTTCTACAGCAATGTGAACCCGGAGGTGGATCACCCCCGTTGGAGCCAGGCCTCGGAGCGGCGCATTGGTGGCGGGCTGTTTTCCCGTCGTCAGCCAACATTGATGTTCAATGGCTATGAGGCAGAGGTCGCCTCCCTCTATGAGGGGCTGGATCTGACCAAGAACTTCTGATGGATCTGAGTTCTGTGAATTCCGCCCTGCGCCGGGTGCCGTCGTGGCTCATATATATATGTGGGCTGGCCCCGGCGGTCTGGCTGTTCTGGCTGGGTCTGACCGGTGGGCTGGGCGTTGAGCCGATCAAGGCGCTGGAGCATCGCTATGGTGAGCTGGCATTGCAGTTCTTCATCGCGACCCTCGCGGCCACGCCGGCGCGGCGGTTCCTTGGCCTCAATCTGATGAAGCACAGGCGTGCGCTGGGGCTGATATGTTTCGCCTATGTGGTTTGTCATCTGCTGGTCTGGTTGCTGCTGGATGTGCAGATCCCCAGCCAGATCCTCGCCGACATCGCCAAGCGGCCCTATATAACGGTCGGGATGGCGGCCTTTATATTGTTGGTTCCGCTTGCGGTGACGTCCAATAACGTCTCGATCCGCCGGTTGGGACCTAAATGGCGACGGCTGCACCAGCTCAGCTATCCGGCAGCTCTGCTGGCGGCGCTGCATTTTGTGTTGCTGGCCAAGGGGTTCCAGATCGAGCCCCTGTTGTATCTGGCCGCAATCCTCCTCCTTCTTCTGCTTCGGGTGAGAATCCCGACGCTGCGACGCGTGTGAGTCTGGCAATCTCCACGCTCCGACGCGCGCGATTCCGTTGAGCGCATCGGAATTTGGGGTGTGAAAGCGGCCACTAAAGGACGAAACCTCCGCCGCTCCCTTATTCGCTGTGCGTCTAAGCCCATATAAATAAGAGATTTTGTGCGGTTCTGCGGAAAAAATGACAGATTTGCAAAAAAGGGGTTGCGGGTCAGTTGGTCTAACCTTAGAACCCCCTCTACCGGCGGCGCTGAGGCGCTACGGTGACAGACTGGACG
>NZ_JAWJBP010000010.1:0-127924 GCF_046535935.1 Tritonibacter sp. SIMBA_163
GAATTGGTAGACGCGCTAGCTTCAGGTGCTAGTGTCCGCAAGGACGTGGAGGTTCGAGTCCTCTTCTGGGCACCATTTATACCCCCTTAAATGTAGCTAGACTAGTCAGAGCAACTCATTGAGTTGAAAGACAAATGCGCGCGGTTCAGCCGTGTTGAGGGTGGCTGAAAATATGCCCGCGCCCAGAGCATTTTCCGCTTGCTGCCCCTTTGATTTCCTCCTATACGGCTGACCACGATATCCGTGCCCAGATGGCGGAATTGGTAGACGCGCTAGCTTCAGGTGCTAGTGTCCGCAAGGACGTGGAGGTTCGAGTCCTCTTCTGGGCACCATTATACTTCAAAAGCACATGATAATTTATCACCCATAGCAGTGGGTATGCAGTCGCGTGATATATGCTGGCAGCTGTATTGCCGTTTGAATGAATGACACGGTCAGATTGGCAGCAAGTGCTGATTTTGCGCGTGAAGAGTCTCTGCGGAGTTGCGCACAACCTCGGCGATCTCATTTAGTTGCGGCGCCAGGGGGCTGGTCTTGCGCCAGACCATACCGAGCGAGCGACCCGGCTCCTCGCCCGGGAAACGCGCCAATGCAACCGGGGCGGAGCGGGTTTCGACCGATACAGCCATTTCCGGAATGATCGTCACGCCGATGCCCGCCCCGACCATCTGAACCAGCGTCGACAGCGAGCTACCGTCGAGGCCGTCGCGGGCAAGGGCTGGGCGGAGGTGGCAGAAGGAGACCGCCTGATCGCGAAAGCAATGCCCCTCTTCCAGCAGCAGAAGCTTCATCTCCCGCATGCCCTCGGGGGATGGCACCGGAGCCTCGGCGTCCTGAGCGTTGCGTACCAATACGAATTTCTCTTCAAACAGAGGGGTCTCGACCAGGCCGGGTTCGGACACCGGCAGTGCCACGATGGCCGTATCTAGCCGCCCGTCGAGCAACTCGGCAATCAGTCTCTGCGTTAGTGTTTCGCGGATATGCACGTCCAATCCGCTGTGCTTAGTATTCAACTGATGGATCAAGGTGGGCAGCAGATACGGTGCAACGGTCGGGATCACCCCGATTCGAAGACGTCCCACCATTCGATCCTTGGCCAGCCGGGCCAGATCGCCCAGCTCATCCACAGCACGCAGGACGTCGCGGGCGCGTTCGGCAAAATCCTGCCCGAACCCTGTCAGCCGAACCTGCCGCGCACTACGTTCAAACAGAACAACGCCAAGTGTTTCTTCCAGCTCCTTTATCTGCACGGATAAGGCGGGCTGCGAGATCGCACAGGTCTCTGCGGCGCGACCAAAGTGACGGTGGCGCGTCAGGGCTTCAAAATAACGGAGCTGTTTGAGGGTGATATTCATCATAGGATTTTCTTATCGACGCCATGAAAAAATGCAACTTAGAATAATTCTGAATGCTTGCTACGAATGAGGCCGAGGGTTGATGTCGCGGATTCGCCGACAGGGCGTGTTGCTGTCCCGGCCGACCCAACAGTTCAAACAGTCCCCACCACGGACATTTTCTGGAGGAAGATATGGACGGACAAGACAATAGCGCAGGCGGTTGCCCGTTTTCCGGAGCCAACGCCAGCAAGGGGCGTCGCTCCAACCGCGACTGGTGGCCGAACCAGCTGAACCTGGCGATTCTGCATCAGCATCAGGCCCGCCAGAACCCGCTGGGCGAAGATTTCAGCTATGCCGAGGCCTTCAAGAGCCTTGATCTCGACGCGGTGAAAAAAGACTTGATCGCGCTGATGACCGACAGTCAGGACTGGTGGCCGGCGGACTACGGTCATTACGGCGGCTTGATGATCCGCATGGCCTGGCACTCGGCGGGGACCTACCGGACCGCAGACGGTCGCGGTGGTGGCTCCACTGGCACACAGCGTTTCGCACCGCTGAACTCCTGGCCGGACAATGGCAATCTCGACAAGGCTCGCATGCTGCTGTGGCCGATCAAGAAGAAATACGGCAACGCCCTGTCCTGGGCCGACCTGATGATCCTTGCGGGCAATTGCGCCATTGAATCCATGGGGCTGAAGCCCTTTGGTTTTGGCGGCGGCCGCGCCGACGTCTGGGAACCCGAAGAAGACATCTACTGGGGGGCTGAGGACGAATGGCTTGCCACCTCCGACCACGAGCTGGCCCGCTATCAGGGTGACCGCGAGTTGGAAGATCCGCTGGCCGCCGTGCAGATGGGTCTGATCTACGTGAACCCCGAAGGCCCGGACGGCAACCCGGATCCGATCGCCTCCGGTCGCGACATTCGTGAGACGTTTGCCCGGATGGCGATGAACGACGAGGAAACCGTGGCGCTGACCGCCGGGGGCCATACCTTTGGCAAGGCGCATGGCAACGGGCCGGTCGAGGCCGTCGGACCAGAGCCCGAAGGCGCACCCATCGAGGCGATGGGGCAGGGGTGGCTGTCGTCGCACAAGTCCGGCAAGGGCGTCGACACCATCACCTCCGGCGTCGAAGGCGCTTGGACGTCCAACCCGATCCAATGGGACATGGGCTATTTCGACGTGCTCTTCGGCTACGATTGGGAGCTGACCAAATCCCCTGCCGGCGCATGGATCTGGCATGCAAAGGACCTGAAGGACGAAGACCATGCGCCCGAGGTGGATGGCTCCGGCAAGAAGGTTCCGATCATGATGACCACCGCCGACATGGCGATGAAGATGGACCCGATCTATGGCCCGATCTCCAAGCGGTTCCACGAGAATCCGGAAGAGTTCGCCGACGCCTTCAAACGCGCATGGTTCAAGCTGACCCACCGCGACATGGGGCCGAAGGCCTGCTACCTCGGCGCGGATGTGCCGGACGAAGATCTGATCTGGCAGGATCCGGTGCCTGCGGTCGATCATGCGCTGATCGGTGAGGCCGAAGTGGCGTCCCTGAAGGCGGACATCCTCGCCTCCGGCCTGTCGGTGCAGGATCTGGTCTATGTGGCCTGGGCCTCTGCCTCCACCTTCCGTGGTTCCGACAAGCGGGGTGGCGCCAATGGCGCGCGCATCCGTCTGGCGCCGATGCAATCCTGGGAGGCCAACGAGCCTGCCAAGCTGGAAAAGGTCCTGGGCGTGCTGGAAGGCATCCAGAGCAGCTTCAACGCTGCGGCGTCTGGCGGCATGAAGGTCTCGCTGGCCGATCTGATCGTTCTGGCGGGCACCGCCGCAGTGGAGAAATCTGCCAAGGACGCAGGGTTCGACGTGACTGTGCCCTTCACCCCGGGCCGCACTGACGCGTCTCAGGAGCAGACCGAGATCGAGAGCTTTGACGTGATGGAGCCGCAGATCGACGGCTTCCGCAACTACGCCAAGACCAAGTTCACCGTCTCCACCGAGGAGATGCTGATCGACAAGGCGCAGCTGCTGACGCTCTCCGCACCGGAAATGACGGTGCTGATCGGCGGTCTGCGGGCAATCGGAGCCACCTATGGCGACAGTGCCCATGGCGTGCTCACCACCCGCAAGGGCCAGCTGACGAATGACTTCTTCGTCAATGTGCTGGATCTGGGCACCAAATGGACCGCCACGGACGACTCGGGCGAGATCTTCGAGGGCAGCGACCGAGCAACCGGCGAGGTCAAATGGACCGGCACCCGCGCCGATCTGATCTTCGGCTCCAACTCGCAACTGCGTGCCCTGTCCGAGGTTTATGCCCAGGACGACAATGCCGACAAGTTCGTCAATGACTTCGTGGCGGCCTGGGTCAAGGTCATGGAGCTGGACCGCTTCGACCTCAGCTGAGCCGCTGAGGCCTAAAATATCGAGAAAGGCGTCGCGTCCTGCGGCGCCTTTTTTAGTCTGGGTCGACGGCCTCAAACAGTGCGGCGGTGCCGAGTCCTCCGGCTGCGGCGATCGCGGCCAAGGCCGGCCCGTCCCCCATAAGCAGGGCGTGGAACAGCTTCACCGCGAGGATCGCGCCGGAGGCACCAACAGGGTGTCCCTGCGCCAGCGCACCGCCGGCGGGATTGACAATATCAGGCTCTAACTGGGCGTTTGTGACACAAGCCAGCGCCTGAACGGCAAAGGCCTCCATGATCTCTGCCCGCTGCAGATCATTGGGCTGCAGGCCCTGACGGCGCAGCACCTCGTGAATGGCGGGGACGGGCGCGAGGCCGGGCTGATCGGGCGTGGCGCCAAGTGTCACGCCTTGCGCCAGTGTCATGCCGCCTTTCTGCAAACGCGTCGCTACACGATCGCTGACGACCACCACAAAGGCGGCGGCATCCGCAGCCACGGCCATGTTTGCGGCGGTGATGCTGCCGGTGACCGTCTTCGCCCGCTGGCAATGCCGATCCGTCAGATCGCGGGTAAATGCATCCTCAGTGACGCCTTCAACGGGCACAATTTCGGCCTGTCTTTTGTCCGCATGCGTGCGGGCGCGGGCATGACTGCGCTGCGCCCATACGTCCTGAGTGCCCTGCGTTATATTGAGCGTCCGGGCCAGTATGTCCGCCGCTTTGGCCATGTCGGGATCGCGCTCGGCCCAGGGCGTGAACCGCGCCTGATCGTAAGGAACAGGAGGGCGACCATCGGCAAAGGTACGGGACCGCAATGGTCGGCGGGAGTAGCTCTCCGCTCCGCCAGCGACCACCACCTCATGCACCCCGGCATCGATCAGCGCATGTGCCAGCAGGATGGCATCCAGCCCGCCCGCGCATTGACGGTCGATGCTGAGGCCTGCCACCCGTTCCGGCAGGCCAGCGGCCAGCGCCGCGATCCGCGCCGGGTTGCCACCGCTACCCAGCGCGTTGGACAGGATCAGTTCGCCGACATCACTGGCGTCAAGCGCGGCATCCGCAAGACAGGCCTCGATCACCGGTCTGGCCAGGTTATGTGGCTCTAACAAGGCGAATTTGCCGCCGCGTGGAACGACAGCAGTGCGGCGGGCCGCGATGATCCTCGGCATCAAACTTCGTCCCACAGGCGCGCGAGCGCGCGCAAATCGGGCTTGCCGGCGGGCAGCATGGGGAGGGTGTCAAGTTGGCGGATCTCCTTAGGCGCCGCGTGATCGCCAATCTCCTGTCGGCAAAGGTTTCGCAGTTTATTGGCCTCGGCAGTGCCCTGGATGACAGCAACAATCCGGTGGCCGCGCAGGGCGTCCGGCAAGGCCAGCGCCACCGCAAGCTCCACCTCTTCGACCCGCATCAGCACGCCTTCGATTTCTTCGGGGAACACGTTCTTGTCCGCCACCGTCACCATGCGGTTGCGCCGCCCCTTTGGGTAAAGGTTCCCGGCAGCGTCGATCCAGCCCATCTCGCCAATGGTGAGCCAATCGCCGTCCCAGCGGGTCTCGGCACTGTGTCCTTCGGCGTAGCCATCAAACAGGAACGGGCTGCGCATCCAGATCTCGCCCACGCCTGCCGCATCCATCTCCGTCAGGCGCAGCTCAACACCCGGATAGGCCGTCCCGACGGATCCTTCAGGGGCGTCAGGCCCGGCCAGCGTGATATAACTGGTCTCTGTGGCACCAAAGATCTCCTGCACCTCGGCCTGCGGAAATAAGACGCCAAGCGCCGCACGCGTCGTCTGATCCAGTTTGCCACCGGAGGAGAAGATCAGCCGGATACCGGGAAGCACCCGCCCCTCACCGGCCCGCAGCAACAGCCGAAGCTGCGCTGGCGTGGCGTAAAGAACTGAAGCGTGAAGGCGCTCTAGCCCAGCAATCTGCCCCCTCGGAGCCATGTTCCCCAGCATCGCCAGGTCGGCGCCGATGTGACAGGCCGCGACGGCTGCAAACAGCGTCAGCGAATGCGACAGCGTGCCGAGGCTGGCATATACATCCGCCGAGGACAGACCGAGCATCTCCTGATCCATCTCGAAGCTGCGGATCCAGCTGTCGGGCGTACGCCGGATTGTCTTGGCATAGCCTGTAGAGCCGGAACTCTGGCAATAGAGCCACTGTTTCGGCTCTAACACGGGGGAAACCGGCTCATCCGAGGGGCGTGCAAGAAGGGAATGGCCCTCGCGCAGGACCTCAAGCAGCACCGTCAGACCTGCCACATCCGGGGTCAGGACATGGGTCTCGGGCGAGAGGTGAAATCTGTCGTGAGCCTTGCGCATATCCATGTCCGCCTGATCCGGGTCGGCGCGCAGAATAGCCGAGCTGGCTTTCGGGGAACAGGGCTCAGGTGAACTTGCGAAACAGGCGGGTACGGTCGAAGGCCGCCTCAAGCTCATCGGTGCGCGCCTTCACCGTTTCCCAGTGATCTTCCTGGATTTTGGCGATCATGCTTTCGACCAGCAGCAGCAACGCGAGGCCTGAATCCCAGGCCGACGGCACCGCGATACGCGCGGCAAAGGTGTATGTCGCCTCCTTCTGGATCGGTGAGCGCCACTGATCGGTGAACAGCACGACCTTGACCCCACGCTCATGCGCCATTTCGGCCAGAAGCAGGGTGGCGTTCTCATAGCGACGGATATCGAACAGGATCAGCGTATCGCCGGGCAGAAGGTCGAGCACCGAATGGGTCCAGGAGGCCCGCGGCGGGATCATGAAGACATCTCTTCGGATCATCTGCAGATGCAGGTAGAAGGACTGCGCCAAGGTGCCACTGAGCCGTCCACCGGCAATATGGACCCGGTGATCCGTGTCCGCCAAGAGGGCGCAGAGCGTGTCGAACTCTTCCAGGTTCACATTCTCCAGCGTGGCGCGAATGTTGTCGTAAACCCCCACCGCGTAGCGGTTCAGCATATGTGATTCAGGCAGGGCAGGCGCCTGCTCGGCACGCTTTTCCACTGGGTTGGAAATGATCTCTCGCAGTTCTTCTCGTAGGGCATGCTGGAACTCGGGATAGCCGGAAAAACCCAGCTTTTGCACCATTCTAGCGACTGTAGGAGTGGAGACTTCGGCCAGCTCTGCCAGCTCTGTGATGCTGCCGAGGCCCGGAATGGGATAGTTGTCCAAGATCGCTGCCGCCAGTTGCCGTTCCGCCCGTGTCAATTCAGGTTCGCGGGCTTTCAGTTTCTCGGCGATCGTCGGCATCCACGGCTCTCCTGCTCAGGTTTTTCGCATTTTATTACAGAACGGATGATGATGAAAGAATTTTTACAGAAACCATATTGACAGAAGGGTGTCGGCTGAAGAGCATGCTACATATGAATACGGATTCCTCTGCCTTTGACTTCGGTCCCTCCTTCTCAACGACCTCATCTGCTGCTGGGGCTGAGGTGATTGTGGTGTGTGAGCACGCCGCCAACTGGATCCCTCCGGGTTTGGCGGATCTTGGCCTCGAAGTCTCTGCACGCAATAGTCACATTGCCTGGGATCCAGGTGCGCTGGGCGTGGCCCGCAAGCTGGCAGAACTGTTGCAGGGCCCGCTTGTCGAGGGGCGCATCTCGCGTCTGGTTTATGACCTCAACCGACCGCCGGAGTCACCGACCGCAATTCCCGCAGCGTCAGAGATTTTTGACGTGCCGGGCAATCAAAATCTGTCGGATGCCGCCCGTGCGCAGCGTGTGCAGGCGGTGTACGAACCGTTCTGCGCCGCGCTTGCCGATGAAATTCACCGGGGCAAGGACGCGTTGCGCCTGATGGTCACGGTGCATAGCTTCACGCCGATCTACAAAGGCGAGAGCCGGGCGGTGGAGTTGGGTCTTCTGCATGGGCGCGATGATCGCTTTGCCGAGGCGATGATGGTCAGGCAGCCCGAAACCTTGCCGTGGAATGTTCGGTTGAATGAACCGTACAGTGCCGCCGACGGGGTTGCACATACGCTGGACTTGCATGGCTGCGACAACGGGCTCCTGAACGTCATGCTGGAAATACGAAACGATCTGATTGCCACGGCGGAGCAGCAGGCGGATTGGGCTGAACAGCTCGCGCCCTGGATCCGCTCCACCCTGAAGGAGGCGTTTGCATGATCGGCGCCATGCTTGGATATGTGCGCGTGGTTGATGCGGTAAATTATCGGATTGGCCGCGTGATGATGTGGGGGTTGTTTGCGATGATGGGGATCCTGTTGTGGTCCTCGATCTCCAAGACCTTCTTTCTGCCCTCGCTCTGGACCCTGGAAATGGCACAATTTGCCATGGTCACCTATTATATTCTCGGCGGCGCTTACTCGATCCAGTTGGGCTCGAATGTGCGCATGGATCTGTTCTATCACAATTGGTCGACAAGACGGAAAGCGTGGTTCGATGCCTTCACCGTGCTGGCGCTGATCACCTATCTGGCCATTCTGTTCTACGGCGGACTTGGATCCACGGCGTATTCATTGGGCTATTGGGGCGACAATCCCTTTGCCTTCTTTTGGGGCTTGATCACCGGCGCCGAAGAAATTGGCCATATGGAGCGTGCCTCCACCGCGTGGCGCCCTTTCATCTGGCCGATCAAATCGATCATGGTCTTCGGCTTCTTCTTGATGCTGCTGCAAGCCATCTCGGAACTCTTCAAAGATATCGCCCGCCTCAAGGGCCATGACATCCCAAGCGAGCGCGCCTCATGAGCCAGGAATATATCGCCATCTTCATGTTTGCATCGATGATGCTGATGCTCTTTACCGGGCAGCGCGTCTTTGGTGCCATTGGTGCGGTGGGTGCCGTAGCGGCGCTGCTGCTGTGGGGCGTGGGCGGCTATGATATCCCCTTCTCAGCTGCGATGAAGCTGATGAAATGGTATCCTTTGCTGACCCTGCCGATGTTCATTTTCATGGGCTACGTGCTGAGCGAAAGCCGTCTGGCGGACGACCTCTACAAGATGTTCCATGTCTGGATGGGGCCGATCAATGGCGGGCTTGCAATTGGTACCATCGGCCTGATGGTGCTGGTTTCGGCCATGAACGGCCTGTCGGTGGCGGGTATGGCCATCGGTGCCACCATCGCGCTGCCGGAACTTCTGCGGCGCGGCTATGACAAAACCATGGTGACCGGCGTCATTCAGGCGGGGTCCTCCTTAGGCATCCTAGTGCCGCCCTCGGTGGTTCTGGTGCTCTATGCGATGATTGCGCGTCAGCCGGTCGGGCAGCTCTGGCTTGCCGGGGTCGTGCCGGGGCTGATGATGGCGGGCCTGTTCATCCTCTACATCTGGCTGCGCTGCAAGGCGAACCCGGAGTTGGGCCCGGCCATGGAAGATGCGCATGAGGTCCCGCGGGCCGAGAAGCTGCGCCTGCTCTGGGCCGGGGCGCTGCCGCTGATGATCTTTGCCGCGATGATGGTGCCGTTCGTCAACGGCTGGACCTCGCTGGTGGAAAGCTCAGCCATTGGCGCGCTCACCGCATTGGCGGCATCGGTCGCAAAGCGCCGCATGACCTGGAAGATCTTCGAATCCTGCACCAAGAGCACGCTGGCGATTTCCTGCATGTTCATGTGGATCATTCTCGCGGCCCTTGGCTTTGGCGCGGTGTTTGACGGTCTCGGCGCGGTCAAGGCGATCGACAGCCTGTTCACCGAGCAGCTGGGTCTCAACCCTTGGATGATCCTGATCCTGATGCAGCTCAGCTTCATCATCATGGGCACCTTCCTTGATGATACCGCCATGCTGGTGATCGTGGCGCCGCTCTATGTGCCGCTGGTGGCCGCACTTGGCTTTGATCTGGTCTGGTATGGTGTGCTCTACACGATCACCACGCAAATCGCCTATATGACGCCGCCGTTTGGCTACAACCTGTTCCTGATGCGCGCGATGGCCCCGCCGGAAATCTCGCTGACGGATATCTATCGTTCGATCGTGCCGTTTGTTGGGATCATGGTTCTGGCGCTGGCGATCATCATGGCGTTCCCGCAAATTGCGCTGTGGCTGCCGGAGACCGTCTATGGGAAATGACGGGCCTCTCCTGACGCCTCTGGGTGAGGATATCTGGATTGTGGATGGTCCGACCATCGACTTCTACCGGATCCCTTTCCCGACCCGGATGACGGTCATCCGGCTGGCGAACGGCGACCTCTTCCTGCATTCGCCCATCGCCTACACAGAGGCATTGGCGGAAGAACTGAAGAGGCTGGGCACCATCCGTCACCTCGTGTCGCCCAACTGGATTCACTACGCCTACATCGCGGATTGGCAGCGCAATTGTGCTGATACCATCGCATGGGCGTCACCCGGCGTGCGGGAGCGGGCACAGAGCCACAAGGTCGAGATCACCTTTGATCGAGATCTCGAGGACGGCCCTGCGACAGACTGGTCGGGTGAGATTGATCAACTTATCGTTCGCGGGAGCAAGGTGCACACAGAGGTCGTGTTCTTTCACCAAAAGAGCCACACGCTGGTGCTCACCGACCTGATCGAGAACATGCATGGCAAGGATCTGCCCCTGTGGATCCGACCCTTTGCTTGGGTGGCGGGTATCCTCGCCCCCAATGGAAAAATGCCGTTGGACATCTGGATGTCCTTCTCCGGCAATCGGGACAAGTTGCGCGATGCGCTGACCCGGATGCTGGATTGGCAGCCCAATATCGTCGTGCTCGCGCATGGCGACATCCTTCGCGAGAATGCACCGCAACGGCTCCGGGAAGGATTCAGACGGCTGAGGCCCTGCGGGCACAGCCATTGAACTTAGTCCGACAGAGGAGACTGAAAGACATGACAACACGTCGTAATTTTCTAAAGACCACAGCGCTGGGCGCCGCGGCGGCTCCGCTGGCCACCCCGGCCATCGCGCAGAACAAGATCACTTGGCGGATGCAGACCTATGCAGGTCCTGCGCTGGCAGCTCATGTGATCGATCCGGCGATCGAGATGTTCAACAAGATCGCAGGCGACCGCATGCAGATCGAGCTGTTCTACGCCGATCAGCTGGTGCCCACCGGCGAGCTGTTCCGCGCAATGCAAAAAGGCACGATCGATGCGGTGCAGTCCGATGATGACTCCATGGCCTCGCCGACCGAAGTCACCGTCTTTGGTGGCTATTTCCCCTTCGCGTCCCGCTATTCGCTCGACGTGCCGGTGTTGTTCAACCAGTACGGCCTGAACGAGATCTGGGACGAGGAGTACTCCAAGGTCGGCGTGAAGCACATCTCTGCCGGGGCCTGGGATCCCTGCCATTTTGCCACCAAAGATCCGATCAACTCGCTTGAGGACCTGAAGGGCAAGCGCGTCTTCACCTTCCCGACTGCGGGCCGTTTCCTGAGCCAGTTTGGCGTGGTGCCGGTGACCCTGCCATGGGAGGACATCGAAGTCGCGATGCAGACCGGCGAGCTGGATGGCGTCGCATGGTCCGGCATTACCGAAGACTACACCGTGGGTTGGGCCGATGTGACCAACCACTTCCTGACCAACAATATCTCGGGTGCTTGGGCCGGGTCGTTCTTTGCCAATATGGATCGCTGGAATGAGCTTCCGGAAGATCTGCAGGCGCTGTTCCGCGTCTGCACGGATCAGTCGCACTACTATCGCCAGTGGTGGTATTGGGGTGGCGAGGCGTCCTTGCGGGTCAACGGTGACAAGCTGAAACTGACGTCGATCCCCGATGCCGAATGGCAGCAGGTCGAAGACGCTGCTGTGAAGTTCTGGGACGAGATCGCAGCCGAGTCCGAGACCAAGGCGCGCGTTGTCGAGATCTTCAAGAAGTACAACGCCGACATGGCCAAGGCCGGCCGTCCGTATCGCTACGGCTGATCTCCGTAAGAAAACCAACATATGTCGGGGGCAGGGCTTTGTCCTGCCCCCTGTCAGAATAACAGGGAACGCCAGATGACTTTCGAGGATCTCAAGGAACAGATCGCCGCCGGACAGGTGGATACGGTTTTGGTCTGCATTGTGGATATGCAGGGCCGCCTGATGGGCAAACGCTTCCACGCCGAGGCCTTTCTTGAGATGGCCGAAGGCGAAACCCACTGCTGCAACTATCTGCTGGCCACCGACCTCGCCATGGCAACGCCCGATGGGTATGCCTCAACCAGCTGGGAGCGGGGCTACGGCGACTACATCATGAAGCCGGACCTCTCGACGCTGCGGCCGGTGCCATGGCTCGACGGGACTGCCATGGTGCTCTGTGATGTGATCGACCACCACACCCACGCGCCGGTGGCGCATTCCCCGCGGGAAATGCTGAAGGCACAGATCGCGCGTTGTGCGGAGCTTGGACTGTCGCCGGTCATGGCGACCGAGCTGGAGTTTTTCCTCTTCAAAGGCACCCATGACGAAATCGCTGCCGGTGGGTTCCAGAAACTTGAGCCAATCTCCACCTACAACGAAGATTACAGCATCATGCAAACCTCGAAGGAGGAACCTGTGATGCGCCCGATCCGCAACCATTTGCGCGCCATGGGTATTCCGATCGAAGGATCGAAGGGCGAGGCAGAAGCCGGTCAGGAAGAGCTGAACGTCAAATATGACGAGGCTTTGGCGACCGCCGATCACCACACGCTGGCCAAGCACGGCATCAAGGAAATCGCGCATCAGCAGGGTTATGCCGCGACCTTCCTGCCCAAATGGCACCAGGATCGTGTCGGGTCTGCCGCGCATGTGCATCAGTCGCTGTGGAAAGAGGGCGCGAACGCCTTCTTTGATGAGAGCGCGCCGCTCGGCAAGTCGAAGCTGATGGACCACTATATGGCGGGGCTGTTGAAATACGCGGCTGACTTCACCTATTTCATGGCGCCCTACATCAACAGCTACAAGCGTTTCGCCAAGGGCACCTTTGCACCGACACAGCTGGTCTGGTCGGTTGATAACCGGACTGCCGCCTTCCGCCTGTGCGGTGAAGGAAGCAAGGCGGTGCGGGTGGAATGCCGAGTGCCGGGATCTGATATGAACCCCTATCTGGCACAAGCTGCTATGCTGGCGGCGGGCCTCAAAGGGATCGAGGAGAAGCTCGAGTTGCAGGACGCCTTCGCTGGCGACGCCTATGCGGGCAAGCCGCAGCAGCACATACCGAACACCTTGCTGGCCGCACGTGAGGCGCTTTTGGCGTCTGATATGCTGCGTGAGGCCTTTGGCGAAGAGGTGATCACTCATTATGCCCGCGCGGCTGAATGGGAGATTGAAGAGTTCAACCGCGTGGTGACCGACTACGAAGTTGCGCGCGGGTTTGAGAAAGCCTGATATCGCGCGGACAGGCGGGGGCCAGCCCCCGCACCCCCGAGGTATTTGGAAAAAGCTGAAGATAATCGGGGCCGTATCCTGCGCCCCCGGAGGAGTTGGCCAATGGGCAAGACACTGAACTGTATTTCGCCGATCGACGGATCGGTCTACGCCAGCCGCGAGACGCTGGATCTGGACGCCGCCCGCGCCGAGGTGGTCGCTGTGCGGACGGCACAGAAGGCCTGGGCGGCGCGCCCGCTTCAGGAGCGCATTGACCTCGTGATGGCGGGTGTGGCGGCCATTGGCGAGATGAACGACGAGATCGTGCCGGAGCTGGCCCATATGATGGGCCGTCCCGTGCGCTTTGGCGGCGAGTTTGGCGGGTTTAACGAACGCGCATCACATATGGCGCAGATCGCGGCTGAGTCGCTGGCGGATATCGAGGTCGGCGAAGACGCGACGTTCAAACGCTACATCAAGCGCATTCCCCACGGCGTGGTTTTTGTGGTCGCGCCCTGGAACTACCCATATATGACCGCCATCAACACGGTCGCTCCGGCGCTCATTGCGGGCAATAGTGTGGTGCTGAAACATGCAACCCAGACTTTGCTGGTCGGGGAACGGATGGCAAAGGCCTTCCATGCAGCGGGCGTGCCCGAAGATGTGTTCAAGAATGTGTTCCTCGATCATGACACCACATCGGCGCTGATTGCCGAAAAGGCGTTTGATTTCGTGAACTTCACCGGCTCCGTTGGTGGCGGACAGGCGATGGAACGCGCAGCGGCGGGCACCTTCACCGGTGTTGGCACGGAGCTTGGTGGCAAGGATCCCGGCTACGTCATGGAGGACGCCGATGTGGATGCGGCGGTCGACACGCTGATCGACGGGGCCATGTTCAACTCCGGCCAGTGCTGCTGCGGCATCGAACGCATCTATGTGCATGAAAGCCTTTACGACAGCTTCCTTGAAAAGGCGCTGGCGGTGGTCAATGGCTACAAGCTCGGCAATCCGCTTGAGGCGGAGACCACCATCGGCCCGATGGCCAATGTGCGCTTTGCTCAAGAGGTGCGCGACCAGATCGCGGAGGCCGTCGAACAAGGCGCCGTGGCCCATATCGCCACCATGGAGGCAGACGATGGCGGCGCCTTTCTGACACCGCAGATCCTGACCAATGTCACCCATGAGATGCGGGTGATGCGCGATGAGAGCTTTGGCCCGGTGGTTGGCATCATGAAGGTCTCGTCCGACGAGGAAGCGATCAAGCTGATGAACGACAGCGAATTTGGTCTCACCGCCTCCATCTGGACCAAGGATCTGGAGCGCGCGCAAGCCGTGGGCGATCAGATCGAAACCGGCACCGTGTTCATGAACCGCGCCGACTACCTCGACCCCGCGCTGTGCTGGACCGGTTGCAAGAACACCGGTCGCGGCGGTGGCCTGTCGATGATCGGCTATCACAACCTGACCCGACCCAAGTCCTACCACCTGAAAAAAGTCACGGGCTGAGGCCCTTCATCTTTTTGAAAATATCTCGGGGGAGCTTGCCGTATGGCAAGCGGGGGCAGCGCCCCCACCCCGGCTCACCACAGGAACATGCTGATGTCTCTCATTGGAAACTGGTCGTATCCGACCGCAATCAAGTTCGGCGCAGGCCGGATCAAGGAACTGGCCGATGCCTGCGCGCAGGCCGGGATCAAGAAGCCACTTTTGGTCACCGACAAGGGGCTTGCGGATCTGCCCGTGACAAAATCCACCCTCGACATCATGGAGGCCGCCGGCCTTGGTCGCGGGATGTTTTCCGAGGTGGATCCCAACCCGAACGAGAAGAACCTCGACGCAGGTGTCGCTGCCTACAAGGCAGGTGGCCATGACGGCGTGATCGCTTTTGGCGGCGGCTCCGGTCTTGATCTGGGCAAGATGGTTGCCTTCATGGCGGGCCAGACCCGCCCGGTCTGGGATTTCGAGGATATCGGCGACTGGTGGACCCGCGCCGATGCCGACGCCATCGTGCCGATCATCGCAGTGCCGACCACTGCGGGCACTGGCTCTGAAGTGGGCCGTGCCTCTGTGATCACCGACAGTGTCACCCATCAGAAAAAGATCATCTTCCACCCCAAAGTCCTGCCCACCGTGGTGATTTGCGATCCCGAACTGACCGTCGGCATGCCCAAGTTCATTACCGCGGGCACCGGCCTCGATGCCTTTGCTCACTGTGTCGAGGCATTCTCCTCGCCGCACTACCATCCGATGTCTCAGGGCATGGCGCTTGAAGGCATGCGCCTGGTCAAGGACTACCTGCCGCGCGCTTACGCCGATGGCACCGACATTGAGGCGCGCGCGCATATGATGTCTGCGGCGGCCATGGGCGCGACAGCCTTTCAGAAGGGCCTCGGTGCAATCCACGCCATGAGCCACCCGATTGGTGCGCATTTCAATACTCACCATGGAACCACCAATGCAGTCTGCATGCCTGCTGTGCTGGAGTTCAACGCCTCCGAGATATCGGAGCGGTTTGACATGGCGGCAGCCTACCTTGGGATTGAGGGAGGCTTTGAAGGCTTCAGAGCCTTTGTGCAGGAATTCAACGACAGTCTCGGCATCCCGCGTGGCCTTTCCGAACTGGGCGTGACCGAGGACTCGATTCCGGAGCTTGTCAAAGGCGCGATCATTGATCCGAGCTGCGGCGGAAACCCGATCAAACTGACCGAAGAAAACCTGACGCAGCTGTTCAAAGCGGCGCTCTGACAGGGTCGCCCCCCGAAATGAGAGAGGCCGCGCCCCCTGGGCGTGGCCTTTTTTGTATCGAGGCGCGCTTGCCTGACGTCGGGACACCATTGTCAGGAGCTGAAAGTAGTTCCTATACAAACTAAATTGCTTTGCGTGCGAAGGAGATTGGTTTGACAAGGTTTCGTGTCTTTCATCACTTGCAAAAGGCCCATAGCGCGTTGTTCCGTGCTGCAGACAATCGCGGCAGGCAGGAACTGGATCTGAGCACTAGCCAGATGGCGGTGCTGATTATCCTGCTGAACGACGGTGCCCTTCCATCAACCGCACTTGCCGCCCAGCTTTCCATGGCCAACTCCGGCATCACAGGTCTGGTAGACCGGCTGAGCACGCGAGGGTTGGTGTCCCGAAAACCGGCGACAACCGATGGACGCAGCATTCTCGTCCACCTGACCGAGACGGGCGAAGCGCTGGCGATGCGCGCACGTCAGGACACACGTCACTATAATGAAACCTTGCTGGCTCCATTCAGCGACGAGGAATGCGAGGTGATCCGGCGCTTTCTGACCCATCTGGAAGACAACGCCGACGAGATCATTGCAGGGGGGCCAGCGTCCCATGGCTGAGACTTTGATCGAAGACATTGGCTTTGCGGCGGCAGATGGTTGGCCCCTGGCGGGCACGCTGTACCACAGTCAGGCCGAAGCGACACACGCGGTGATGATGTCGGCGGGCACAGGGTTTCCCCGCAGGTTCTACCGTCATTTTGCACAGTATCTTGCGGGTCGGGGTGCAATGGTATTGACCTACGACTATCGCGGTATCGGTGGATCCTTCAACGCTGGGCATGACTTTGCCAACATCGAGTACTCCGACTGGGGCCGGTATGACATGCCCGCCGCAGTTGATGTTCTGGCGCGCGTTGCCGGTGATCTCCCGCTCGCGCATGTAGCGCATAGTGTGGGGGGGCATTTTCTGGGTTTGATGCCCAACCAATCCCGGCTGCTACGGCATGCGTTTCTCAGTATTGGAACCGGTTACTGGGGCGGCCATCACTGGCGGAATATACCTAAGGAATTCTACTTCTGGTGGGGACTGGGAAGCTACTCTTTGTGGCGGCACAAGGCTGTGATGCCGATCGGAGGCTGGCAGGGCGAGGCGCTGCCTCCGCGTCTGTTCCGCACATGGAGACGCTGGAGCCACCGGCGGGGCTATTTCCAGCCTGATCTAGAGGGCGCCCTGCAGCCTCAAGCCTATGCAGAGGTCAACGCGCCGATCCGGTCGTGGATCTTCTCGGATGATCCCATAGCCACGCGCGCGAGTGGACGGGACCTGCTCGCGGTTTATCCGAGTGCGGATACGGAACTGGTCGTGCGCAGTCCACGAGAGTACGGCGTGAACCGCATCGGGCACGAAGGTGCCTTTCGCCCGGGGCGTGAGGCTCTTTGGGACGAGGTATCTGACTGGTTGGAATGCGGTCTTTAAAACGTCAGCTCAGCTCGCCGCGCTCGCGCGCCAGCTGGATTTGTTTCTGCCGCTCACGGAAGCGCGCTTTGTCCGCGTCGCTGGTGGTGTCGCGGCATTGGTGACAGGAGACCCCGGCCTCGAACTCCGGACGCGCCTTGTCGGCAGGCAGGATCGGACGTCGGCAGCCGTGGCATAGCTCGTGCGGGCCTTCCGCCAGCCCGTGCCCGACAGACACGCGATTGTCGAAGACAAAACACTCGCCCTGCCAGGTGCTGTTGTCCTCGGGCATTTCCTCAAGATAACGCAGGATGCCGCCCTTCAGGTGATAGACGTCCTCGACCCCCTGCGAGAGCAGGTAGTTGGTCGACTTCTCGCAGCGAATGCCGCCTGTGCAGAACATGGCAACGCGCTTGTTGTGAAAGCGGTCCTTGTTCTCTTCCCACCATTTCGGAAATTCGCGAAAACTCTCGGTTTTCGGGTCCAGAGCGCCTTCGAAGGTGCCGATGGCGACCTCGTAATCATTCCGGGTGTCGATCACCACCACATCGTCAGAGCGGATCAGGTCGTTCCATTCACCCGGTTCCACATAGTGGCCGACTGTGGCGCGCGGATCGACGTCCGGCTGGCCCATGGTGACAATCTCTTTCTTCAGCCGAACCTTCATCTTGCCAAAGGGAGCTTGCTCTGCTGTCGCTTCCTTCCACTCCAGCCCGTCACAGCCGGGCAGGGACTTGATGTGCGCAAGAACTGTGTCGATCCCGCGCCGCGGCCCTGCGATCGTTCCGTTGATCCCTTCCTTGGCCAGCAGAAGCGAGCCCTTGACGTCTTGCGCAAGACACAGGTCGAGCAGCGCCGGCTTTAGCGCGGCCGGATCGTCAAAGCGGGTGAACTGGTAGAGTGCGGCAATGGTGTACATAGAAGGGGCGGATAGAGCGAAGTGCGCAATTTTGCAAGATGAGAAAATGTCAACCATGAGCGCGGAAATAAGTAGCTGAAATATATCATTTGCTGGCGTTCGAGTCACAGGCAACCTCAGGGTGAAACACCTTGTGGTTGATTGCGCTTGCAGGCTGTTTGGCGCAGTCTTCTGATCAGACAGAGCCAACGATATGAACGATATTGGAGACGATGATGACCGAAGCGCTGATCGTAATCGATGTGCAGAATGATTTCTGCCCCGGCGGAGCGCTGGCCGTGCCGGATGGAGATCAGGTGGTCGCACCCATCAATGCCATGATGCAGCAGTTCGGTACGGTGATTCTGACTCAGGACTGGCATCCATCGGGGCATTCTTCCTTTGCCAGCTCGCATCCCGGACACGGGCCGTTCGATACGACAGAGATGCCCTATGGCCAACAGGTGTTATGGCCGGATCACTGTGTGCAGGGCAGTTCGGGCGCGGCGTTTCACTCCGATTTGCGAACCGATGGCGACCTGATCATTCGCAAGGGGTTTCGTCCCGATGTTGATAGCTACTCTGCGTTTTTTGAGAACGATCAGACCACTCCAACCGGGCTCGAAGGATATTTGCGCAGCCGCGGGATCACGGATCTGACGATGGTCGGTTTGGCCACGGATTTCTGTGTCGCCTTTTCCGCGCTGGATGCCCGTCGTCTCAATTTCTCCGTCAGGGTTGTGCTCGACGCCTGCCGGGCGATCGACCTTGACGGATCTCTGAGCACCCAAATGGAGAATATGCGTCAGCGGGGCGTGAAATTTGCCTGAGCAAGTCGGTCATTTGTTAATCTCAGTGCTGTAAGAAGATGTCTGAGCCTGCCGACAGAGAGCAGGCGCAACCGAGTACACGTGACATGGAGCAGACCAAACCTGCATCAGACGGCCCACTGTCGTTACACAATGCTCAGTTCAGCCCCAAGGGGCTATTGTCGCGCTATGCAGTCATTCGCAGCAGGCTTTTCTTTGGCCGCCTTTCGGTTGCCGTTGGGGCGACTCTTGTTCTGTCGCTGATTTTCAGCACCTTCTGGCCCTTGCTTGTTTTTGCAATCTACCTGACCGCTGATCTGGCAGAGACCGCATATCTGCGCAACTTGCCCAAGCGTCTGAATGCAGGGCTGCCGCTCGTTCGGGCACATCTGGTAATCTCTGTTTATTCAGGGGTGCATGCGCTGTGTATCTGCGCCTTCGCAATCATCCCTTATTTTCGAGTGCATGTGGAGCGCAGCTCTCATGATGTGCTGGTTGAGCCCTTCTTTGCCTTGTGCATCGTACTTGGCGCCTCGCTAAGCGCTTCTCTTGATTTTCGCTATTCGCCGTGGTCGGCCACGGTGCGCTTGATCTTCCTGCTCTTGCCGCCGCTTGGGATTGCAGCGCATATCTTGCAGGTACATGAAGTCGATAGCACAAGTTTGCAGGTCATGGGCGCCGGCTTCCTGGCCTTCGCCCTGACACAAATCTGGTTTCTGGTGCTGGTTCAGAAAAGGCATCGAAATGCGCGACGCACCCTGCGATCGCAGGCACTGCAGCGGCAGGCGCTCGAAGATGCCTATATGCGCCTGTTCGACCAGAAGCAGGAAGCGCGGCGCTTGGCAATGATCGCCGAGCACGCCAATGATGGCGTCATGCTGATCGGGTGCGATGGGATCGTACGCTGGGTCAACGACGGTTTCTCGCGGATGACCGGCTACTCCTTTGATGAGCTGGTGGGGTGCAATCCGGGAGCGATCCTGAACAGTGATGCGACTGACAAGGACACATTGCGGTTCATTGAGGATGGCCGCAAGGAGGCCCGTCCGTTTCGGGCAGAGCTGATCAATCGGCGCAAGGATGGCAAGAACATCTGGATCGAGACAAATCAGGTCCCTGTTTTCGATGATGCGGGTCGCGTGGAAACCTACATCGCGGTGGAGCGGGACGTGACCGCAACCAAGGAGCACGAACGCGAATTGAAAGAAGCCCGCAGGGCAGCCGAAGAGGGCGCGCGTATCAAGGAAGAGTTCCTCGCAACCATGAGCCACGAATTCCGCACGCCAATGAACGGGGTGATCGGCATGGCGCAGATGCTGCAGGCCACCGATCTGAGCGAGGACCAGAAACTCTACACCGAGACGATCCTCAGCTCCTCCCGTGCCTTGTTGTCGCTGATCAACGACGTGCTGGACCTGTCGCGCATGAACGCAGCCGGGGTGTCCCTGTTCAATGTGGAATTCGATCTACACGCCTGCGTGCGCGATACTGCGCTTCTGCTCCGTGGTCAGGCGGATGAGAAACAGCTGTCGCTCTCGATCAATATCGATCCCGATGTGCCCGCCTGGGTGTGTGGGGATGATCGCCGTTTGCGCCAGATCCTCGTCAACTTGGTGGGCAATGCCGTAAAATTCACCACCACTGGCAATGTCAAAATCCGGGTCAGCGCCGAGATGCGCGATGAGGCGCTTGCGACTGTCATTGCGGTGGAGGACACGGGGATTGGGATACCGGCAGACAAGCTGGATCATATCTTTGAGCGGTTCTCGCAGGCGGATAATGCCATTTCACGTAAATACGGCGGCACCGGGCTTGGGCTGTCGATCTCTCGGGGGCTGGCGCAGGCCATGGGCGGTGACATCAGCGTGACATCCACACCTGGCAAGGGCTCTTGTTTCAAGCTGACACTCGATCTGGAGCTGGCCTCCAATCCGACTGTACCGGTGGCAGTGTCCGAAACGGTGAGCCATCTTCCGGACCTGTCAGGGCTGGACGGGCTGCGGTTGCTGGTCGCCGAGGACAACCGGGTCAATCGTCTTTTGATCAGCAAATTCCTGGCTGATGCGCCACTCAATCTGCGTTTCGCCCGCAATGGCGCGGAGGCAGAGGAGCTGACGGTCGGTTTCAAACCACAGATCATCCTGATGGATATGTCGATGCCGGAGGTGAATGGGCTTGAAGCAACCCGCGCCATTCGCAAACTCGACATCGTGCAGCCGTTTATCGCCGCGTTGACCGCCAATGCGGACGACACCAGTCGCGAAGCCTGTTTTGAGGCCGGCATGGACACATTCCTGTGCAAACCGCTGTCGCGCCACGAGTTGCTGAACCTGTTGCTGGAATTCGCCGAAACCGCCCGCGAGACCGAAGGCGGTTGAACTGCTTGCTGAACTGGCGCAGCCTGTCCTATCAATCGGTGAACAACCGCAAGAGGTCGGCCCTTGGATATTGCAACGCGCGTCTACAATCACAAGTGGAAGATCGATCCGATCGTCCGGTCCCTGATTGATACGGATTTCTACAAGCTGCTGATGTGCCAGTCGGTGTTCCGCAACAAGCCGGACACTCAGGTCACCTTTTCGTTGATCAATCGCTCCACCTCGGTGCCTCTGGCAAAGCTGATCGATGAGGGAGAGCTGCGCGAGCAGCTGGATCACATCCGCTCGCTGTCACTGAGCCGGGGGGAAAGCACCTGGCTGCGCGGCAATACGTTCTACGGCAAGCGGCAGATGTTCCGCCCCGACTTCATGGAGTGGTTCGAGGGGCTACGCCTGCCGCCCTACCACTTGGAGCGCAAGGGCGACCAATACGAGCTGACGTTTGAGGGCTCCTGGCCTGAGGTGATGCTGTGGGAGATACCGGCATTGGCGGTGCTGATGGAGCTGCGCTCGCGCGCGGTGCTGGATCAGATGGACCGGTTCGAACTCCAGATCCTCTATGCCCGCGCCATGACCCGTGTCTGGGAGAAGATCGAGACGCTGCGCGGCATCGACGGGCTTGGTATTGCGGATTTCGGCACCCGTCGGCGGCATGGGTTCCTCTGGCAGGACTGGTGCGTGCAGGCGATGATGGAGGGGCTGGGGTCATCCTTCACCGGCACCTCGAACTGTTTCATTGCCATGCGGCGCGAGGTGGAAGCGATCGGCACCAATGCCCATGAGCTGCCGATGGTCTATTCGGCGCTGGCCGAGGATGACGCCGCCCTGGCGCGTGCGCCCTATGATGTGATGTCGGACTGGCATGAGGAGCACGACGGCAACCTGCGCATCATCCTGCCGGATACCTACGGCACCCAAGGGTTCCTCGACAATGCGCCGGACTGGCTCGCGGGCTGGACCGGCATTCGCGTCGACAGCGGCGATCCGGCGGCGGCGGCGGAGATCGCCATCCGCTGGTGGCAGGAGCGCGGCGAGGACCCGCGTGAAAAGCGGGTAATCTTCTCCGACGGGCTCGACGTGGACAAGATCGCCGAGCTGCACCAGCAGTTCTCAGGCCGGGTGAAGGCGTCGTTCGGCTGGGGCACACTGCTGACCAATGACTTCCGCGGGTTGGTACCCGATGAGGGGCTTGCGCCATTCTCGCTGGTCTGCAAGGCGGTCTCGGCCAACGGACGTCCCACGGTGAAACTGTCGGATAACCCGGAGAAAGCGATGGGACCGGCGGAGGAGATTGCGCGCTACAAGCGGGTCTTTGGTGTTGGGGCGCAGGAGAGCATGGACGTGATTGTCTGATCGCCTGTGGTGACAGGGGGGCGCTGCCCCCTCGGGCCATTGGGCCCTCACCCCCGAGGTATTTCTGAAAAGATGAAATGATCAGCCGTGGTGGGCGGCCACGGTTTTCAATTGTGAAAAGCCATAGAGCGCCTCGAAGCCCTTCTCGCGGCCATGGCCGGATTTGCCGATGCCACCGAAGGGAAGCTCGACCCCGCCGCCGGCACCATAGGTGTTGAGGAAGACTTGTCCCGCTTTCAGCCGCTTGGCCAGCCGGAGTTGCCGGGCTCCGTCGCGGGTCCAGAGGGCGGCAACAAGGCCGTAGTCGGTGCTGTTGGCGATCCTGACCGCCTCGGCCTCGGTCTCGAACGGGATCAATACCTGCACCGGGCCGAAGATCTCCTGCTGCGCCAGTGGATGATCGGCGGGCACATCGGCAAACAGGGTGGGGCGCACATAGGCGCCTGCTTCTGGCGCGTTGTCGCTGATCCGGCCCTGACCCGCGATTTCGAGACCCGCGCCTTTGGCCAGGAAGCCTTCGACAATCTCTTTCTGGCGGGTTGAGATCAGCGGACCAAGCCGCAAGTCCTCTGCCGCCGGGCCGACGGTGAGATCGGCATAGGCCGCAGCCATGCGCGCCTTGACCGCCTCGTAGACCGGGCGTTCGACCAGGATGCGCGAGGCGGCAGAGCAGGTCTGGCCGCCGTTCTGGATGCCGGCGTTGACGAGAAAGGGCAGGGCCGCGTCGAGATCGGCGTCGGCAAAGACGATCTGCGGGGATTTGCCGCCCAGCTCCAGCGTCACCGGCACCACGTTTTTCGCCGCTGCGGCCTGCACCAGCGCGCCGGTGGCGACCGAGCCGGTGAAGGAGATATGCTGCACGCCTCCATGGCCCGAGAGCGCCGCTCCGGCCTCCGCCCCCAGCCCCGGCACCACGTTCAACGCCCCTGCGGGCAGGCCCGCCTCCGCTGCCAGATGGGCAAAGGCCAGCGCGGTTAGGCAGGCCTCTTCGGCGGGTTTCAGCACGCAGGAATTGCCCATCGCCAGCGCCGCGCCAACAGAGCGTCCGATGATCTGCATCGGGTAGTTCCAAGGCACGATATGGCCGGTGACGCCAAAGGGTTCGCGCAGAGTGAAGACGGTGAAACCGTTCATATAGGGGATGGTGTCGCCGGTGATTTTGTCCGCCGCGCCACCGTAGAATTCGCAGTAGCGCGCCAGCGCCACCGCATCGGCGCGCGCCTGGGTGGGCGGCTTGCCGACGTCCATCACCTCCAGCGCTGCAAGCCTGTCCACGTTCTGGGATATCACCTGGCCGAGGCGGGTCAGGATACGGCCACGCTCGGTGGCGCTCATCTCGCCCCATGCACCCTCTTGCGCGGCCTGCGCTGCGGCAACGGCGGCGTCGATATCGGCAGACTGACCGCGTGCTATCTGGCAGATTTCGCTACCATCGGAGGGGTTTGTCAACGGCAGGGTGGCGCCATCCTGTGCGGGGCGCCACTGCCCGGCGATGAAGCACAGGTGCGGGTCGAACCAGAGGGGAGAGGTGTCAGCCATGATGCGGTCCTTGGATTTCAAAGGTGAAGCTCTTGACCTGATGGTCGGTAAAGGGCGCGCCCTCCTGCAGGGCCCTGACATTGGGCAGCAGACTGAGGCGGGTGCCCCAGAACGCCGCGGCCGCCGGTGAATGTCGGGAGATGCCCATACGCCAGAAGCCGGGAAATTCATTGAGGATAAGCGCTGCCGCCTGCATGCCCAGCCCCCGGCGACGGTGTTGCGGCAGGATCATGAATTCGGACAATTCACGCCGGTCATCGGGCAGGTTCAGCACGATGGCAAAGCCGACCCGACGGGCCGCGTCGTGGATCCAGAAGGTGGTGACATCCCTGCGATTGAGCAGCTGGCCCGCGCGCTCGGTCGGGTCGATGCGGGCCTGCGGGGCCACCTCGGCAAAATAGGGCGCCAGCAGGCTGGCAAGCCGTCCCCGCTCTCGCGGCAGGATCAGCGAGAGCGTGACGCTCATGCCGGGGTCTCAAGCGGTTCGGTCGGCGTGATATCCGGCAGCACGGGGGCGGCGGCCAGCAGTGTCTGGGTGTAGGCGTGTCTGGGCGCGGTAAAGACATCTTCCACCGGGCCTTGTTCGACGATTTCACCCTTTTGCATGACCAGCACCCGGTCGCAGACCTCGCGCACCACGCTCAGGTCGTGGCTGATAAAGAGATAGGTCAGCCCATAGGCGTCGCAGAGGTCGGCAATCAGATCGAGGATGCGGGCACGGACCGAGACATCCAGCGCCGAGACCGCCTCATCAAAGAGGATCAGTTCAGGCCGAGTGATGAGCGCCCGGGCGATGGCGATACGCTGGCGTTGACCGCCGGAGAACTGATGTGGGTATTTCTGCGCGTCGGCAGCGGACAGGCCCACGTCCTCCAGCACCTGCGCCACCAGATCCTGCCGGGCGCGGCCCATGGGGGCATCCGGCGACAGGTGAAAGGGTTCGGTCACCAGCCGTTCGACCCGGTGGCGGGGGTTGAAGCTGCCGTAGGGGTCCTGAAACACCACCTGCATCGCCTGCCGTTCGGCCGGGCTGCGCCGCGCCGCGAGCGATTTTCCGTTCAGCAGCAGCTCCCCGGCCTGCAGCTCTTCGAGGCCCAGTAGGGCCCGGGTCAGGGTGGATTTGCCGCAGCCCGACTCGCCCACCAGCCCAAGACGCTCGCCCTTGTGGAGCGTGAAGCTGACGTTGTTCACCGCGCGGAACCGCCCCGGTTTGCCAAGCCAGCCTTTGCGCGGCGTGGTATAATCCCGCACGGCTTCGCGGACCTCCAGCAAGGGGGCGGGAGCCGCTGGTGCGGCGGGCAGGGTGACCGCATGGCGCGACGCCTCGAACAGCATCCGCGTGTAGGGATGGCGCTGGTGGGTCAGGACGCTCATGGTCGGGCCACGCTCCACCACCTCGCCCTTGCGCATCACCACGATGCGGTCGGCAAGCCCTGCCACGACCGCGAGGTCATGGGTGATGATCATCAGCCCCATGCCATATTCGCGCACCAGATCGCGCAGCAGGTCGAGGATCTGCGCCTGCGTGGTGACATCCAGCGCGGTGGTCGGTTCATCCGCAATCAGCAGTTTCGGACGCAGCGCGATGGCCATGGCGATCACCACCCGCTGGCGTTGCCCGCCTGACAGTTCATGCGGGTAGCGGTCCAGCGGAAACCGCTCAGGTGGCAGGCCGACGCGGGTGAGGACGCGGGCGGCCTCTGCCTGCGCATCGGCGGTGGAGGTTTCGGTGTGGATCAGGATGGTTTCCATCACCTGCGCGCCGATGGTCATCACCGGGTTCAGCGCCGTCATCGGTTCCTGAAACACCATGCCGATGTCACGCCCCCGACGCTGGCACATCTCGTCTTCACTGAGGGCGCTGAGGTCTTCGTCCTCCAGATAGACCGCGCCACGGGTCGCCGCCGCTTGCGGCAGCAGGCGCATGACGGCCAATGCGGTCATCGACTTGCCGGAGCCACTTTCGCCGGTGACCGCAAGGATCTCGCCGGCGGCGATCGACAGGGTCACATCGCGCAGGATCGGCAGCGCCCCGATCGACAGCGTGAGGCCGGAGATGTCCAGTAGGCTCATGCGCGGCCCTCCATCAGGCGCGGATCAAACCGGTCGCGCAGCCCGTCGCCAAGGAGGTTCAGCCCCACCACGGTGAGGATGATCGCCAGCCCCGGCACGATGGCCAGATGCGGCGCCAGGCTCACGAGGGTCTGCGCCTCGGCCAGCATGCGGCCCCAACTGGGGGTCGGGGGTTGGGCGCCAAGACCCACGTAGGACAGACCGGCCTCGGCCAGAATGCCCAGCGAGAACTGGATGGTGCCCTGCACGATCAGCAGATTGGCGATATTGGGCAGGATATGCTCGGCCGAGATGCGGGCGCGGGATTTGCCCGCCACACGCGCGGTCAGAATGAATTCTCGCGACCAGAGGCTGAGGCTGCCGCCCCGAGCGACGCGGGCAAAGACCGGGATGTTGAAGATGCCGATGGCGATGATGGCATTGGTGGCGCTGGGGCCAAAAACGGCGGTGATCAGGATCGCGATTACCAGCGAGGGGAAGGCAAAGACCAGATCATTGCCGCGCATGATGACCTCATCCAGCCACGATCCGCGGGTGGCGGCGGCAGCAAGGCCCAGGGGAACGCCCAGCCCGACGCCGATGCCGACGGCCAGCAGTGCTACCGCCAGTGAGGTGCGCGCACCGACCATCACCATCGACAGGATATCGCGGCCAAAATGATCGGTGCCCAGCCAGTGCGTGGCGTTGGGCGTCTGGAGCTTGTCGGGGATGTTCATCACCGCATGATCAAACGGTGTCCACACAAAGGAGGCTATGGCCAGAAGCAGCATGATCCCCGAGAGAAGACCGCCAAGAAACAGGCTTCGGTTCATGACGCCCTCGCGTGCAAGATATGAGGACTGCGCTCGACCCTGGGTGGGTGCGAAGCGCCCTCCCGTGGGGAGGGTCGGGCGCGGTCCGGCAAGGCCGGACACTTAATTTCAGAGTTGATGTCTGTCATGCCGCCCTCCGAAGTCGCGGATCAACCACCGCATAGGTCAGATCGACGAGGAAATTCACCAGGATCACAGCAAAGACCAGCAGCATCACCACGCTTTCCACCACGATCAGATCGCGCGCGGAGATCGCCTGGAACACCAGTCGACCCAGACCGGGGAGGTAGAACACCTGCTCGATGATAATCGCGCCCGCCAACAGAAACGAAAACTGCAGCCCGATGATGGTCAGCACCGGGATCAGCGCATTGCGCACCCCGTGACGGCGGATCGCCTGCCGCTGGCTCAGCCCCTTGGCGCGAGCGGAGCGCATGAAGTCCTCGCCTAGCACTTCCAGCAGCGCTGAACGCATGACACGGGCGAGGATCGCCGCCTGCGGCAGGGCTAGCGCCACCGCCGGCAGGGTCAGCGCGTGCAGCCCGGCCCAGAGCCCCTTGTCCCAGCCGATAAATCCCCCGGCGGAGAACCAGCGCAGATTGATGGCAAACACCAGCACCAGCAGCATCGCGAACCAGAAGTTCGGCACCGCCACGCCCAGCTGCGTCGCGCCCATCACGGCCATGTCGCCCGCCTTGCCCCGGCGCGCGGCGGCATAGATCCCGGCGGGCAGGGCGATCAGCGTCGATAGCGTCAGCGCATAAAGTGCCAGCGGCAGGGACACCCAGAGGCGCTCGCCCACCATCTCTGCCACCGGGGTGCGGTAGGTGTAGGAGGTGCCGAAATCTCCGGTCAGCATGCCGCCGACCCAGGTCAAGTAGCGGCTGACCTTGCCTTGATCGAGGCCCAGTTCACTGCGCAGGGCGGCCACCGTATCCTCCTGCGCGCCCGTGCCGAGCATGAAGGAGGCGGGATCGCCCGGTGCCACCTCGATCACGGCAAAGATAACCATCGAGGCGACGGCAAGGCTCAGGATCAGCGACATCAGTCGTTTGAGGAGATAGTGCAGCATTGACGGTACGTTAGGCGCGCGCAGGTCATGCGTCCAGAGGCATGATTACAAAACTGCTTTGCGTGTCGCAGCGCTTGCCAATTCGGCGCGGTTCGCTAGCTATTGTGAGATGCTGCCACGCCCTCTTTTCATCGGTCATGAGATTTATCGCGGGTCGTCCTATGGCCGCTCGCATCCGCTGCGGGTGCCGCGTGTGTCGACCGTGATGGACGTGTCACGAGCGATGGGGTGGCTGCCGCAAGAGGCATTCGTGACATCGCCTCGGGCCAAGCCAGCCGCGTTGCACGCCTTTCACACGCCTGAGTATGTGGCGGCCCTTCAAGCGGCAGAGGCCGCGCAGGAGGCCAGCGCCGATGTGCGAGCGCGCCACCACATTGGCACCGTGTCGAACCCGGTCTTCCCGGAGATCTTTCGCCGCCCGGCTACGGCGGCGGGCGGGTCGATCCTGGCCGGAGAATTGCTTGCCCGGGGTGGGGTGGTCTACAATCCGGCGGGCGGCACTCATCACGGCATGCCGGATCGGGCCAACGGGTTTTGCTATCTGAACGATCCGGTGCTCGCGATGTTGTCGCTGCGCCATCATGGTGCTCCGCGGATCGCCTATGTGGATATTGACGCGCATCACTGCGACGGGGTCGAGGCCGCCTTTCCAGGCGATCGCGACGTGCTGATGATCTCGGTGCATGAGGAGAACCTCTGGCCGAAGACCGGGCTGCTGCAGGACGACGCGGGCGGCTCGGCTCTGAACCTGCCAGTGCCGCGGGGGCTGAACGACAGCGAGATGGCATATATCCGTGATGCGCTGGTCGTGCCTGCGGTGGCGGATTTCGCGCCGGATGCGGTGGTCCTGCAATGCGGGGCAGATGCGGTGACCGAGGATCCGCTGGCGCATCTCGACCTGTCAAACACTGCCCATTGGGCAGTGGTGTCGGCGCTGAATGGCTTGGCGCCGCGTTACTTGGTTCTCGGCGGCGGCGGGTATAACCCGTGGTCGGTGGGGCGGTTATGGACCGGGGTCTGGGCCACATTGCTGGGGGCGGAGATCCCTGACCATCTGCCCCCAGAGGCTGAGGCGCTTCTGCGCGCGCTGGAGTTCAAGGGCCACCGCCTTGGTCGCAACCCGCCGGAGCATTGGTTCAGCACATTGCGCGATGCGCCACGCAACGGGCCAATACGACAGGACATCGCGGATCGTGTCGCGCACTTGAGGCAACGATGGCAAGCCGCCGGTCAAAGGGTGCGGCGCGCCTAGTGGCAGACCGCTATGTCTTGGTTGAGGACGCCGGGCCAGGTGACCCGACGCCCCTAAAGACGGCGCAAAAACTGCAGCGGTCCGGCCTTATTCCGCCCAGCTCAGCGCGCCGATCTCGATGGCTGCGGTGGGTGCGTTGGCCCAGACTCCCTGCAAACCAGCCTTAGCGATACCAAGCTTTGCAAGCTGGAACAGATAGCCGTTGACGTAGTCGTCAGCGATGATTGTCTGCGCCTCCTGCAGCATTTCTGTCCGCTTGTCTGGATCCGTTGTGGCGTTCAAACGGTTCATCACACCCTGCAGGTCCGGATTGTCATACTGAAAGTAATAGTCCGGGCGTGTGTAAATGCCGATGTCCATTGGCTCCGTGTGGCTGACGATGGTGAGGCCGAACGTCTTGCCCTTGAACACCGTTTCCAGCCACTGCGCCCATTCGACATTGATGATCTCGGCCTTGATACCGACCTGAGCCAGCTGAGCCGCCACGATCTCGCCTCCACGGCGGGCATAGGCGGGGGGCGGCAGGTGCAGCGTGGTTTCAAACCCGTCGGACAGCCCGGCCTCGGCGAGCAATGCGCGGGCCTTTTCCGGATCAAAGTCAGACTGAGCGGTCAGGTCCACATAGGCCGGATTATGGGGGGCGAAATGGGTTCCGATCGGGGTGCCGTAGCCGAACATGGCACCGTCGATGATCGCGTTGCGGTCAATCGCATGGGCCAGGGCCTCGCGGACCTTGGGATTGTCGAATGGTGCCTGCGCATTGTTGGTGGAGAGGATCGTTTCCCCTTCGGTGGAGCCGATGATGACCTGAAACCGGGGATCCGCCTCAAACTGCACCATGTTCTCTGGCGCCGGAAAATTGTCGAACGCGTCGATATCTTCTGCCATCATGGCAGCAAACGCGGCGGTCGGATCTGAAATGAACTTGATCGTCGCGCTGGTCAGCTCGGGGATTTCACCCCAGTAATTGGGGTTGCGCACCAGCTCCACACGGTCGCCCTGAATCCACTCGTTGAAGCGATAAGGGCCCGTGCCCACAGGTGCGGTTTTCAGGGTCTCGACGCTCTCCTGTGCGACGATGACCGCATCCCCCCAGGCGAGGTTGAACAGAAGGCTACCATTCGGTTCCGACAAGGTGACCACAACGGTTTGCGGCTCTGTCGCCTTGACGTCGGCGATGGTGGAGAAGAGTGATTTCTGTGCGTTGGTGCTGTCTTCGGCACGGGCGCGGTCCAGCGAGAATTTCACGTCCTCCGCCGTCATGGCGGTGCCATCGTGGAAGGTCACGCCGTCCTGCAGCGTGAACGTATAGGTCATCCCGTCCTCGGAGATCTCCCATGACTTGGCCAGCAGCGGGACAACGGCCCCATCCGGGGTAAAGCGTGTCAAACCCTCGAAGATATTGAGATACACCACGGTGTCGATCGCCTGCGCTGCGCCGCCGGTCGGGTCCAGATGTGGGGGCTCCAGCTGCGTGGCATATGTCACTGTATCCTTGGCCCACGCCGCTCCGGCCATCAGGCCAAGCGCGGAGACCGCGGCCACAAAGGGCTTCTTCAATTTCATCGTCACAGGTCCTCCTCTGTCGACGGGCGCTGGGCGTCCGCCGGATCATTGCGCCCACGTTGCTGGGGCGATTGAACAGAGCGTCGGTCTTTTTCGCGACGTAATCAAGCTTTGCTGCGCTGCCGCACGGCTGGTATGCAGCTGTGTCAGTTGATATAGAATTTCCACTGTGCCGAAATGGTCACCTGCCCGCAGGCGGCGACCAGTCCCGCAGCGCAGGCCCAGACAGGGAGCCGAGACATGAGCGCCACCGCCCGAAAAACTGCCCTCAATGCGGCGGACATCCGCGCCATGAAGGGGCAGACCCCCATCGTGAGCCTTACCGCCTATACCACCCCGATGGCGCGACTGATGGATGAACATTGCGATTTTGTTCTGGTCGGCGACAGTGTCGGCATGGTGCTGCACGGTCTGCCGTCGACGTTGGGCGTGACGATGGACATGATGGTGATGCATGGGGCCGCCGTCGCTCGGGGACTGAGCCACGCCATGATGGTGATCGACATGCCGTTCGGCTCCTACGAGGAAAGCCCGGCGCAGGCCTTTCGCAATGCGGCCCGTCTGATGGCGGAAACCGGCGCCGCTGCGGTCAAGCTCGAAGGCGGCGTCGAGATGGCTGAAACCATCCGCGTCCTTGTCAAACGGGGCATCCCGGTGATGGCGCATATCGGACTGACGCCGCAATCTATCAACACTCTGGGTGGCTACAGGGTGCAGGGCCGCGATGAGGCGGCCAAGCCGCTGATCGCCGATGCCCGCGCGGTGGCCGATGCCGGTGCCTTTGCCGTGGTGCTGGAAAAAGTGCCGGCCACCCTGGCCGATCAGGTCACTGAAATCGTGGACATTCCCACCATTGGCATTGGCGCCTCGGTGGGGTGCGATGGCCAGGTGCTGGTTGTGGATGACATGCTGGGCTTCTTCACCGCCTTCAAACCGAAGTTCGTGAAACGCTATGCCGATCTTGGTACCCAAGCCGAGGCCGCGATTGCAGAATATGCCACCGAGGTACGGGCGCGACGCTTTCCGGAGCCGGAACACACCTTTGCCGATCAGGCCCCGGCCAAGAAGACCTGAAGGACCATGCCAAACATGACGACTCCGATTTTGCGCCGCCTTGAAGACCTGCGCGCGCTGCGCCGCGACTGGACCCAGAAGGGTGAGACACTCGCCCTCGTGCCGACCATGGGCGCATTGCACGCCGGTCACTTGTCGTTGGTGGAGGCTGCGAAGGCGGCGTGTGACCACGTTGTCGTGACCATTTTCGTGAACCCGAAGCAGTTCAACAGCCCCGAAGATCTGGCGAACTATCCGCGCACCGAACATGACGATGCCGAGAAGCTCGCCCCCTATGGTGCTGATGCGATCTATGTGCCCGATCCGGATCAGATTTATCCAGAGGGCTATGCGACCACGATCAGCCTCACTGGCGTCACCGACGTGATGGAGGGTCCCAATCGTCCGGGTCATTTTGAGGGCGTCGCGACCGTGGTGGCCAAGCTGTTTTTGCAGTCCGGCGCCGACAGGGCATTCTTTGGCGAAAAGGACTATCAGCAGTTGATGGTTGTCAAACGCATGGCGCGGGATCTGGATATTCCTATTGAGGTGATCGGGTGCCCCACTGTCCGTGAAGCCTCCGGTCTTGCCATGTCTTCGCGCAATATGCGGCTGTCGCCTGCGGCGGTGGCGGTAGCAGGTCAATTGAACCCCATGATGGAGGCCGCCGCCGAACGTTTGCGCGCCGGGGAGGTCTACGCCGCGCAAGAGGCCGACATGCGCCGCCAGCTGGCAGATCTGGGATTTTCTGAGGTGGAATACATCGACCTGCGCTGTGCCGAGACACTCTGCACGATGGAGCGCCTTGATCGCCCGGCGCGGATGTTCGTGGCGGCGTGGCTCGATGGGGTGCGCCTGATCGACAACATCGCTGTGTGAGCGCAATTCAGACTCTTGACCTACTAATTGATTAGTAGGGGCTGGTCGCGCTAACAATTTATGCCTAATCTCCGCCCCAAGAGATACTTTGGAGGGGACCTCATGACATTCATTCTTGCGATCGACCAGGGAACCACCTCGACGCGCGCGATCCTGTTCGATGCTGATATGCAGGTGGCCGCCGTGGCGCAGGAGGAGTTTCCCCAGCACTACCCGCAGGCGGGCTGGGTTGAGCATGACCCGGAGGACCTCTGGGCCACCACGCTCTCCACCTGCCGCAAGGTGCTTGAGCAAAAGGGTGTTTCCGCCTCCGACATTGCCGGGATCGGCATCACCAACCAGCGCGAAACCACGGTGGTCTGGGACAAGGCGACCGGGAAGGCGGTCCATAATGCGATCGTCTGGCAGGACCGGCGCACGGCAGAGACATGCGAAGCGCTCCGCGACGAGGGGCATGAGGATCTGGTGCGGGAAACCACCGGTCTGTTGCTGGATCCCTACTTCTCGGGCACCAAAGTAAAGTGGATCCTCGATACGGTCGAAGGCACCCGCGCCCGCGCCGAGGCGGGGGAACTGCTGTTCGGAACCGTCGACAGCTTCCTGATCTGGCGTCTGACCGGGGGGGGCTCGCACGTCACCGACGCCACCAACGCGGCCCGCACGCTGATGTATGACATCAAGGACGGCCAGTGGAGCGCGGAGATTTGCAAGATACTCGACGTTCCGATGGCCCTCCTGCCCGAGGTCAAAGACAGTGCTGCGGACTTCGGACACACCTCTGCAGAGCATCTGGGTGGCGCTATCCCGATCCTTGGGGTGGCCGGGGACCAACAGGCTGCCACCGTGGGCCAGACCTGTTTCAAACCGGGGATGATGAAATCCACCTATGGCACCGGGTGCTTTGCGCTCCTGAACACTGGCGACACGCCGGTGCTGTCGAAGAACCGCATGCTGACCACCATCGCCTATCAATTGGACGGCAAGCCGACATATGCGCTGGAAGGATCGATCTTCATCGCAGGTGCGGCGGTGCAATGGCTGCGCGATGGGCTGGGCATTATCGGCAAGGCGAGTGAGTCGGGCGTGCTGGCGGATAAGTCGGACCCGACGCAGGACGTGATCCTGGTGCCTGCCTTCACCGGTCTAGGCGCCCCCTATTGGGAACCCGAATGTCGTGGCGGCATGTTTGGGCTAACCCGCAATTCTGGGCCGGCAGAATTTGCTCGCGCGGCCCTGCAAAGCGTGGCCTATCAGACCCGTGATCTCTGGGAGGCGATGCGGGCCGATTGGCAGGGCGAAGCCAATGTCACCCTGCGCGTCGACGGCGGCATGAGCGCCAGCGACTGGGCGATGCAGAGCCTGTCGGACATTCTCGGCGCGGCTGTTGATCGTCCTGTGATGCAGGAGACCACGGCGCTGGGCGCTGCTTGGCTCGCCGGAATGAAGGCGGGTGTCTACCCGGATCAGGAAGGCTTTGCCGCAACCTGGGCGCTTGATCGCGAGTTCAAGCCGATGCTGGACACAGGCCGCCGCGAAGAGGCCTATGCCCGTTGGAAACGTGCCGTTCAGGCAGTGATCGGGGTCTAACCGAAACGAGTCTGATGATGGCAGGGCCCCGGCGCGTTCGGGGCCCTGCTGTCAGGTCAGTCGCGCACCGTCGGCAATGGTGCGCGGTCGCGCGTTGAGAGCCTCGATGGAAAAGCCGGAGATGGCTTTGTATTTCGCGGCATGCGCGGCCAGATCGGCCCGTGGGATAACGCTGTCGATGTTTTCAAACGCGCCGCCACACAGGGCCTCGACCTGCTGCAATACCGCATCCGGGCCGTTGCCAGAGCGATTCGCCATGCCGATCTTGGTGGCCGCCGGGCGCATCTCGGCCTCATAGGCGTGCAGCGCTTTGGGGGTCAGCCCCTGCGTCAGGACATGTGCCCCCATCACGCGAGCATCCAGAATCGCCTGGCTCGCCCCATTTGATCCCACCGGATAGGTTGGATGCGCGGCGTCTCCCATCAGGGTACGGCGGCCAAAGGTCCAGCGCGGCAGCGGATCGCGATCCACCATCGGGTATTCATAAACCGTCTCGGCGCCGCGGATCAGGGCGGGCACGTCGATCCAGTCGAACCGCCAGTCTGTAAACTCCGCCACGAAGCGTTCCACGTCCACGGCCCGGTTCCAGTCCTCGCGCTGGAAATCCTGATTGGGATCAAAGCGCTTTTCCGCAATCCAGTTGAGCGTGGCGAGGCCGTCTGCATCGGGGGCACAGATCGGGTAGGATACAAACCGCAGATCATCATGGCCGATCATCACCATTGCGCCCTCGCCCCGAAACAGCGGCGCGCGGGTGGTGGCACGCCACAGGATGCGCCCATCCCAAATCGGAGCGCCTTCATCGGGGTATTCAACTGCACGCAGGGCGGAGTGGATGCCGTCAGCGGCCACCACCAAGGCGCCCGAGGCATAGCGCCCGTCGGCAAGCTGCAATATCGCCTCCGTGCCTGTATCTGCCCAGCCCGCGGCGCGGGCGTTGGTCTCGATCACATCCGGTCCAGCCCGGTCAAGCAATGTCCGGTACAGCAGCATCTGCAGTTCGCCACGGTGCACGGAAAACTGTGGCCAAGCATAGCCCGCATCCATCCCGCGCGGCTCTTCCCAGATCGTGTTTCCCAGCTTGGAGAAGAAACCAAGGCTCTGCGTGCGCACGCCTATGGTATCCAGCTCGGCTTCCAGTCCCAGATCGAAGAGTTCGCGCACCGCATTGGGCTGGAGGTTGATGCCAACCCCCATGGGCTTGAGCTCCCGCGCGGCCTCGAAGACCTTAAACGGCACCCCGATCTGGTGAAGCGTCAACCCGAGGGTGAGCCCGGCGATACCGCCGCCTGCAATCAAAACTGTCATCTGTTCTGGTTCCTCCCGCGCGGCATAAGACCACGCGTTCAAAACAAAAGGCAAGCCGCAGACAGGCCTCAGATGCGTGAAGAGACGATCAGTTCCGGGCCGAAGATCACGTCGGCATACTCCGCAAGGTAGATCTTCAGCCATGGCGTGAAACGCTCTGGGTGGCGGCTGACCTCGGCCAGAAGATCATGATAGTCGACCCAGCGGGTCTCCATCACCTCTGCCGGGTTTGGCGCGAGGCCAAGCGGCGCCAGCATATGGGCCAGATAGACATCGACTACCTCATGCTCGATCAAACCGTCGCCCACGTCGGCACGATACTCCAGCGTGTGGCGGTATTCCGGGTGCAAGCCGGAGAGGCCGAGTTCCTCTTCCAGCCTGCGCACCGCGCAATGATCCGAGGCTTCGCGCCACATCGGATGGGTGCAGCAGGTGTTCGCCCAGAGGCCGGGTGTATGGTATTTGCCCATCGCCCGTCGCTGCATCAGGATCTCACGGCCCTGGACCACAAAGACGGAAACGGCCTTGTGCCGCAGGCCCTCCTGATGGGCGCGCAACTTGTCCACCGGGGTCAACGTATCATCGACCCAGGCGGGGATCAGATCGGGGCGGCGCTCTGGCATGGTGCTCCTGCGGATGAGCGGCCGGACGGGGCCGCGTGTGGAAAGCCGGTCATGTAGGGCAAGCCGTGACATATCTCAAGTGCGCGGGCGATGACGCAAGACGCTGCGGCCCGGAAGGCCGCGGCGTGTGTCGCAAGATTTCGCCAAGACAGACCTTAGTCGGTCGCGGTGGCCGCGTCGTCTGCTGCGGCCTCGGCTGGGCCAAACTGCGCCAGATAGGCGTAGACATCCTCGCCGCCTTTCTTCAGGCGAAAAGACATCTTGGATTTGGCGCCACTATCGTCAAGCTCTTCCTTGAGGAAGCCACGCGGGTCCTGGACGTAGGCCACGAATTTTGCCTCATCCCAGACCAGTCCGGCTTCACCTGCGGCTACGAGATCATCCCCGTAGCGGAAGTCCTCGACGGTGCCAGCTTGACGGCCAGCGATGCCCCAGAGGTTGGGGCCGGTTCTGCCGCCTCTGACGATGGTTTCATCCGTGTCAGAGACGATCTGGTGACAGGATTTGCACTTGTTGAAGGCTTTCTCGCCCTTCTCGGCGTCGCCTTCGGCAAGGGCTGGCATCGCGAGACAAACAAGCGCGGCGGTGGTTAGAATTCGTTTCATAAACTGGCTCCTATGAGTTCTAGTCGCTGGCGGCAGGTTCGGGGTGTTTCCGGTGTGAAGTCAACGCGACATAAGAGACATGTGGTCGCGCTGATCAGAAATCACTTTCAAATCATGCCAAAAGGCTTGCCGATCAGGCCTGCCAGCACGGCAGGATATCTCCATCGGCCGGACGCGCTTCGTAGACCGCACGGGCAATCGCACGGGCCAGGCACAGCGAGGCGGCGTGACAAAGGCCCAGCATGTCCTGCGTCGGATCCTCCAGAGGGCGGGACCCGGTTGCAGCTGCAAACACCAGATCGCCGTCATGTGGCCCATGTGAGGGTAGGATGGCGCGGGCCATTCCGTCGTGCGCGGTGGTTGCCATGCGCTGGGCCTCGGCCTTGGTCAGTGTGGCGTCTGTCGCGACGATGGCAATGGTGGTGTTTGAGCCGTTTGAGGACACTGGTGCACCGGCCAGCGCAGCCATGGCTTCCATCTTGCGGCTGTGCAAACTACGCCCGAGCCCCGCTGCCGGGTCGGGGCCAAGGCCGCCAAACTCCTCGTCGATCTCGAACGGTGCGGCCCAGAAATGCCGTTCGCCCGGTGTGGTGACCGATCCGATCGGGTTTGCGACCACCAGCGCGCCGACGGTGTGGCCGCTGTCGAGCACCAGCGAGGATGAGCCAAGCCCGCCCTTTTGCATCCCGGTGAGCGCGCCAGTCCCGGCACCACTGGTGCCGAGCGCAAAATCCGCGCTTGCGTTTTGCAGCGCAGCGCGGCCCAGAGCGGGGTAGGGGTTTTGGTCCCAATCCTTCTCTCCGCCATTCAGCAGGTCGAAGATAATGGCACCGGGGACGATCGGAACCAGCGCGGGACCAAGGCGAAAGCCGCGCCCCATGGCCCGCAGTCCGTCCACAACACCGGAACAGGCATCGAGCCCATAAGCAGAGCCGCCAGATAGAACCAGAGCGTCCACCGCCTGTACCGTTTTGTCGGGGGCGAGCAGATCGGTCTCTCGGGTGCCCGGCGCGCCCCCCATGATATGCACGGCAGCGGTAAAGGGCTGATCTGCGGTCAGCACCGTGGTGCCGGACTTCAACGCCGTGTCGGATGCATTGCCGACCTTGAGGCCGGCGACATCGGTGATCAGGTTGCGGGGGCCGGGTTTCATTTTCTCTGATCCTTGCGGGAGGGAGGGGTGCGAAGCGGAGCGCCCGTGCCGGGCGCGCAGGGTCAGCGCTGACGCGCCGTTTGGTGGGGGAGGACTGCTTCAGATACACCTGCCGCCGTCCACCTCCATGCAGACGCCGGTGACCATGCTCGCCTCGTCCGAACAGAGGTAGAGCGCCGCGTTGCCCATGTCCTGTGGCGTGGAGAAGCGACCCAGCGGAATGGTGGAGAGGAATTTTGCCCGCACCTCCGGCGTGTCCTCTCCCATGAAGGACTTCAACAGAGGCGTTTCGCCCGCCACCGGATTGATAGCATTCACGCGCACGCCGGAGGGGGCCAGTTCGACCGCCATGGTGCGGGTCGCCGTGATCATCCAGCCCTTGGAGGCATTATACCAATTGAGGTTGGGACGCGGTGACACGCCCGCGGTGGAGGCAACATTGAGGATTGCGCCGCTGCCCTGCGCTTTCATATGCGGCACCAGCGCCTGCGCGGTCAGGTAGACGGATTTCATGTTCACGTTGACCACCCGGTCGAACTCTTCCTCGGAGACGTCCTCCAGGGGCGTCGGAAGATGGGTGACACCGGCGTTGTTCACCAGGATATCGACCTGGCCAAAGGCCTGTCGCGCGGCCTCGCTCATGGCGTTCACCGAGGCACGGTCGCCAACGTCTACGCGCTGAGCGATGGCTTTGTCTCCGCAGCGGTGGGCCAGATCAGCGGCAGCATCTCCGTTGATATCTGCGATCATCACCCGCGCACCTTCGCGCAGGAATGCCTCTACGATGCCCTGTCCAAACCCGGAAGCGCCGCCGGTTACGATGGCGGTCTTGTCCTTGAGACGCATGAATAATCCTCCCTCAAATCGCTTGTTTCGGGCAGGATGGCGCGCAGTGATCAGAAGGGCAATCGTGTAATTCAGTCGCCGTCGACACGCCCGCGCATGTTCTTGACTTCGGCGCGGGTTTTCTTGGCCTTGAGACGCCGTTCCACGCTGCCGCGGGTCGGCTTGGTGGCGATGCGCCGCTTGGGCTTGACCAATGCGCGGCGGATCAGCTCGGCCAGACGCTCGCGTATGATCTCGCGGTTGCGGGCTTGTGAGCGGGTCTCGTCACACTGCATCACCAGTGCGCCGTCGTTGGTCCAACGGCGTCCGGCAATACGACGCAGACGTGTCTTGACCGGTCCCGGCAGATGCGGCGAACGCTCTGCCTCGAAACGGAGCTCCACGGCAGAGGACACCTTGTTCACGTTCTGCCCACCGGGGCCGGAGGCACGCATGAAGCTTTCGGTCAGCTCCCAGTCCTGCAGGGTTATGTCATCACTGATACGCAGCATGGTGCGGACCATAGAACGTTGATGCCAAAGGGCAAATGAAAAACCAACGAGAGCATGTGCGAAGGTGGAACATACAGGGCGGAATATAAAAAGGGCCGCCCCGAGGGGAGCGGCCCTTCCGAAAGTTTGAGAGCAAAGGCAGGTTAGGGTGCAATACCCAGCCGGTCGGCCACTGCCAAAGAGGGCTGCCTCAGAGGCGGGCCGCTCCGGTTGTTGCTACGCCTTGCTCCAACACCTTTTCTGACACTGGATCACCTCCTATTCTCTCTGTTTCCGTTGATTTCAGACTGGCACGGAATTCGAGGATCTCCAAATGAAATTCTCGCGAAATCAGGCGTTCGCGGGTCGCGCGCTTGTGAGGCGCGCAACAATCAGGCGGAACGGAACCAGCGCGAGCAGAGCCAGAGACAGTTTCACCAGCCAGTCAGCGACCGCCAACGAGACCCAGAGCGGGCTGATCGGGCCGACGCCCAGCAGCGGCAACATCTCACCGGCCCAGGATACGTCGTTTGCAGGTTCGATAAAGCTCAGCGCGCCGGAGAAGGCCACGGTGAAGAAGATCGCCGTGTCGAGCGACGATCCGATCAGCGTCGAGGCCAGCGGCGCACGCCACCATTTGCCGCCACGCAGGCGGGCAAAGATTGCGACATCCGACAGCTGCGCCAGCAGGAAGGCAAGGCCGGAGGCAAGCGCAATACGCAGGGTCACCAGCGGGCCAAATTCGCCCATGATCTGCGTGCCGATGAGGGAGCAGATGACACCGACGACAAAGCCGGCCAGGACCACTTTGCGGGCAGGGCCGACGCCATAGACGCGGTTGGTGACATCGGTGACAAGGAAGGCCACCGGATAGGTGAACGCGCCCCAGGTCAGCCAGTTGCCGAACAGGAATTGTACGAGAATGTTTGAGGCCACCACGACGGCAGCCATGGCAAGAATGCCAGGTAGATAAGTGCGGGTCATGTTTTCATACCGTTTTTTAGACAAGGTCGCGGAGACTTGTGCACCCCGTCCGGTCAGGACACCGGGCGCGAAGGATCGCCTCAGTTATTCGGGTCAGGCTGGAATGGCAAGTGATTCCCCGATTCGTGATCGCTCAGAGCGGGTCGGGCAGCCGGTACTCGACAATCTCGGTGCGCTGGACCCAGAAGAAATTATCGTCCGAGATCATGGTGGCCCGAAGCGCCCCGCTGCCGTCTCGCCAGATGCTGAGGCCTTCGAGGTTGTCATGCTCTGCCAGCGGCGTATTGAGCAGCACATCTCCACCCGAAAGGCCTGTACTGGTTACGGTGAACCGGCGCAGGCGGCTGCGAAATCCGATGGTGACAAACTTTCGCTCAAGCACATAGAGCGTCCCGTCCGGCCCGAAATCTGCGCCAACAGGCAGAAACCCGTCCCGCTCCGGATAGGCGCCAAGGCCGTGCCAGCCGGTGTCGCGGGACCAGGTCCAGACGCGGGCAACCTGTGGCTGACGCGAGGGTGCTTCGGAAATCATCAACAGTTGCCCAGCGGCGTCGCGGGCGAGACTCTCGAACGAGGCATTGAAGCGGAAGGTGGAGAATGCCTCTGGTGAGGGCAGTGCGCGGGGGCCTTCGGGGGTGTACTCCAGAACCCGATGCGGGCTTTCGAAGGAGACGTAGAAATGCCCGTCGCCAGCCAACGCCAGCCCTTCGCTGTCCTCGGCACCTTCTTTGACGGGGGTGCCGTCTGCATCCAGCAGCCGCGACTCCCGCAGCATACGAACCGAGGTGATGTTGCCTGCTTTCCGGACCAGCGTGCCTTCGACGATATGGGAACGATCAGTGATCGCAACAAATTGCGTACCGTCGCTGTTCAGTTCAAGCCCGGACAGGCCACCAAACCAATCAGCCTCTGAAGACCAGCGGAAACTGGCAATGTGCCGGGCACTGTTGCTGTCGGTTTGCGTCGCCTTCCAGACCGCAGAGGCCGCCCAGGCTGCCGCGCAGAGCGTGACGACCAAGGCGGCAGAGAGCGTGATCAGTCGGAAGAGAGAACGGCGGCGCATTGCTGGGGAAGATCCGAAAGGGTGTAGTCCCTGCGCGGTTTAGGCTTTGGCGCGTTCGGGTCAACCGGTTTTGGCGGCGGCGGGTTGATGATGTTGGACACCCATTCACGGGCATCATCACAGCCATCGCCGCGTGGTGGCGGATCCTGCTCGACACAGCCTCGGGCGCCGCGCGGGCAATTCAGCCTGACGTGGAAATGGTAGTGGTGCCCCCACCAGGGGCGGATCTTGCGCAGCCAGCTGCGATCACCGGTGGCTGTATCGCACATCTTCACCTTGGCGCCGGGAAAGACAAATATGCGTGCAACACGCGGATCGGAGGCGGCAGCCTTCAAAATAGCCTGATGCTGCGGGCTCCAGTTGTCGTTGACATAGGCGCCGCTGGCCCGCCGCAGCGAGATTGAGGAGATGTTCTCACGCGCATCGCGGCTCAGGTCGAGACGGTTCGGCGGCAGCATCCAGATGTCGGCATCCAGCCCGATCTGGTGACTGCGGTGGCCCGACAGCATCGGCCCGCCACGCGGCTGGCTGATGTCGCCCACATAAAGGCCCTGCCAACCGGGCTGACGTGCGGCCACGCGGCTCAGGTCCTGAATGAAGTCAATCGTTTCGGGATGGCCCCAGTTGCGGTTGCGGCTCAGGCGCATCGCCTGCCAGGTGGGTCCGGTTTCCGGCAGCTGCGCCGCGCCTGCAACACAGCCCTTGGCGTAGGAGCCGAGAGGCGCCGGGCGCTGGGCTGAGCTATTGCGCTTGGCACCAAACAGCTGTTTCGCGGGCACTGTGGAATTCACGGCCTTGTTCGCAAATGCCGTTGCGGATGCGCGCGGACTGTCCTGTGCCGGGGCACAGGCGGCCAGAAACAGCGCCGCTAGGGTGACGTGTCGAATAAACCTCAAACCTGATCTCCTTCACCATCCACCCGCATCAATAAGAGCAGACCAAGGGCAAAGAGCGCAATCACCGGTGTAATTCCGAGGCGCGCACTGCCTGTCATTGTTGTCATCAGGCCGATCAATGCGGGTGCAAGAAAGGCCGTCGCTCGTCCAGAAAGGCCATACAAACCAAAGGCTTCGGTTGCGGTTTCCGGGGTTGTATGACGCACCATAAGGGTGCGGCTGGTGGCTTGCAATATTCCGCCGAAGCCGCCGATCAGCACGCCGCAGGCAAAGAACACCTGATCCGGAAGCGCTGTCCCATCCGCCAGCGGGATGCCAAAAAGATGCGTGCGGGACATGTTGACGACGATCAGGCAAACCAGGCTCAGCACCAGTATGGCGCTGATGATGACGGGTTTCGGCCCGAGTTGCTTGTCCGCAAACCCGCCACCCCAGCTGAACAGCGCAGCGGAAACGGCGGCAATGATGCCGAAGATGCCGATCTGGGTGATCGACCAATCGAGCACCAGCCCCGCATAGACGCCGCCAAAGCCATAAAGCCCGTTCAGCGCGTCACGATAGAGCATGGAAGACACCAGATAGCTGGTCAGGCTGCGGCGCTGCCCCAACCCTTTGACGGAAGCGACCACCATGGACACTGCGCGTGTCAGACTGGCCGTGCCCAGACGCGGTCCACGCGGGTCGCGCACCCAAGCGAAATAGGGGATCATGAACACCGCAAACCACAGCGCCACAAAGGGGCCGACGGCCCGGGTGCCCTCTCTGGCGCTGGCGTCCAGCCCGAGCGCGGGATCAAGGCCGATCAGCGTCTTGCCGCTGTCCTGCTCGACAAACAACAGCAGCATGATGAAAAGGGCCACCACCCCGCCGAGATAGCCAAAGGCAAAGCCGGAACCGGAAAGCTGCCCGACCTCCTCCTTGGAGCCCAGCGAGGGCAGCTGCGCGTTGACGAAGATCAGCGCAAACTCCGCGCCGATGAAGCCGATGCCGAAACTGATCAGCATCCACCACAGGTTGCTGCCCGCGGGGTCCATGAACCACAGGCCGGCTGAGCCGACGACATAGGCGACGGAAAAGCCGATGATCCACGGCATCTTGCGCCCGGCAATGTCGGCCAGCGCCCCGAGGAAAGGAGCCGAAAGCCCGATGATCAGCCCGGTGATGGTCAGGCAGAGCGACCAGCTCGATTGGGCCTGCGCCCGCGCCGCCTCGTCATTCAGGCCGGTGGCGAGGAAATACTCCGTCGCGGTGGCGGCAAAGAAGGGGCCAAAGATAAAGGTCACCAGCAGGGTGTGATAGGGCTGGCTGGCCCAGTCAAAGAACCACCACCCCCAGATGCGTTTGCGCAGGGGGATGCCCTGCGCCACTGAAACCTCTGCCATCACTGCCCCCGACGTGCCTTGTTCGGGCAAGGTATGGCAGGGGTCAGGAGGCGCTGGCAAGCCTCACGTGGTCCGGGTCGGCCTCGGTGTCGCTCATCGGCGGCCAGGGGCGCTTGTCTTCTGCCGCACACCAGGCCAGCACCCAGTCGGGCAGGGGCGGGCTGTCGATATCCAACCCCCAGGCCTTGATCACCCGCGCGGGGGCCACGATACCGTTCTTGTCCGTCACCACCGTGCGCAACAGCGCATGGTTGGCGCAGTCGCCGTTGGCCTTCCACATGCCCTGTTCCACATAAATGAACCGGTCGTCCCAGCCGATTGCCCGACTTTTCATCTCAAAACGTTCAAAGGCCTTGATGCGGCGGCGATACCTGATCGACGTACCGGCCACAGCCACTGCCCAGCCTTCGCGCTTCAGCACCCCGGCCAGCCCGCTGCGCAAGGTCAGCATGGTGCGCCCGAGATCGTAGAGCGTCAGCGTGCGGCCGTTGTTCAGCTCCATCCAGATGTCGATGTCCCAGGGCCAGCAATGGTGGCGCGACACATGGGTGTCGAGCGGCGCAAGGCGCGGTTGGCGGCTGGCAAGAACAGCGTCTTTCAGCAGGCGGACAATCGGGTACATCTGAACACTCCGGTTTACTTGTTCCCTAGATGCCACCCGTTCACTTCACGTCAACCAGGGACCTTGCGGAAGGGTTGCGAAATCGGCATGTCCCGCCTACCTGTGATGCAGAGCGAAAGAGGAAATTTCAAAGATGCAGTCGCTGTTTCAAATTCTGATGCTGGTTCTGGACATTGTCTGGTTCTTCATCATTGCCCACGTGATCATGAGCTGGCTGATCAATTTCCAGGTTCTGAACCTGAACCAGCAGTTCGTTGCGCAGATCTGGTATGGTCTCAACCGTATTCTTGAGCCGATTTATGCGCCCGTGCGCCGTGTTCTGCCTAACATGCAGGGTATTGATCTAGCGCCGTTGGTGGTTCTGGTCGCGGTCTACGCTCTGCGCATCATTCTCGTGAACAACGCGAGCGTTTTCTACTAATCGGATCTGGTGCAGGGCGATGTAAGGCGCGTCAATTGAACGCCATCCCGCCCTGCACCTCTTGCCCCCCGATTCCACCTGTGGGATTGTGCCGCGCATAGCATGAGCAGACCAACCCACAGGCCCCTCACATGAGCGACGCAATCCCCCTGTTGCGCGATATCTTTGGATTCGACGGCTTTCGCCCCGGACAGGAAGAGATCGTCGATGCCGTGACCGCGGGCGAAAACGTACTGGCGATCATGCCCACCGGGGGCGGCAAATCCCTGTGTTTCCAGCTGCCTGCGCTGCGGCGCGATGGGATCACCGTAGTGATCTCGCCGCTAATCGCCCTGATGCGCGATCAGGTCCGCGCCCTGCAGGAGGCCGGCGTCTGCGCGGGCGCGCTCACCTCCGGCAACACGGAAGAAGAGACCGAGGCGGTCTGGAATGCCATCGAGGCGGGCGAGCTGAAGCTGCTTTATATGGCCCCCGAACGTCTGGCGGCGGGCAGCGCCATGGGCATGCTGCGCCGCATCGGCGTGTCGCTGATCGCGGTGGACGAGGCCCATTGCGTCAGCCAGTGGGGCCATGATTTCCGCCCAGACTATCTGCGCATCGGAGAGCTGCGTCGGGCGCTGGATGTGCCGCTGGCGGCCTTTACCGCAACAGCGGATCAGGAAACTCAAGCAGAAATCGTCCAGAAACTGTTCGACGGTGAGGCGCCGCGCGCCTTTTTGCGTGGCTTTGATCGACCCAACATTCACCTCGCCTTTGCCGCCAAAGACAGCCCGCGCAAACAGATCCTTGAGTTTGCCGATGCACGGCGCGGCCAGTCCGGCATCGTCTATTGTGGCACCCGTGCCAAGACCGAGGACATCGCCCGCGCGCTGGAGGCATCGGGCCATGTGGCCTGCCACTATCACGGCGGCATGGAGGCCGAGGATCGGCGCATCGTCGAAACCCGTTTTGCCCGCGAGGATGGTCTGATCGTGGTGGCCACGGTGGCCTTTGGCATGGGTATCGACAAGCCTGATATCCGCTGGGTGGCCCATGCGGATCTGCCCAAAAGCATCGAGGCTTATTATCAGGAGATCGGCCGTGCCGGTCGCGATGGCGCCCCGGCGGAGACGATGACGCTGTTCGGCCCCGAGGACATTCGCCTGCGCCGCACCCAGATCGACGAAGGGCTCGCCCCGTCCGAGCGTCGTGGCGCTGACCACGCGCGGCTCAATGCGCTGCTGGGTCTGGCCGAGGCGATGATCTGCCGCCGCCAGACGCTGCTGGGCTATTTCGGCGAAGACGCGCAGCCCTGCGGCAATTGCGATCTCTGCGACACGCCGGTGGCGACCTTTGATGGCACCACTTCGGTGAGGAAGGCGCTGTCGGCGATCCTACGCACCGAGGAGACCTATGGCGCGGGGCATCTGATCGACATCCTGATCGGCAACGCCAATGACCGGGTGCGGCAGAAGCGCCATGACGACCTGTCGGTTTTCGGCTGCGGAAAGGATCACTCGAAACCGGAATGGCAGGCGATCTTTCGTCAGATGATGGGCCGCGACCTGGTACGGCCCGACCCGGAACGCCACGGTGCGCTGCGGATGACCGAACCGGCGCTGCCGATCCTGCGGGGCGAGGCGGAGATCACACTGCGCAAGGACACCGTGAAATCCGCCACCCGCCGTCCGGCAGTGAAGGCGCTGGTCTCGGATGAAGACGCGCCGCTGCTCTCTGCTCTGAAGGCAAAGCGCCGCGCCCTGGCCGAGGCGCAAAAAGTCCCGGCCTATGTGATCTTCCCCGACCGCACCCTGATCGAGATGGCCGAGAAGCGTCCGCAGACCCTGGACGAGATGGCGCGGATCAGCGGTGTCGGCGCAAAGAAGCTGGAGCGCTATGGCGATGCCTTCCTCACTGTGATCACCGGCGAGGCAGAGGCGCTGCACCCGGCGCGGCGTAAGCTGGCCGGGCGCGAACAGGGCTCGATCTACGACACGCTGCTGGAAGTGCAGGCGCGGTTGCAACGGGGCGAGTGCGGCACCCAGAAGCCGCTGACCTGTTCGGCCTCGCAGCTGGCGAAAGTGGCGCAGATGCGCAGTGATGATGAAACGGGTCTTGAACGTCTGCTGGGGGAGCGCCGCGCGGAACGTTTCGCCATGGCGTTTCTGGACGTCTTGCGCGGCGCGGGCTAAGTCGGTGCCCAGAACCAACGGAGGCAGTGAATGCTTGTAGTGACATCCCCCGCCAAGAAACTCGACTGGTCCGACCGCGATGTGGATATGACCTATCCGGCGCTGCAGGGCGATGCCATCGCGCTGGCCGAAGAGGCACGCAAGCTGTCGGTGGGCGATCTGATGAAGCTGATGCATATCAGCGAGGATCTGGCCAAGCTAAACCACGACCGCTTTCGCGCGTTTGAAGATGACCCCAAATTTGAGGACCTGCGCCCTGCTGCGCTGGCCTTTGCCGGCGACACCTATCAAGGGCTTGATGCGGCCTCGCTGGACGCGGAGGAAATGGCCTGGGCGCAGGATCATTTCCGTATTCTTTCAGGCCTTTATGGGCTCCTGCGGCCGCTAGACGGGATGCAGCCCTACCGGCTGGAGATGGGCTCGCGGCTGAAGACGGCCAAGGGCAAGAACCTCTACGAGTACTGGGGTAGCACCATTGCCGAAGCGCTGAATGCGCAAGCCGGGGCCGTGGGCGGCGATCTGCTGGTGAACTGTGCCAGCCAGGAGTATTTCGGCGCCGTGGATCTGCAGGCGCTGAAGCTGCGCGTCGTGACGCCGGTGTTTATGGAAGATAAGCCGGGCGGGCCCAAGGTTGTGAGTTTCTATGCCAAGAAGGCCCGTGGCGCGATGGCTCGCTTCATCATCCAGCATCGGTTGACCGACGCCGAAGCGATCCGTGATTTCGACAGCGGTGGCTATGCGTATCAGTCCGAATTGTCGGAGACCGATAAGCCGGTGTTTCTGCGCAAGGGCTGACCCCTAGCCGGTGGCGCGCAGCCGGCCCGCCTCGTCGGTCAGCGGCGCCACATCATCAGGCTTGTTGTCCATGATACGCTCGTGGATCAGGGCCTTGCGGAGCGGTTTGGTCAAATAATCGTCGAGGCCAGCCGCCAGAATACCCTCGGAGTCACCGTCCATGGCATGGGCGGTGAGCGCCACGATCTTGATCCGACGCTCTGACTCCTGCTCCAGTCCCCGAATCGTGCGGGTGGCTTCCTTGCCGTCCATTTTTGGCATCGAGATGTCCATGAAGATCATGTCGGGCTTGAAGTTCTGGTAGAGTTCCACCGCTTCCTGCCCATTGCCGGCAAACTGCAGATCGATGTTCAGGTCTTTCACCATCTTGCGGAACACAAGTTGGTTGGTGCGGTTGTCTTCTGCCGCCAGAATTCGCATTGGCCGTTGATCTGATTGACCTGCCGGCTTTGGCGTCTCTTGGGGGGCAGACCCGGTCGATGTCGGGGGTGTCGTGTCCGTTGGGGCAGGGGATGTTTCAACGTCCATGGTCGATGTGTTGAGACCCGCCAGCGCCGTAAAGAGGGCGCCGCGTGGTAGCGGTTTTTGCAAGACACCGGAAAAGATCTCGCGGATCGCGGGATCGCGACTGTCGGCGGGGTCGGATGACAGCAACAGCACCGGCATATTCCGCTGCGCGTGCCGCAGGCTGCGTGCCAGCTTCAGCCCATCCATGCCGGGCAGGTTGCGATCAGTGATCACCAGATCGACCTCGTCGGAGACCTTCTCCAGCGCCTCGGCGCCGTTGTTGACCGCAAGCACCTTGAGCCCAAGGCGTTGCAGCTGGCGGTTGAGGATCTCGCGATTGACCTCCATGTCGTCCACGATCATCACGCAGTTCAGGTTCTCCGGCAGCTCCGGCGCATTGATCTGGCTGCCGTTTGATACCACGAGCGGCAGGCGGAACCCAAAGCACGACCCTTGGCCAAGCTCACTCTCGACCCATATTTCGCCATCCATCATCTTGATCAGCCGTTCGGTGATCGCAAGGCCAAGACCGGTGCCCTCGAACTGGCGATTGGCTTCATCCTCGACCTGATTGAACTCGCCAAAGATGTGCTGGATTTTTTCCTCGGGTATACCGATGCCGGTGTCCTCGATCGCGATATGCAGCATCACGGTGTTGTCTTCGGGATGGGGCACCCCGGTGACCCGTGTGGTCACATGGCCGGTGTTGGTGAATTTCACCGCATTCCCGATGAGGTTGGTCAGGATCTGACGAATGCGACCCGGGTCGCCGATGAAGCTGGTCGGCATGAACAGATCGTAATCCACCAGCAATGTCAGACCCTTGTCGCGGGCATTGGCCTGAAGCAGCATGACTACCTCATGCATGCAGGCCTCCAGATCGAAGGGTTCGGGATGCAGGACCAGCTTTTCCGCCTCGATCTTGGAATAGTCGAGCACGTCATTGATGATCACCAAGAGCGCGTCGCCGGAATTCTTGATGGTGTTTGCGTATAGGCGCTGTTCTTCGCTGAGGCTGGTATCGTTCAGCAGCTCGGCCATGCCCACGACACCGTTCATCGGCGTGCGGATCTCATGGCTCATGTTGGCGAGGAAAGCGGATTTGGCTCGGTTGGCGGCCTCGGCGCGTTCGCGGGCCGTGCGCAGCTCTTCCTCGTAATGCACGGTCGCGGTGATATCGAGTGCAAGACTGACGATATCGCCATCATGGCCGCGTTGGTCGATCAGCTTCAGGTAGCGGTCATTCCACAGGCGGATCACCGTGGGTTCCGGCGCGGGCGACATCCAGCGTTCGGTCATCGTCGCGCGCCAGGCATCCGCCGATAGTTCCTCGGTATCGATCAGCCCCTCATCCGTCAGGATCTGCAGAATGCGCACATAGGAAACGCCGGGCGAGACCTCCTCGACCCCTTCAAAGATGTTGAGGTAGGCGGTGTTGGCGCCGATCAGCTTGCTGTTGTTGTCGAAAAACGCAAACCCGTCCTGAAAGGCTTGAATGGAATGCCACAGGCGTCGTTCGGCCTGTTCAACCTTCTCATTGGCCGTGTTGAGATCGCTTTTGACCTTTTCGTTTTCGTTGCGAAAGGTCGCGATCTCTGCCTGCGTTGCACCGATGCGTTTGGTCAAGGCCAGCGCATGCCGACCGAGCTTGCGGTTGGCGTCCGTCAATTCCGCTTGTTTCAGCTCCAGTAGTCGCTCTGCCGCCAGACGGGCTCTGCGTTCCTGGGCCAATTTATCAGCAAGCGACATATGCGCCAACTCCAACACTACTCATTTCCAAACCTGCGGCCTCAATCTCGCAGCCAATCCTTAATTTGCCTTTAGCGCTAGTGGTATGGCGAGCATGCTTGCCATGAGGTTAACCGCATGCGAGCCTCTGCGCGTTGACAGGGAGAATGCCATGCGGCGCCTTTTGATTTTATTCACTTTTCTTTTTTCTCATATTTCGGTGCCCGCAGTGCAGGCCCAGGCTGATGATTCTGGCCCTTTGCCGGCACAACGGTTTGTCACGCAGCCTGACACCGATCATTTTGGTGCCGACCTGCAGGCGCTCTTCGATACATCGCTGAAGTCCTGCCAGCGGGCCTGCGCTACGCAATCGGCCTGTGTCGGCTTCGTCTACAACCTGAAATCCGATGCCTGTTTCCCGAAATCAGCGCTGCGCGATCCCTCCTCCTTTGTCGGCGCCCTGACGGTCCGCAAACTGTCGGTGGATGAAGGCCTCGCTGCACGTGCCGCGGAGCGTGCGTCCCGGCTGTCCTTGCCCGGTGGCGTGGATATCGCGTCTGCGCGTGATCTCGCCGTCGAGATCGGCACGCGGTACCAGCTGAGCGGACGTGATCTCGACACGCTGGTCGAAGGGGCGCAACAGTTCTTTGTCGGCAATAATGCCGAAATGGCTGTCCGCTGGATGGGCGAAGCCGTGGCTCTCAGCGACGCTGCCGATCTCTGGGTCGAATATGCCCGCTACATGCGCGCAATGCCGACAGATGGCGGCAGTGAAACCCGCCGCAATCATGCCGAGGCCGTTGCGGCCGCATTGAATGGATATCTGCGTGCTGACTCGCTGCCAATGCAGGCCACCGCATTGACCGAGGCTGCACTCGCGCTGGAGAAACTGGGCCGTGGCCGCGATATGATTTCCGTGCTGCGTCTTGCGGAGACCATCGAACCTCGTAAGCAAATTGCTGACATTCTGAGCCGGGCCGTGGCAAAATACGGCTTCCGCGTCAGCGACACCCGGGTAGAGGCCGACAGTGCCGACCCGCGCATGTGCGTGGTCTTCTCCGAGGAGTTGGTCAAAACCGGCGTAACCTATGGCGACTACGTGAAATCCGAGGCCGAGGGTCTGGCGGTTGAAGCCGCGGGGCAGGAGCTATGCCTCACCGGTCTCAGCCATGGCCAGCACCTGCGGGTCACGCTGCGCCGGGGCCTTCCGGCGGCCAATGGTGAGACACTGATCAAGGACGTCGACCTCAGCCAATACATCCGCGACCGCAGCCCCTCGGTGCGCTTTCCGGGCCGCGCCTATGTGCTGGCGCGCAGCGATGTGATCGCGCTGCCGGTGGAGACGGTCAATGTCGACAAGCTCGATCTGAAACTCTCCCGCATTAGCGATCGCAACCTGTTGCGCAGCATGCAGGAGGATCTGTTCGCACGCCCGCTGAACCAGTGGCAGAGCGACAGTTTTGACGCCACGCTCGCCGAGGAACTCTGGACCGGCACCGCCGAGGTGGAGCAGGACCTCAACCGCGACATGACCACACGGTTGCCGCTGGACGATGTGCTTGCCGACCAACCTGTGGGCATCTACGCGCTCAGCGCGGCGGTGCCGGGCGCCGATCCCTATGACAGCCCGGCGGCAATGCAGTGGTTTGTGCTCACGGATCTTGGCCTCAGCTCCATGTCCGGGGCCGATGGTTTGCATGTTCAGGTTCAGGGCCTGTCGGATGCCAAGGCCCGCACAGGCGTCGAGGTCGAGCTGATCTCGGAGGCCAACGCGGTGATTGCCCGAGCCACCAGCGATGCCACCGGCTATGCGCATTTTGCACCAGGCCTGACGCGGGGCACCGGCAGCGCCGCGCCCGCGATGCTGCTGGCCCGTGCGGGTGAAGAGGACTTTGCCTTCCTGTCGCTGCGTGATGCCGCTTTTGATCTGTCGGACCGTGGTGTCGAGGGCCGTCCCGCGCCCGGCCCGGTTGATGTCTTCCTGACCACGGATCGTGGCGCTTATCGTGCCGGTGAAACCATCAACGTCACCGCCTTGTCGCGCGATCCCCGCGCGCAGGCCATCGAAGGCCTGCCGCTGATCGCGGTGCTGAAACGCCCTGACGGTGTGGAATATTCGCGCCATATATCTGACGGTGGTAACGCCGGTGGCCATGTGTTTGCCTTGCCCCTGGGCGACAGCGCCCCGCGCGGCTCCTGGGCGGTGGAGCTCTACACCGATCCAAAGGCCGATCCGCTGGCGCGGCAAACCGTATTGGTCGAGGATTTCCTACCCGAGCGGATCGATTTCGAGCAGGACATCCGCGACGCCGCCAGCCTGCGCCCCGGCGGCCAGCTGGTTGTCGACATCGACGCCCGCTTCCTGTTTGGCGCTCCCGGCGCTGGCCTGAGTGTCGAGGGCGATGTCTCTCTCGCCCCGGTGCGGCAGCTGGCCGATTGGCCCGGCTATCGCTTCGGTCGCTATGATGCGCAGACCACCCGCCAGACCAGGTATTTTGGTGGCGATGAAACGGACCCGAAAGGGCAGTCCGTGGCCATCGGTGACCTGCCCGAGGTCGAAGCCGCCGGCCTGCCGCTTGAGGCACGCTTGCGCACGCGACTCTCGGATGGCTCCGCCCGTCCGGTTGAGCGTGAACTAACCGTGCCGGTCCAGCCTGCGACGCCCGTGATCGGGATCAAGACACAGTTTGCCGATGACGTGGTGGCCGAAGGCACGGAGGCCGGGTTCGAGCTGATCTCGCTCGCACCGGATCTCACCCCCGCGCCGATGCAGGTGCAATGGGTGCTGAACCGGGTCGAGACGCGCTATCAATGGTATCAGCTCTATGGCGACTGGCAGTGGGAGCCGATCACCCGCCGCACCCGCGTGGCCTCGGGCGAGGCGATGCTGGACGGCGATCCGGTGGCAGTCACCGCGCCGGTCGACTGGGGCCGCTACGAGCTGGTGGTGGAACGTCTGGATGGCGACTACGTGACCGCTGCGCAGGATTTCTACGCGGGCTGGTATGTGCCCGCCTCCGACGCGCAGACTCCGGATCGTCTGGAGCTGTCGCTGGATGGCGAAAGCTATACACCCGGCGACACCGCTCGCCTGCGTATCGTACCGCAAGCGGCGGGCACCGCGCTGATCTCCGTCATGGGCAGCGAGCTGATCCACCGTCAGGCGGTTGAGGTGACGGCGGGCGAGAACGTGATCCCGCTTGAGGTCACATCCGAGTGGGGCAGCGGTGCCTATGTGACCGCCTCTGTCGTGCAACCCGTCGCCAGTCGGCAGGGCCGCACTCCGACCCGGGCGCTGGGCATCGCCCATGCCACGGTGACCCAGCCGGGGCAGCAACTGGATGTCACGATCAAGACCCCCGAAGTCACCCGCCCCCGCCAGACGGTCGAGGCGACCGTGACTGTCGCCGGGGCCGAGGCGGGCGAGGAGGTCTGGCTGACGCTGGCCGCCGTTGATGTCGGCATCCTGAACCTCACTGGCTTTCAAAGCCCTGACCCCGTGGGCTATTTCCACGGTCAGCGGCGTCTGGGGATGGAGCTGCGCGACATCTATGGCCGTCTGATCGACCCCGGCAATGGCGCGTTGGGACGTGTGCGCTCCGGCGGCGATGCCGGGCTTGGGGCGCAATTCCAGTCCCCCCCGCCGACGCAGGACCTGATGTCGGTCTTCCACGGCGCAGTGCAGGTTGGGGACGATGGCAGCGTGACCCTGCCCATCGATCTGCCAGACTTCAACGGCACCGTGCGGCTGATGGTCGTGGCCTGGACTGACCGATCGGTAGGGCAGGCAGACACCGACATGATCGTGCGTGATCCGGTGGTGCTGACCGCATCGCTGCCGCGCTTCCTGGCGCCCGGCGATCAGAGCCGCATCCGCCTCGACATCACCCACGCCGATGGGCCTGCGGGCGAGATCGGTCTGGCGGCCGAGGTGATCGGGGCCGGGCTGCAACTGGGCGCGCTGCCGCCTTCGGTGACCGTTACCGAACAGGGCCGTGTGCTGCTGGAGCTTCCGGTCGCGGCAGAGGCCGTGGGCGATCCCGAGCTGCGCCTGAGCTTGACCACCCCCGGCGGCGAGGTGCTGGACCAGACCCTGCGTCTGCCGGTGCGGGCCAATGATCCGGAGGTCTCGGAAACCCGGCGCTTCTCGCTGGCGGGCGGTGACAGCTTCCTGTTCAACGCGGATGTGTTCGCGGGTCTGCGCCGCGGCTCCGCCCGCGCGGTGATGTCGGCAGGACCGCTGGCCAAGTTCGACGTGCCGGGTCTGTTGTCGCAACTGGACGGCTACCCCTATGGCTGCACCGAGCAGGTGACGTCGAAGGCGCTGCCGCTCCTCTATCTGTCGTCGGTGGCCGAGGCCGCCGGTCTGGGCGATGGCCCCAAGGTGGACGCGCGCATCAACGGCGCCATCCGCAAGGTACTGACCCGGCAGGCCGCCAATGGCGCCTTTGGCCTTTGGCGCGCCGAGAGCGGCGATTTGTGGCTGGATGCCTATGCCTCCGACTTCCTCAGCCGGGCCCGGACCAAAGGCTACATCGTGCCAGATCAGGCCTTTGCCCGCGCCATGGACAATCTGCGCAATCGGTTGAACTACGCGCCGGATTTTGACAGCGGCGGTGAGGACGTGGCCTATGCGCTGCTGGTGCTGGCGCGTGAGGGCGCGGCGGCGATGGGCGATCTGCGCTATTACGCGGATGTGAAGGCGGAGGCCTTCTCGACCCCGATGGGCGCGGCGCAACTGGGGGCCGCACTGGCGGCCTATGGCGATCAGCGCCGGGCGGACAAGATGTTTGCCCGCGCCGCGCAGATGATCGCCGGCCAAGGCGCAGAAAAGCCAGTGTGGCGTGTCGATTACGGCACCCAGCTGCGTGATTCGGCTGCGGTCTTGGCGCTCGCGGTGGAGGCTGGCAGCACGGCAGTCAATCGTGATTACCTCACGGCGCGGGTTTCGGGCGGTGACGGCCATCGCTCCACCCAGGAAGCGGCCTGGAGCCTGATGGCGGCGCAGGCGCTGGTGGACAATCCCGAAGACTCTGGTCTGCGCGTCAATGGCCAGCCAGTCACCGGCGCTTTTGTTGAGGTGATGGAGGGCGACAGCCCGGCGGATCTGTCGGTCACTGCTGCCTCCGGGCGGAGCACTGACATCACCCTGACCCGCATCGGCGTGCCTATCGTGCCGCCTGCGGCGCGTGGCTACGGCTTTGCCCTGACGCGGGAGTATTACACGTTGGAAGGGGAGCCGGTGGATCTGGCCTCGGTCGCGGTCGGCACCCGGCTGGTCACGGTGCTGCGGGTGTTGCCGCAGGAGGAGATCGGCGCGCGGCTGATGGTCAATGATCCGCTGCCGGCGGGGCTGGAGATCGACAATCCCAACCTGCTGCGCTCCGGCGATCTGCGCGATCTGGACTGGCTGAGCCTCTGGGAGGCGGATCACGTGGAATTCCGCTCGGATCGCTTTCTGGCGGCGGTGACCTCGCGGGGGGATGATCCGATCACGCTGGCCTATATGGTGCGCGCGGTCAGCCCCGGTGAGTTCCACCACCCGGCGGCCTCGGTTGAGGACATGTATCGCCCGGCCTATCGCGCCAATACGGCGGCGGGACGGCTGCAGGTCAAATGACACCGACAGATCGCCCCGGCTGGCTGCGCATGTTGCGGCGACGGCGGGGGCGCCCGGCCCCTGCCGGGGCCGGGCGTGGCCTGACCGTTCGGTCAGGCGGGGGCGGTGCCCGCCCCTTGGTCCAGACGATGGCGCGGCTCAGGACGCCGCTGTTGGTGATGCTGGTTGCAGGGGTTCTGGGTGGCAAAGGGCTGGAGGCTTGGGTCGCGGCCACCGAGCTGCCCCGCAGGCTTGCGGAAACCTCGGTCGAGCTGCGGGACCGCGCTGGTCGCCTGTTGCGGGCCTATCCTGTGGAGGACGGCATCTGGCGCATGGCGGTGCGGGCCGAGGATGTGGACCCGACCTATCTGCAGATGTTGCGGGCCTACGAGGACAAGCGGTTCGACACGCATATGGGGGTTGACCCGCTGGCGATGCTGCGCGCGGCCGGGCAGGCCCTGTGGCACGGGCGCACGGTCTCTGGCGGCTCCACGCTGACCATGCAGGTGGCGCGGTTGCTGGAGGATGGTTCCACCGGCCGATGGAGCGGCAAGCTGCGCCAGATCCGGGTGGCGCTGGCGCTGGAGCGGCAGCTGTCCAAATCGGAGATCCTGACGCTCTATCTGACCCATGCGCCCTTTGGCGGCAATCTCGAAGGGGTGCGGGCGGCGAGCTTTGCATGGTTCGGCAAGGAGCCGCACCGTCTTACTGCCGCCGAGTCGGCCTTGCTGGTGGCGCTGCCGCAATCGCCGGAAACACGACGCCCTGACCGTTCGGTAAGCTCAGCACGCTCCGCACGGGCGCGAGTGTTGCAACGCAGCCATGAGGCCGGGGTGCTGTCGGCACAGGTCGCGCGTCAGGCGGCGCAGGCACGGGTGCCGGACAGCCGCCGCCCGTTCCCGTTGCTGGCGCCGCATCTGGGCGACCAGCTGCGGACGGCCTCGCCAGCGCAGGCGCGGTTTGACGTGACGCTGGACGCCGATCTGCAGGCGCGGCTACAGGCTGTTCTGCACCGGCGGGTGACGGCGGCGGGGCCGCGGCTCAGTGCGGCGATGATCGTGGCGGACCACCAAACGGGCGAGATTCTTGCCCGGATCGGCGCGCCGGACTATACCAATTCCGCGCGGCGCGGTTTTGTCGATATGGTGACGGCTGAGCGCTCGCCCGGCTCGACCCTGAAACCGCTGGTCTACGGCCTCGCCTTTGACGAGGGACTGGTGCATCCCGATACGCTGATCCGCGATGCGCCGGTGTCCTTTGGCGGCTACGCGCCGCAGAATTTCGACGGCAGTTTTCGCGGCGACATTCGCGTGCGGGATGCGCTGCAGATGTCACTTAACACGCCGGTGGTGACCCTGACCGAGGCTCTTGGTCCCTCGCGGTTGATGGCGGCAATGCGCCAGGCCGGCATGCGCCCCGTGCTGCCGGGTGGCAAACCCGGGCTGGCGGTGAGCCTTGGTGGCGTTGGCGTCAGCCTGCAGGATCTGGTGCAGATGTATGCGGTTCTGGCAGCAGGGGGCTCGGGAACACGGCTGACGGTTCAGGCAGGCGAGGGCAGCGACCGGACCCCGAGGGTGATCTCCGCCGTGGCAGCCTGGTATCTTGGCAATATCCTGCGCGATGTGCCGGTGCCGCGCGGTGCCCGGGCCGGGGTTCTGCCCTACAAGACCGGCACCTCCTACGGCCATCGCGATGCCTGGGCCGTGGGCTGGGACGGCCAGCATGTGATCGGCGTCTGGCTGGGACGGGCGGATGGTACCCCGGTTCCGGGCGTCTTTGGCGCGGAACTGGCGGCGCCGGTGCTGTTCGAGGCCTTTGCCGCGCTGAAGCCCGACCTGACGCCGTTGTCGCCGCCGCCGCCCAATGCGCTGGTGCTGTCCTCGGCCGAGTTGCCGCAACCGCTGCAGCGGTTCCGCGCCCGGGATGAGGTGTTTTCTGACGCTGGCACCGGGGCGCCGGAGGTGGTTTTTCCGCCCACCCGCGCCCGGCTCGCGCTGGTGGAGGGCCGTCTGGCGCTGAAGCTGCGCGGCGGGCGGCTGCCGTTCACGGTGCTGGCCAACGGTCTGCCGGTGGCCCGGGGGCTGCGGTCCCGTGATCTCGACCTGCCGAGCCCCGGGCCGGGCCACGCCACGCTTGTGGTGATCGACGCGGACGGGCAATCTGCCCGGGTGACCGTCGAGATCGAGGAGACGGGCTGACGCGAGCGAAATGAGGAGGCGAGCGGAATGCAGCAGGCAGGACACTGGATTTGGGCGCTGATCGCGGCGGGGGTGATCGGGGCGGGCAGCGCTGCTGCCGATTGCGCCAGCGACGAGGAGGTGGCGCGGTTTGTGGCGGATTACATGGATCATCGTCCAACCGAAGCACTGGGGCAGGGCGGCACGATGGTGGACGCACTTTGCACCCAAGCCCGTCTGAGTGATGCCTTGGCTGCGCATCTGGGGCCGGTGATCGGCTACAAGGCAGGGCTGACCAGCACCCCGGCGCAGGAGCGGTTTGGCGCCAGTGCGCCGGTGCGCGGCGTGCTTTATCGTGACATGATGATGGAAAGTGGCGCGACGCTCGACGTGCCCTGGGGCGCGGTGCCGATGGTGGAGGCGGATCTGGTGCTGGAGATCGGCGATTCCGCCGTCAATTCCGCCACCACGCGCGAGGAAGTGATGCAGAACATTGCCAGCATCCGCCCCTTCATCGAACTGCCGGATCTTGCGGTGGACCAAAGCCAGCCGATGACGCCGGAAACGATCACCGCAATGGGGGTGGGCGCGCGACGCGGGGTTCTGGGCGCAGCGATCGCAGTGGAGGACGCCGCCGCAATGACCAAGGCGCTGGCCGAGATGCAGGTGCAGCTGCGCGACGGCGCGGGCGAGGTCGTGCTCTCCGCGCCAGGATCCTCCGTTCTGGGGCATCCGGCGGAGACGATCCTCTGGCTGCACGCGGTTGGCGTGACCTTCAAGGCGGGAGATTTGGTCTCGGTGGGCTCTTTCGGACCATTGGTGCCACCCGGCAGCCTCAAGGGCGGTGCGACGGTGAGTTACGAGGGCCTGCCGGGAAGCCCGGAGGTGTCGGTGCTGTTTGGGCCGTCGTCTTGAGGTACATTGTCCAAGCCCACCTGCCCGCGGTGGTTTGCAAGACCATCTGAGGAGTAAAGGGTTTCGCATCGGGCTTTGCCCGATGCGACCCGCGCCGCGCCAAAGGCGCAGCGCTTGGCCCACTGCGTGAAAAATGCCTCAGGCCACAAGAGCGGGCGGAGGTGCTGTTGCTCCAACGCCGCACGACTCAGGCTCAGGTCTGTAAGCGACCCATGAGTTACGTCAGCTGCGCCCTTCGCGCAGCCAGGCGCCGATCAGCAGTGACGCGGCCAGCAGTACCAACAGCCACGCGGGCAACAGCGGCGACTGGGTCACGGCGGTGGTCTCATAGGCGCCACGCGGCACCAGACCAATCCAGCCACGCCCCGCCGCGGGCCGCCCCTCGCGGATGTTGCGCAACGATGGCAGCCCATCCTCCAGCGCCACAGCACCGCCGCGCAGGCTGCGCACCAAGGGCGACATCACATCGGCGGTGGCGATGGTCTGTTCGAACTCCCGGGGCGCGGCGGGGCCAAGGCCGATCACCGCACGTTCGTCGCCCTCCGCCAGATGGTAGAGGCCGATCTGATCACTTTCATAACGCCCCTCCCAGAGACCCGGGCGTGCCTCGCGCAAGCGAACCTGCGAGGTGCTGCCGTCCGGGGCGGTCACCGTCACCGGGCCGACGGTTTCCCCAAGCGTGCGCCGCTGGATCCGCATGCGCTGGCCGGTGGCCTCGGCGGAGAGCACCTCTTCTTCCAGCTCCGGCTCCTTCATCATCCAATGGGCGAGACGGCGCAGCAGTTCCAGCTGCGGTCCGCCGCCCTCATAACCGCGACTCCACAGCCAGGCGTGGTCCGAGGCCAGTAGCGCGACACGGCCCTCCTCCACCCGGTCCAGCGTCAGCAGGGGGCGCTCGCCGATGCCACGCATCAGTGTGGTGCCGCCGGTGGTGTCCAGCTCCACCTGCCGCATCCAGCGGCCCCAGTCCTCGGCGCCGGTCAGCTCTGCGGTAACCGGATGCTGCAGGCCGGTCTCGCTGATGGTGGGGCGATAGGGCTCTTCCAATACGCGGGCCGAGGGGCTGGCAGGCAGAACTTCCGCGAGAGGTGTGCGAAAGATACTGTCGGCGCTGGCGAAATCCGGCCCCGCCGCCACCAGCACCGCGCCACCGCGGCGCACGTAGTTGGCCACATTCTCGAGATAGGCTGAGGGCAGGATGCCGCGTCGCTTGTAACGGTCAAAGATGATGAGATCGAAATCCTCGATCTTCTCCAGGAACAGTTCGCGGGTTGGGAAGGCGATCAGCGACAGCTCGTCCACCGGCACACCATCCTGTTTTTCGGGTGGCCGCAGGATGGTGAAATGCACCAGATCGACGGCGCTGTCGGATTTCAGCAGGTTGCGCCAGGTGCGCCCGCCCGGATGCGGCGCGCCAGAGACCAGCAGCACCCGCAGCCGGTCCCGCACGCCGTTGATCTGCAACAACGCGGCGTTGTTGCGCGCGGTCAGCTCGCCCTGGGCCTCGGGGACGCGGAACTCCACCACGTTGCGCCCGCCATGGGGCAGGGTCAGCGGCAGGTCGAAATCGACCCCCACCGGCAGGCGGAAAGTCTGCGCCTCGCCACCATCGATGGAGATCTGCAACTCTGTCAGCCGCGCACCCGCAGGCACCGCGCCCTGATCCTCGACCCGGAGCGTCAGGGTGATCGGTTCGCCGATGATGCCGAAGGAGGGTGCGTTCTTGACGATCAGGCGGCGGTCCCAGTCGTCCGAGCGGCCCGTCATCAGCAGATGCAGCGGTGCGGGCAGGTCAGGCGCGCGGGCCATGTCGTGCACTTGCCCGTCGGACAGCGCGATCAGCCCGGCCACCCGGGCGCGTGGCTCATCGGCCAGGGCTCGGGTCAGCGCGTCCATCAGCTGGGTGCCGCCATCGTCTGGGCTGTCCTCCACGGTGATCCAGCGCACCTCGGTGTTGGCGCGCCCGGCCAGTGCGGTTTCCAGTTCGGCGCGCGCAACCGTCATCTGGTCGGGGCGGTCGGACAGGTGCTGGCTGGCGGTGCGGTCCTCAGCCACGATGACGATATCACTGAGCGGGCTGCGGTCCTCGACCTGCATCACCGGGCCAGCCAGCGCGGCCAGCAGCACCAGTGCTGCGCCCGCACGCAGCGCCCAGCCTGAAAGCCGCCGCCAGATCGCCAGCCCCAGCCCCAGCGTGCTCAGCCCGGCCAGACCGGCCAGCACCAGCCAGGGCACCAGCGGGTCGAAGAGGATGGATTGCGTCATTGCGGATGGGCTCCTTGCGGCGCGAATTGGAAGGGGACCATGGCGCTATTGCCCCAATCGATCGAGCAGTGCCGGCACATGCACCTGGTCGGATTTGTAGTTGCCGGTCAGCACATGCATCAGCAGGTTGACGCCAAAGCGCCGTGCCAGTTCCCGCTGCCGTTCGCCGGCAAAGCCGCGTCCGACCGGGTAAAGGGGGGCGTTGTCTTGATCCACCGCCCAGGCCGCGGCCCAGTCGTTGCCGCCGATGACCACCGGTGTCACCCCGTCGTTGAGGTTGCGAAACGGCAGCCCCTCGACCTGTTCGGCATCCTCGGGCGCGGCCTCGACCCAGATCTGACCACGCGGATGACGACCAGGAAAATCCTGTAGCAGATAGAAGGCCCGGGTCAGCACGTGGTCGGCGGGCAACGGCTCCAGTGGCGGGATGTCCAGCGGCAGCGCCAGTTGCTGTAGTCGCCGCGCCGCGTTGCTGGTGGCTCCGGCCTGCGCCAGATCCGCATCGCGGGTGTCAAAGAGGATCATGCCGCCGGTGCGCAGATAGGCGTTGAGCTTGGCATAGGCATCGGAGGAGGGCAGCGGCTGGCCTTCCGTCACCGGCCAGTAGAGGAAGGGAAAGAACGCCAGCTCATCCGTCTCCAGATCAACGCCGTAAGGCGGTGCAGGCTCGATCGACGTGCGGAGGGTCAGAACGTTGCTCAGCCCCTGTAGCCCCTCGGAGGTAATGCGGTCGGTCTTGGCATCGCCGGTCAGAACATGTGCCAAAGTCAGCTCAGCGGTAAGGTCGGTCGGGGTGGTGGCCGGTTGGGCCAGCATCTCCTGCGGCACCCCAAGCATGAGACCACTCATCAGGAAGATTGCCGCGGTACGGGCAGGTGACCAGAGGCCGGACACCAGCAACGCTGCGGCAATATCCAGCGCCAGCATCACCAGCGCCGCACCTAACAGCAGACCGCCAAGCGGCCGTTCATCTGCCCCCTCATAAGTCATCACCGGCACCGACGCGGGCCAGGATGTGGGCAGCACATCATCGCCCTCCCGCAGGACGTTGCGGGCATAGGCACGGCTGCCGCTGGTATAAAGCCCCGGTTGCAGCTCGGGACCAGAGGGCGCATCGACCAGATCCGGCCCGGCGACCCCGGCCAGCGTGTCGGCGTCCGTCAGGCGGCCAAAGCCATCAAGAACCTCGGCGGCCTGCCAGGTGGTGCCCTCCAGATCAGCGGCCACCGGAGGTTTCGCGGCGGAGGACACCGCGAGGCGCTCCAGCATCTCGACGAACAGGCCCGACAGCGGCAGGGTGCTCCATTCCGCATTGGCCGTGACATGGAACAGGATGACCTGCCCCTGACCCAGCGGCTTGCGGGTGACCAGTGGCGTGCCGTCGCTCAGCTCGGCCACCACACGGCTGGCCAGCTCGGGGTCCGGCTGCGCCATCACCTGCGAGCTGACCGTGACCTCCTGCGGGATCTCCAGCCCGTAAAAGGGCGAGCCCTCGCCAAAGGGCGCCAGCGCCTTGGGTTCGCCCCAGCTCATGGCGCCGCCGATGCTACGTCCGCCGATGCGCAGGCGCACTGGCATCAGCGGCTCCTCGGTGTCGCGGGCGGTGTCGCTGGCGGCCAGACGTGGCCCGGCAAAGCGCAGCAGCAGCCCGCCCTGATCCACCCAGTCGATCAGGGCTTTTTCCTGTGCCGGGGCCAGTCGGGCCACATCGGCCAGCACCACCACATCCGGGTTGGCGGGCAGAAGGTCCGACAGCGCCCCTTCCAGCAGCTCCGCCGTTGGCTCCAGCGCCTGACGCAGATAATGCAGAGGGGACAGCAGTGCGAGACCCTCGTCGCTGCTCTGGGCCGAGATCAGCGCAACCTCGCGTCGCCGCAGCCGATCATCGGTCAGCGAAACTGCCCCGGCAGAGCGGGTGTTGAGGATTTCAAAGCGGCTGATGCGGGCGCGCAGCTCCATCGGCAATGCCAGCTGCGCCTCGGTATGATGCGCTGCCGCGTCGAACTCCAACGTAGCCGAGGCCAGTGCGCGTTCGGTGCCGCTGGGGTCGGGGCCAAGCGCCTGCACCGTGGCCTCTTGCGTCAGACCCGCCGTGCTGCGCGCGGCGTGGAGCACGATCAGGCCATCTTCATATGTGGCAGGCAGCAGGCCGATCACCGGCGCGCCGCTTTCGTAGACATCAATTTCGCCACGTTCTGCCAGCGCGGTGACCAGATCGCTGCGGCCCTGCATTTCCACCCCATCGCTGAGCCAGAGCGTGTCGAAACCGCCATCGGTCTCGGAAATCACGTCGAGGGCCGTGGCCACCTGAGCAGGGGCGGCGACCCATGGCGCGGGTGTCATCCCCGCCAGCTGCCGGGTCCATTGCGCGGCAGCGAGGAATTGCAACGGTTCCGGTGCGGTGAGACGCAGCATGGCGACGGGGCGCCCCGCCCGCCCGGCTTCGGAGAGCTCCGCTTCGATCTGAGCGCGGTTCTGCTCCCAATTTGGCGCTCCGCCCCAGCCCGAGTCCATCACGATCAGCAGGGGGCCGGAGCCGCCGTGTTCCTGTACCGGGTTCAGGACCGGACCAGAGAGGCCAATGATCGCCGCCGCAACCGCCAGCATGCGCAGGAGCAACAGCCACCATGGGGTGCGATCCGACAGGCTTTCGTCATCCTTCAACCCCAGAAGCAGCGTCACCGCAGGGAACGGCTGCCGCTTTGGCGCGGGCGGGATGGCGCGCAGCAGCAGCCACAGGATTGGCAGCACCAACAGCCCCAGCAGCAACCAGGGACTGGCAAAACCTATGCCCGCGATCATGGTCATTGGCGTCGCTCCAATGCGTGATAAAGCCAGAGCAGGCCAGATTGCGCGCTGTCCCCGGTATGATGCAGCCCCAGTGTCCAGCCCGCAGCGCGGCACAGGCGCTCCAGCGCGTCCCGCCGTTCGGCCAGGCGCTCCAGATAGCGGTCGCGCAGGGCGGAGGCTTTCAGTGTTTCATGGGTGACGCCATTGCCCGGACCTTCAAAGCGGGTGCGCCCGGCAAAGGGGAACAGTTCTTCGCTGGGGTCCAGGACCTGCAACAGCACGCCGCGCAGCCCACGATCCGCAGCTTTGGTGAGCGCGATCTCCAACTCCTCAAACGGGCCGAGGAAATCGGACACAAACAGCGCCCTGGCATGCGGGATCAGCGCCCTGTGCTCTGGCGGGGCGTAGGGGGTATCGTCATCATCGGTGAAATGCTGTGCCATGCGCAGGACTTGCATATTGCCACGGCGGGGCGGCAGCCGCCCGCCGGTCAGGCCGACACGCTCGCCCCCACGGATCATCAGCACCGCTGCAGCCAATGACAGCAGGCGAGCCCGGTCGATCTTGCGCGGCAGGTTTGTGTCAGAGGTAAAGCGCATGGATTGCCCCTGATCGACCCAAAGGTGAACGGTCTGGGCGATTTGCCATTCCCGTTCGCGGACAAATTGCTGATCGCCTCGGGCTGATCGGCGGTGGTCAATCATGCGGCGACTGTCGCCCTGCTGCACCGGGCGATACTGCCAAAAGTCATCACCGACGCCCGAGCGCCTGCGTCCGTGCTCCCCCAACAGAACCGCGCCCGCCAGCTGCTGCGCCTGCACGAGCAGGGGCGGCAGGACACTGGCGGCCTCTTCGGCGCGAGTGCGGAGATGTCCGGCGGGGCTATCCGCGATGCTATTGCGAGAGGACGCGGGCTGGCTCACGCTGCGGCCTCGGTCCGGACCAATGCGGCGGCGGTCTCGTCGATCAGATCCGCCAGGTTGTCACCGCGTGCCCGTGCGGCAAAGTTCAGTTGCATCCGGTGGCTCAGCACCGGGCGGGCCATGTCGATCACATCCTCGGCGTTGGGCGCCAGCCGCCCTTGCAGCAGCGCCCGCGCCCGGACCGCCATCATCAGCGCCTGCGCGGCGCGCGGTCCCGGCCCCCAGGCCACGGTCTGTGCCACCCGGGCGGTCACGTCAGGTTCGTCAGGACGGAAGGCGCGCACGAGATCGAGGATCACTTCGACCACCGATTCACCGACGGGCATCCGACGCAGAAGCGTCTGCGCGGCGATCAGTTCGGCAGCGGTAAAGACCTGATGTGCCTCCTCTTCCTCGACGCCGGTGGTGGCCAGCAGGATATCGCGCTCGGTGTCGCGGTCAGGGTAGGGGACGTCGATCTGCAGCAGGAAACGGTCCAGCTGTGCTTCGGGCAGCGGATAGGTGCCCTCCTGTTCGATCGGGTTCTGGGTGGCCAGCACGTGGAACGGCGCCTCCAGCGCCCGATCCGCACCGGCAACGGTGACGGTCTTTTCCTGCATCGCCTGCAAAAGCGCCGATTGCGTTCGGGGCGAGGCGCGGTTGATCTCATCCGCCATCAGCAGCTGGCAGAAGATCGGCCCCTGCACAAACCGGAACGCCCGAGTGCCGTCGGCGGCGGTGTCCAGTACCTCCGAGCCGAGGATATCGGCGGGCATCAGGTCGGGCGTGAATTGCACCCGGTTGCCATTGAGGCCCATAACCGTCGATAGCGCCTCGACCAGGCGGGTCTTGCCGAGGCCGGGCAGGCCGATCAGCAGCCCGTGACCACCGCAGAGCAGCGTCGCCAGCGTCAGGTCCACCACCCGTTCCTGGCCGATGAACCGGCGGGTGATGGAGGTCCGTGCCTCCTGCAGCTTGGTTTCCAGCGCTTCGATGTCGGACAAAAGATCCTGTGCTTCGCTCATGACTTCCCTTCCCGTGGGCTTATATGGTTTGAGTGTATCGCGCGCAGATGGAATGGCAAAACGAATGAGTGGACAAAAAGTTGTGACCCCCAATGCAGATGCCCTTGAAGCAAGCGCAAAGGCGGCTGGCAAGGGCGGATTGCCGCCGGTGCATCTGTGGAATCCGCCGTTCTGCGGTGATCTGGATATGCGGATTGCGCGCGACGGCAGCTGGTACTACCTCGGCTCCCCGATAAACCGGTTTGAGCTGGTGAAGCTCTTCTCCTCGATTCTGAAGCTGGAGGACGGGAAATACTATCTCGTCACACCGGTGGAAAAGGTCGGCATCACGGTGGATGATGCGCCTTTTGTGGCGGTGGATTTCGATGCCTCGGGACAGGGGGAGGCGCAGGATCTGATCTTCACCACCCATGTGGGGGATCGCGCGACAGCGGGACCCGAAAATCCGATCCGGGTCGAACGTGACCCGCAGACTGACGAACCGGCGCCCTATGTGCACATCCGAAACGGGCTGGAGGCACTGATCGACCGCAAGAGTTTCTACCGGCTGGTGGAGCGTGGCGTTGCGCGCGATGGCTGGTTCGGTCTCTGGTCCGGTGGCGAGTTCTTTCGCATCATGCCTGCGGACGAGCTGGATCTCGCCTGAAAGGGCGCCGCACGATCCTGACGCTTGCACCTGTGTGGGCTGCAGGCTCAGACTTTGGCCCGAGGCGGTGGCGAAGGGACGACATGGTGTGCGACGTGGATCATTAAAATTGCACAAATCGAGGGCATTTCCATCCGTGCTGCGCAAAGGCATATCTTCGCACCGAGAGAGCAGATGCAGTTCAAAGTTAAGTTAAATCGATCTACGCCAGCCGCAGGTCTGTGGTATAGTCAGACGTAGGGGCTGCATGCGCAGCAGGAGGTGAGAATGCCAAGGTTCGCGGCCAATCTATCCATGCTCTTTGCGGAGCTGCCCTATCTGGACCGGTTTGCCGCGGCATCCGCTGCCGGGTTCAAGGCGGTGGAAGTGCTGTTTCCCTATGAGTTTGCAGCGAAAGAAACTCAGAGAGCGCTCCTGGCCAATGGTCTGGAGCTGCTGCTGATCAATGCCCCGCCGCCGAATTATGCGGGCGGTGACCCGGGCTATGCTGCGGTGCCTAAGCTGACGGACCGCTTCCAGCGCGACATCCGTCGGGTGATGCGCTATGCGGATATGCTGAAAGCGCAACGTGTCCACGTGATGGCAGGGCCCGCCAAGGGGGATGCTGCACGGGCGACCTATGTGCAGAACCTGCAGATGGCTGCGGATTCTGCCCCCCATCAGCAGTTCACGATCGAACCGCTGAACAGCGGTGATTTCCCCGGCTATTTTCTGGATGACTATAACCTTGCGGTCGAAATCCTGGATGAGGTGGATCGGGACAACGTCACTCTGCAGTTCGACGCCTATCATGCTCAGCTGATACATGGCGACGCGTTGAAGGTCTGGGAGGTCTTCGGCCACCGCGCCACCCATGTGCAGTTTGCGGCAGCGCCATCGCGTTGCGAGCCGGGGCGCGGCGCGCTGGATTTCGATCAGTTCTTCGCGGCGGTGGATGACAGCGGCTATACCGGGTGGGTCAGTGCGGAATACACCCCAAGTACGCTGCGCACCGAGGACAGCCTGCGCTGGATGCGGACTTTGCAGGCGGCCTGATTACACCTGTTGTCACGCGGCGGGGCGCGATGCGTGATCTGTTACGCAATCCGGGCAGGGGGGCTCCCGCCCGCCATTCAATCATCACAGATGATCTCTGGCCGTTGGGCCCGGCGCCGCTGACGCGGCGCGGAGCCAGGCCGCCAGCTCAGCTTATTGCAGGCAAAGGAACAGGTCGAGATTGCGACCGCGGGCGCGATCCTTCCGGGTGGATGCATGTTCCGCCCGCTTGCCCTGTCCCTGACGACAGACACGCTCCGCTTCGTCAGAGGCCACATTCAAAGCCCAGCGGCGCTTGAACGTCTCGCTGGTGGCGATGGTGACGCTGTCGCCGTTATAGGCCGTGACTTCCGGGTTGATATGATGGGCGCAGGCAGACAGCGCCGCGAGCGCTGCGGTCAATATGATCGGTTTCAAAGGTTTTCATCCAATTGGCTTTGGTCAATGACCGGCGGCCACGTCGGGCGCCCGCCGGAAAGGGCTGTGCCGATGAGGGGCATGAGGCGCTTTAATGCGCCTCTGCCCAGTTCTGGCCGCGACCGGCGTCCACCACCAGTTTCACGTCCATATGCACCGCCGGATCGGCAGCGCCTTCCATGATCTTGCGGGCGACCGAAATGGTCTCATCCACGTGACCTTCTGGAACCTCGAATATCAATTCATCGTGCACCTGCAACAACATGCGGGCCGGCAGATGGGCGATCGCCTCCGGCATCCGAACCATGGCGCGGCGGATCACATCCGCCGCCGTGCCCTGGATCGGCGCGTTGATCGCTGCGCGTTTGGCAAAGCTCGCCCGGGGTCCCTTGGCGGCGATCTCCGGCGTGTGGATCTTGCGCCCAAACAGCGTCTGCACATAGCCGTGCTCCTTGGCGAAATTCACCGTGTCGTCCATATAATGACGAATGCCGGGGAAGCGTTCGAAGTAGCGGTCGATAAAGCCCTGCGCCTCGCCGCGCGGGATGCGCAGGTTGCGCGCCAGGCCAAAGCCCGAAATTCCGTAAATCACCCCGAAGTTGATCGCCTTCGCCTTGCGGCGGATTTCCGAGGTCATCTCGTCCAGCGGCACGTCGAAGATCTCCGAGGCGGTCATGGCGTGAATGTCATGACCGTCGGCAAAGGCCTGTTTCAGCGCGTCGATTTCCGCCACATGGGCGAGGATGCGCAGCTCGATCTGAGAATAGTCGAGCGACAACAGAACGTTGCCTTCATCCGCGACAAAGGCCTCGCGGATGCGCCGACCCTCTTCGCTGCGCACCGGGATGTTCTGCAGGTTCGGATCGGAGGAGGCCATGCGCCCGGTGTTGGCACCGGTCTGCAGGTAGGAGGTGTGCACCCGGCCGGTCTCCGGGTGGATATGTTCCTGCAGCGCGTCGGTGTAGGTCGATTTCAGCTTGGACAACTGCCGCCAGTCCAGCACCCGGGCGGGCAGCTCATGCTCGGTCGCCAGATCCTCAAGAATATCGGCGCCGGTGGAATACTTGCCGTTCTTGCCGCGCTTACCACCCGGTAGGGACATCTTGTCGAACAGGATCTCGCCCAGCTGCGCTGGTGAGCCGACGTTGAAGCTCTCGCCCGACAGCTCGTGGATTTCCGATTCCAAAGCCGCCATCTTCTGCGAAAAGGCGTTCGACATCCGGCTCAGCGTGTCGCGGTCCACCTTGATGCCGTGACGCTCCATCTGTGCCAGCACCGGCACCAGCGGACGTTCCAGCGTCTCGTAGACCGTGGTCACCTGTTGCTGATGTAGCTGTGGCTTGAACTGCTGCCACAGGCGCAGGGTGATATCGGCATCCTCTGCCGCATAGGGCGTGGCCTCGTCGATCGGCACCCGGTCGAAGGTGATCGCGGATTTGCCCGTGCCCAGCAGAGATTTGATCGGGATCGGCTGGTGGTCGAGATAGCGTTCCGACAGCGTGTCCATGCCATGCCCGTGCAGGCCGCCGTGCAGCGCATAGGACAGCAGCATGGTGTCGTCGATCGGCGCCACTGTGATGCCGTTGCGGACGAAGATCTTGGCGTCATACTTCATGTTCTGGCCGATCTTGAGGATCGCTTCATCCTCCAGCACCGGCTTCAGCATCTCCAGCGCCTGCTCCAGCGGCATCTGCCCCTCGGCCAGATTGTCAGAGCCAAACAGATCGTCGGAATTGCCCGCCTTATGGGTCAGCGGCACATAGCAAGCCTGCCCGGGGGTGACACAGAGGCAAATCCCCACCAGATCGGCGATCATCTCGTCAAGGCCGGTGGTTTCGGTGTCCACCGCGACATAGCCATGCTCGCGAATGCGGTCGATCCACTGCTGCAGCGTCTCGGCATCGCGCACTGTGGTATATTCGGCACTGTCAAACCCAGGGGCCTCGGGCAGATCCGCCTGCGCGGCCGGGGCGGCGGTCTCGGGGATCGTCGGTGCCTCCTGGCCCAACTGATCGGCCAGCCGTTTGGTCAGGGTACGGAACTCCATTTCCGACAGGAAGCCCAGTAGCACCTCCGGGTCGGGGTCGCGCACTTCCAGCTCGTCGAGAGTGAAATCCAGCGCCATCTCGCAATCCAGCTGCACCAGCGTTTTCGACATCTCGATCTGTTCGCGCTTGTCGATCAGGGTCTGGCGGCGCTTGGGTTGCTTGATCTCCTCGGCACGGTCCAGCAGTTCCTCAAGGCTGCCGAATTCATTGATCAGCAGCGCGGCGGTCTTGATGCCGATGCCGGGGGCGCCGGGCACGTTGTCGACCGAGTCGCCCGCCAGTGCCTGCACGTCCACCACCCGCTCGGGGCCGACGCCGAATTTCTCGCGCACGCCGTCGCTGTCGATGCGCTTGTTCTTCATCGCGTCGAGCATCTCGACGCCATCGCCCACCAACTGCATCAGATCCTTGTCCGAGGAAATGATGGTGACGCGGCCACCGGCGTCGCGCGCCTGACAGGCCAGCGTGGCGATGATGTCGTCGGCCTCGAAGCCTTCGGTCTCTTTGCAGGCGATGTTGAAGGCGCGGGTGGCCTCGCGCGTGAGCGGGAACTGAGGCACCAGATCCTCGGGCGCGGGCGGGCGGTTGGCCTTGTATTGGTCGTAAAGATCGTTGCGAAAGCTCTTGCCGGAATGGTCGAAGATCACCGCCACATGGGTCGGCGCGTCCGGGCCGGTGTTGCCCTCCACATAGCGCTGCAGCATGTTGCAAAAGCCCGCAACCGCGCCGATCGGCAGCCCGTCGGATTTGCGCGTCAGCGGCGGCAGCGCGTGGTAGGCGCGAAAGATGAAGGCGGAGCCATCGATCAGGTGAAGATGGCAGCCTTTGCCGAATTGCGTTCCGCTCATGACCGTCGCGCTCCTTCTCGGAAAATCGTTCGTGTTCTGTTTCTGGGTTATCAATGATCCGGGGGCCAAGGGCAATTGGAGTTTGGGATTGGAGGGCTGATCGGCAGGTTGCAGAGGACAGTGCCTGACCTTGGGGAGGCGTCACCGTCCGGCCGATAGGTCGGACAGCCCCCGACCCTCCCCCCGGGAGGGGGCTTCACCCCCACCCAGGCTCGGGGGCTGTCCTCAGTGCTTCAAAACATGCCCATCGCGAGACCCGCCGCCATTGCCTGACCCAAGTCGCGGCACATCTGCAAGTCAGCCTCGGGGATCACCTTGTCGGCCAGAATGTCCTCGGGCGTCTGCGCATGGGTGCAGACAATCAACGGATCCTGCACCGCCTTCAGTCGCCAGCCCTGCGCGATCCGTGCCAATTGCCGGGCGGCATTCTCGCCATCCGATCCGGCGCAGATCATTTGCGCATAGGCGCGCCCGTTGAGGCGCCCCAGAACGGGATAATAACAGCGGTCGAAGAATTCCTTCATCGCGCCGGATAGCGCGGCGAGGTTCTCGGGGCCGCAGAACAGATAGCCGTCTGCGGCCAGAAGATGCTCCGGCGTGGTCTCATCGGCGGTCAGCAGATGGGTGGTGATCTCTTCCGCAGCGCCCGCGCGGGCGGCTTCGGCCATTTGGTGACTGCCGCCGGTGCGGGAGTGATAGACAATCAACAGCTCTGCCATGCATCAAAGCCTAACGGCTCATGCCAAGGCGCGAAAGCCGGATCAGGCGATTTTGCCTTCGAAATCCTTGTGGATGAACCTGCAGTCGCAATAGGGGCATTCCACAAATCCAGTGTCCTCGGGGATCTGCAGATAGACTCGTGGATGTCCCAATGCGCCTTCGCTGCCGTCGCAGGCCACTCGCATGCTGTCCACGATTTTGGTTTCCGGCGCTTCAATGGTCATCGCTGGCGGTCCTCTGGCTAATGGGTTAGGAGCTTTATGAGCCATGAAAATACCGGGGGCAAGGGTCGCGATGACTGATGAGGCAATCCGAATTGAAGCTTTGCGCAAAACCTACAAAGGCCAGAAGGGCCAGCCTGAAAAGCACGCGCTGAAGGGCATCGACCTCACGGTGCCGCGCGGATCGGTTTTTGGTCTCTTGGGGCCAAACGGTGCGGGCAAGTCGACGCTGATCAACATCCTCGCCGGGCTGGTGCTGAAGACCTCCGGCAAGGTGACGATCTGGGGCTTCGATCAGGATCAGAACCCCCGTCAGAGCCGGGCCTCGATCGGGGTGATGCCGCAGGAGCTGAACCTCGATCCCTTCTTCACCCCGCGCGGCGCGCTGGAGGTGCAGGCAGGGCTATACGGCGTGCCAAAAGCCGAGCGCGACAGCGACGGAATCCTGAAGTTGATCGGGCTGGAGGACAAGGCTGAGGCCTACGCGCGGACCCTCTCGGGCGGCATGCGGCGCCGGCTGCTGCTGGGCAAGGCGCTGGTGCATCGCCCCAATATTCTGGTGCTGGATGAGCCCACCGCCGGTGTGGATATCGAGCTGCGCCAGATGCTGTGGCAGAATGTCCGTCAGCTCAACGCGCAGGGCATGACCATCATCCTCACCACCCACTATCTCGAGGAAGCGCAGGAGATGTGCGACGAGATCGCCATCATCAACCAGGGCGAAGTGGTGGCGCGGGATTCGACCGCAAACCTGCTGGGACGTCTGGATGCGCGCGCGATGGTGGTGCAGCCCGCAACCCCGGTGACGGAGCTACCGCAGGGCCCGGGCATTGAGGCCGAATTACGCGGCGACGGTGCCCTTGTGCTGCGCTATCACAGCAATGAGACCTCTGCCGAGGCGGTGCTGGAGGCGGTGCGTACAGCGGGAATTTCCATCCGTGATGTAAAGACCGAAGAAGCCGACCTCGAAGATGTCTTCCTCGCGCTGACGAAGTCCCGCTGATGCTGATCCGTCCGTTTGAGCCCCGCGATGCCGCTGACTGGGCGCGCATCTTTCATGCCGCCGTGCATCAGGTCGGCGCGCGTGACTACACCCCCGAACAATGCGCGGCCTGGAGCCCGGAACCGGCCCCGCTCGACCGCGTGCTGGAACGCGGGCAGGACGGTCGTCGGATTTGGGTTGCGGCGGATGCGCGCGACGTGGCGCAGGGCTTTATCGAGTTGGAGGCCGACGGCCACATCGACTGTTTCTACCTCGCGCCCGAGGTGGCCGGAACGGGCATCGGCGCGGACCTCTATGCCTGCCTTGAGGCAGAATCCCGCGCCCTTGGTCTTGCGTCGCTTTATGTGGAGGCCAGCGAGGCGGCGCGGCGCTTCTTCCTGCGGCAGGGGTTTGCCGAGGCAGGGCGCCGTGATTTTGAGCGTCGCGGCGTGGTGATCCACAACTACGCGATGACCAAGACGCTCTAGTGCCCCGACGTCGGGCTGCTCAGCGTTCGATTCTGGCCTGATAGCAGTTGTTGCGGGCGGAGCGTATGTGGATGTAGCGCACATGCGGGTCGGCGAGGATCTCCTCGGCCTGCGCCATCATCCGGTCCTTTTCCACCACCACGCCAGTGCCATAGACGATGCGGTCGTCGTCCGAGTAGCCCTTGATCAGATAGTCGGGCGAGCGGGTGAAGACCTCGGGCATCGCCGCACCCTCGTGCCGGGTGCAGGCCTCGGCACAGAGAAAGATCGGCCCGGTTTCCGCATAGGGCTGCGCTGCGGGAAAGGGGCGGTGGGCGAGGATCAGCATCTCGGCACCTTCCGGGATGTAGCGCAGGCAATGGCGGCAGGGGTTGCCGCCGCCGTTGGACGTGACGCGCTCTGGCAGTTGTCCGTGCGCATCGGGCTGGCCGGATTGATAGGCGCGGACGGTGTTGGTCGACATGGCGATGATATGGGGCATGTGCAGTGGTCCTGTTTTGTTTGGCTGCCCTTTGGATAGTCCTCTCGCTGCCCGCCCAGCGACCCGGATCTTGCGCCTTCGCCGCAGTGGCAAACCTCCCATGCCGGGGGAGGCTCCCGCCCGTGTCACCTGCATTGGACATGCCGGCGCCCCCGTTGGGCCCGGCAGCGCGCCTGGCGGCGCGCTGCGCATCGCGCGCCGTTTGCGATGTGCAAATACCGCAGGGCCCGGTGTCACAAAACTGCCGAGATCGCACTCGCCGGTTTCCCAACCGCGTCACAGGCTGTAGAACCCGGATCAAACCACTGTCGCTGACCGGAGACGAAACATGCCCGCACCCAAACCTGTCGTTCTTTGCATTCTGGATGGCTGGGGCAGCGCTGCGCCGGGACCGGCCAACGCGCCCTATCTGGCAGAGACCCCGACGCTGGATGCGATCATGGCGGACGGCCCGGCTGCCCGCCTCATCACCCATGGTCCCGACGTCGGACTACCCTCCGGCCAGATGGGCAATTCCGAGGTCGGTCACACCAATATCGGCGCGGGCCGGGTGGTGGCGATGGATCTGGGCCAGATCGACCTGGCGATCGAGGATGGGTCGTTCTTTGACAATGACGCGCTGCAGGCCTTCATTGCCAAGTTGAAGGACACCGGTGGCGCGGCGCATCTGATGGGGCTGGTGTCCGATGGCGGCGTGCATGGCCATGTCACCCATATCCTCGCGGCGGTGAAGGCGATCCGCGATGCGGGTGTGCCGGTCTGGCTGCATGCCATGACCGATGGGCGTGATGTGGCACCCAAATCGGCGCTGGGCTATCTGGAGCAGCTTGAGGCCGGACTGGCGGAGGGCGCACGGATCGCCAGCGTCACCGGGCGCTATTTCGCCATGGACCGCGACAACCGCTGGGAGCGGGTGAGCCAGGCCTATGAGGCGATGGTCCACGGCAGAGGCCAGTTCACCGCGCAGACCGCAAAAGCGGCGGTCGAGGATGCCTACGCGCGTGAGGAGTTGGACGAGTTCATCAAGGCCACGGTGGTGGCAGATTTTGACGGCATGCAGGATGGCGACGGGGTCTTTTGCCTCAACTTCCGCGCCGACCGCGCCCGCGAGATCCTGCGCGCCATCGGAGAGCCCGATTTCACCGACTTCGACACCGGGCCGCGCCCCGACCTTGCCGCGCTCTTGGGCATGGTGGAGTATTCCGCCGATCACAACGGCTACATGACCACGGCATATCCGAAAAAGGCCATCGTCAACACGCTGGGCGAATGGGTTGCCAAGCAGGGCAAGACCCAGTTCCGCCTCGCCGAGACTGAGAAATATCCGCATGTGACCTTCTTCCTCAACGGCGGCAAAGAAACTCCCGAGGTGGGCGAGGACCGTGCGATGCCCAAATCGCCCAAGGTGGCGACCTACGATCTGCAGCCGGAAATGTCCGCCCCCGAGGTGACCGAGAAATTCGTGGCGGCGATCAAGGCGGGCTATGATCTCATCGTCACCAATTACGCCAACCCGGACATGGTCGGTCACACCGGTGATCTGGACGCGGCGATCAAGGCCTGCGAGGCGGTGGACAAGGGGCTTGGCGCGGTGGTCACGGCGCTGAAGGCCGCCGGTGGCGCGATGATCGTCACCGCCGACCACGGCAATTGCGAGCTGATGGTGGACCCGGACACCGGCGGCGCCCATACGGCGCATACAACCAACCTTGTTCCTGTTGCTTTGGTAAATGGTCCAGAGGGTGTTGCCTTGCGCAATGGCCGGCTGGCGGACCTGGCGCCGACCCTGCTGGCGCTGATGGGGCTGGAACAGCCCGAGGAAATGACCGGGGAAAGCCTGCTCGCATGATGCGAAATCTCGCGACGACCTTTGCGCTGGGCCTGTGTCTGCTGGCTGGCGTGTCTGCCTCTGCGGCGACCCAGAGCCCCGGCGAGGCTGCCAGCACGGCTGCGGCAGCGTTGGAAGCGGCGGGCAAACGCATGGATGCCGCACAAACCGCGAATGACCGGGTCAAGGCACTGACCGAAACTGTGCGGGCCTATGAGGACGGGCTGCAAGCCATGCGCGAAGGCCTGCGCCGGGTGGCACGGCGTGAAACACAACTGACCACGCAGCTGCGGGCCCGTGATGAGGAGGTGGCCGAGCTGCTGGGCGTCATCACCACCATCGAGACCTCGACGCCGCCGGTTCTGATGCTGCATCCCTCCGGGCCGCTGGGTGCGGCGCGTTCGGCGATGATGCTTGCAGAGGTCACACCGGGGCTGCAGGCGCGTGCCGATGCGTTGCGCAATGACCTGCAAGAGGTGCGTGACCTGCGCCTGCTGCAGCAGAACGCGGCACAGAAGCTCGAAGACGGGCTGCAGGGCGTCCAGGCGGCCCGGGCTGCGCTCTCGACCGCGATCGCTGACCGTCAGGACTTGCCGCAACGGTTCACCGAGGATCCGGTGCAGACCGCAATCCTGATTTCCTCGACCGAGACGCTGACCGGCTTTGCTGATGGGCTTGCACTGATTGCCGAGGCCAATGGGGTCCAAACGTCGGGTTCTGATATTTCCGACCGCCGCGGCGATCTTGCGCTGCCGGTCGAGGGGTTGCTACTGCGTGGATATGGCGACAAGGACGCCGCCGGCGTAGCGAGGGCCGGCATTCTGGTGGCCAGCCGCCCCCGGTCGCTGGTCGTCAGCCCGACGGCCGCGACGATCCGCTACCTCGGTCCGTTGCTTGATCTCGGCAATGTGGTGATTCTGGAACCGCAGCCGGACACGTTGTTCATCCTGTCCGGCCTTGCAGAGGTCTTTGGCGCCGCCGGTCAGGTGATCCCCGAGGGCACGCCGGTCGGTTTGATGGGCGGTGACGCGGTCGCGACAAGCGCGATTTTGTCACTTAGCGGTGAAGGGGGTGGAACTGGCCGGACAGAAACGCTCTATATAGAGGTTAGAATGGAAAACAGTCCCGTGGACCCTGAGACATGGTTCCGGACCGGGCAAGGTGGATAGGCAAGAGATGAAGAAATTTGCGATGGCGGCTCTGGGCGGGACGCTCGCGGGCATTGTGGCAACGACCTATGTGGCAGCACCGCTGCTGGCGCAGGAAAGCAACGAGGCATCCGTCTATGAACAGCTGGACCTGTTTGGCGACATCTTCGAACGCATCCGCGCGCAATATGTCGAGGAAGTAGACGAGACAGAGCTGATCGAGGCGGCCATTGGTGGCATGTTGCAATCGCTTGACCCGCATTCCAGCTATCTCTCGCCCGATGACGCTGACAAGATGCGGGTGCAGACCCGGGGCGAATTTGGTGGTCTCGGCATCGAGGTCACGCAAGCCGACGGCTTCGTCAAGGTGGTCTCGCCAATGGACGGCACGCCCGCCTATGAGGCTGGAATCGAGGCCGGTGATTTCATCACTCATGTGGATGGCGAGAGCCTGCTGGGCCTCGGCCTCGACGAAGCGGTGGAGCTGATGCGCGGCCCGGTCGGGTCCGAGATCATCATCACCGTGGTGCGCGAGGGCGAGGACGAGCCGTTCGATGTCTCCATCATCCGCGACACCATCAAGCTCACTGCTGTGCGTGGACGTACGGAAGGTTCGTCGGTTGTCGTGCGGGTTACCACCTTCAACGAGCAGACCACCCCCAACCTGGAGGCCAATCTCGAAGAGCAAATCGAGGAACTGGGCGGGATGGACAACGTCAACGGCATCGTGCTTGACCTGCGCAACAACCCCGGCGGGTTGCTGACCCAGGCGATCAGCGTGGCCGACAGCTTCCTCGAAAGCGGCGAGATCGTCTCCACCCGTGGCCGTCAGGCGGCGGATGGTGAGCGGTTCAACGCCACTCCGGGCGACCTGATCGACGGCAAGCCGATCGTGGTGCTGATCAACGGCGGCTCTGCCTCGGCCTCCGAAATCGTCGCCGGTGCGCTGCAGGATCACCGCCGCGCCATCGTGGTGGGCACCAAATCCTTCGGCAAAGGCTCGGTCCAGACTGTGATGCCTTTGCGCGGCGATGGTGCCATGCGTTTGACCACGGCGCGCTATTACACGCCGTCCGGTCGGTCCATTCAGGCGCTGGGCGTCAGCCCCGACATCGTTGTTGCGCAACCGCGCAATCGCCCCGAGGCAGAAGAGGAAGAGCCCGCCAGCAGCGCCTTTGGCCCCCGGTCCGAGGCCGACTTGCGCGGACGCCTGAACAACGACAGCCTTTCCGAAGACGAGGTGCGTCAGATCGAGGCGGATCGCGAGAAAGCGGAGAAAGCAGCCGAACTGCGCGAGGAAGACTATCAGATGGCCTATGCCATCGACATCCTCAAGGGGCTGTCGGCACTGGGCCCGAAGCAGTAACATCTTCTGCTCGCAGGAGTTTCATCAAAGGCCGCCCTCACCGGGCGGCCTTTTTCATTGCTCACAACAATGTTCTGATCGTTGATCCACAGAGCACAGGCGATTTCGGGGTGTTTTCCATATAGACGCCCGAATTTCGGCGGCATGGACCGCGCGTGCGCGCTAAGGTTTGGGCATGATGATGTTTGATCTGCCTGATTCCGAAACCCTCTATGCTGCGCTGCTGGCCCGCGATGCGGCCTATGACGGGCGTGCCTATGTGGGCGTTTCTTCTACCGGGATCTTTTGTCGCCTGACCTGTCCGGCGCGAAAACCCAAGTTTGAGAATTGCCAGTTCTTTGCCACGCCAGGTGCCTGTATCGAGGCCGGGTTCCGGGCCTGCAAACGCTGTCATCCTCTTAGCGCTGCTGCAGGGAATGACCCGATGGTGCGCCGCCTGCTGGATGCATTGGAGGCCCGACCCAGTTACCGCTGGCGTGAGGAGGATCTCATGGCGCTGGGGGTGGATGCGTCCACCGCGCGCCGCGCCTTCAAGCGACAGTTCGGCATGACATTTCTGGAAATGGCCCGTCAGCGCCGGTTGCGCGAGGGCTTCACCGCGCTCAGCGCCGGTGAGCCGGTGATCGCGGCGCAGATGGATGCGGGCTTTGACAGTCCCAGCGCCTTTCGTGCCGCCTTTGCCCGGCTTGTCGGTGTGGCCCCCGGAGTTTTTCGCAAGGATGCACAATTGCTGGCGGATTGGATCGACACGCCCCTCGGTGCGATGGTGGCCGTGGCCTGTCGGCACAAGCTGCACCTTCTGGAGTTCGCTGATCGCAAGGCGCTGCCGCGAGAAGTGGCCAAACTGCAGAAACGCCAGCCCGGAGGTCTGGGCTTTGGTCGCCCTGAGGTGATCGATCAGGCTGCGGCAGAGCTGACAGAGTATTACGCGGGCCGGGCGGCACGGTTTGACACCCCATTGGCCTATCATGGCACCGCCTTTGAGGCTGAGGTCTGGCGTGCCCTGCGTGACATTCCGGCTGGAGAGACCCGCAGCTACGGTCAGTTGGCCAAAGGTCTGGGGCGCCCCGGTTCCAGCCGCGCCGTGGCCCGGGCCAATGGTGCAAACCAGATCGCCGTGATGATTCCCTGCCACAGGGTGCTGGGGGCAGATGGCACGCTCACCGGCTATGGCGGAGGTCTGTGGCGTAAACAACGCCTGATCGAGATCGAGCGGGATTTGAGTGCCACCTCGGCGTAAGGAAGACCTGATGGGGATTCTGGTGAGGTGTTTCCGACCGGATCGGTCGGACTCGCGCGCGCCGGGCCGATGGCCCGGCGCGCGCCCCACGGCGGACGCGCAAGCGGGCGCAATATCTCTTGCGCCACAGATTTTCCCAGTGGTGCCGTGTCACTCCCATACCGGAGGGCGTATCAGATGGTATCCCGGCAATGCCGTCGAAAGGCGCGCTTCAGCATGTCCAGTTCGGCGCGCAGCAACTCCACCTCGGCGCGCAGATCATCGGCCAGGGGCTCACCGGCGACCAGGGCGAAATCACCAAGTTTCACATCCGCTTCCGTGTCATAGATCAGGAAGCTTTGAACTCCATCGCCCACCGCCTCGCTTGGGATCGGGACGGACAGGCGCCAGCTTCCGGGGGCGTCCCCTTCGGTCAGCGTCACGTCTTCGACTTCCCGGTCCAGAAACCGAACCGAAATCTGCGGTCGGGCGCCGGAGGTGGGCGCATTGTCGATCTGTCCTTCCCAGAGGCCGGAACGGAAGCGGATTTTGCGAAGGGTCAGGGCGCTCATGAGGGGTCTCCTGCCACTGGGATCAGAGGTTGGCCCGGCGGAACCGGGCAAAAGTCACGTCGCGCAGCACCACCTGGTTCATGTCGGGCGCTTCAAAGATCAGATCCACCCAGGCTTTCTCGATCCGCTTTTCGTTCAACCGCGAATAGGCCAGATCATATTCCACCGAGACCGCCGTCTCGCCATGCGGAAGCTCCCGCACCAGCTGTTCGGTATTGGGACCGTGCTTGATGTTCAGGCGGGCAAAAATCTCGACAGGCTGTTCGCTCTCGACAATGCAGTCCAGGCGCACCAGATGCTGGCGGGTCAGGCCGATGGTCGCCTCCGCGGGCAGATCGATGACCAATGACAGAAACGAGCCATCGAATTTGAACACATCCATCCGCAGGCCAAACGGGGCCAGATCTTCTTCGCGGGTGTTGCGCAGCTGGCGCAGGGTCAGTTCTGAAATGGTGCAATCATGGAACAGCTTCACCTCGTGGCCGAGCGGCGTCTTGCTGGGCGCCGAGGACACGCCCGCAAGCGGCAACGGGCCGCGCCAAAGCTCCGGGCGCCAGGACCAGTCGGTACCGTGCGGACGGGCGAAATAGGACGATCCGATTCGCGGCAACGCAAGCTGGCCATCGGCGATATGGATCAGCTGGTCGAGGCGGGCACGCAGCTTGCGGGCCTCATTGCGCTGTTGCCGCAGGCGGGCAAGACCCGCATCCGGGGCTTTGCGCACGGCGGCTTGCCAGCGGCGAAATGTGCTGGCGTTCAGCACCTGTTCAAGAAATCTGCCCATTCTTCCCCCGCAGACCGCGCTGTCGCGTGCTTTACCAGAGCGTGCTGCTCTGGATTTCGTCTACATATTAACGGATTAGCACAAGGGAACAACACGGCGACACAGAGTTTCTCTCTCCTGTGGCGCTGTGATGTCACGCGCCCGGAGTGCGCGGCGTGGACCTGCGGGTGGCCAGCGCCGTCGCGGGCACGGCGGAGTGCGGTCCTGCCGCGGCAAGCTCCGCAGCATCGGTGGAGGCGGGCGGAGCCGAGGTCTCCGCCAGATGTGTTGCATTGCGGGTCGCGCGAACAAACTCGCGGATCAGGCGGGCGCCGGATTCACCCAGATAGCCGCTGCCGTCCGGCGCATAGAGCGCAATCGAAACGAGATGCCCATGCACCACAAACGCACCGCGCCAATGGGTGCCGCTGGCCCCCTCTGCGGAATGCCCGGTCAGGTGCAGCTTCACCAGCGGAACACCTCCGTCGTTGCGGGTTTCCAGAACCCTCGCGGTGGAGCGGGAGGTGGCAAACGCCGACCGTAGCGCATCGGCAGAGGGAGGCGGTGTGTTTTCGGCCACCGCGCCCACGGTGGCGGTCAGCATTGCACCATCGCCCGTCCTGAAACGCCCAAACGTGCCAAGCCGCTCGCAGCGGGCGAGCAGTGCAAAGCCGCCGCTGCCGGTGTGCTGTTCCATCTGGGCGTCAAAACAGAAACCGGACGGGGCGGCGAGGATCAGTTGCCCATCGCCAAAGACCGCCGTCAGTGCACGCCCGCGCCCATTGCCGGAATGAGGAATATCCTGACCCGGAGGGGCAAAGGCCAGACGGTTGCCTTCCATGCATCCCGCCAACACGAGCGGCAGCACGAGCAAGAGCAGACATCGGCGCAGATCCACTCGCCCGCCTGCACGATCTAACAGGCCGGCAAAGACCTCTGTCCGGCGCCGACCGAGGGCGCAATGAATGGCTGTGGTCCGTGCCCGTAATCCGGTCAATGTCTGCCCCTGCACCCAGATTCTGCGTGACCCCGGCACCGGGGCACACCCTTATTTTCATACCCAGTTTGTTTAAACGGAGCCTTGAATCGGAACAAGTGCTAACGGAGAGTGAACACGCGTGACTTGAATTGCGGCAACAACACGCTTACCTGACGCGCCTTCGCGGGATGCGGTGACGTATCAGGCGCTCTTTGACAGATTTTCGGAGCGCGTTTGTCTGCGACAGACGGTATCGCTCTTGTTTTCAACCCGCCATGGGCTTCACGGCGGTCCGACGGACAGAAAGGACACGGCGTGGAGCCGAGCCTGTTTTCCTTCATCTGGCGCCATTCGAAACGCCAGCAGCTTGGTCTTCTGCTTCTGACCCTGCTCACGTTTCCGTTCCTGTATATCACGCTGGAACTGCCCAAACGTATTGTCAACGACGCCATCGGTTCGCCCAGCGAATGGGTGGATCTCTGGGGCTGGCGGCTGACGTCCGAGGACTACCTTCTGGTGCTCTGCTTTGCCTTTCTCGGGGCAGTGCTGGCCAGCGGCATGATGAAGATGCGGCTCAACACGCTGAAGGGGATCCTCTCCGAACGCCTGCTGCGGCGGCTGCGCTATCAGATGATTGCCCGCATGATGCGGTTTCCATCGGGGCATTTTCATACCACCAGCCAGGGCGAGATGGTGTCGATGATCACCTCCGAGTCCGAGCCGATGGGCGGCTTGATGGGGGATGCGGTGGCGCAGCCGGTGTTCCAGGCCGGGCAGATGCTGACCATCGTGACGTTTCTCTTTGTCCAGAGCGTTTGGTTTGGCCTGGCTTCGGTGGCGCTGATCCCGCTGCAGGCCTGGCTGATTCCAATGCTGCAGCGCCAGATCAACCTTCTCAACAAGGATCGTATCGCCGAGGTGCGCGCGCTATCGGCCGAGATCGGCGAGACGGCGGCAGGGCTGAGCGATCTGCGCAGCAATGGCGGCTGGCGCTACCGGCTGGCGCAGGTCTCCAACCGTCTGGGCCGCCTGTTCGAGATCCGCCGCCGCATCTACATGAAGAAGTTCTTCATGAAGTTCCTCAACAACCTGATCGGCCATCTGACGCCGTTCTTTTTCTATTCGGTCGGCGGCGTTCTGGCGATCCGGGGCGAGATTACCGTGGGCGCACTGGTGGCGGCACTGGCGGCTTACAAGGACCTGTCGGCCCCTTGGAAGGAGCTGCTGACCTATTACAATCAGGTGCAGGACATGTCGCTGCGCTGGCAGATCATGGCGGAGAAATTCGCCCCTCCCGGCATGATTGATGAAAAGCTGTTTGAAGGTGAGCCCCGGGAAGTGCCGCATCTGCGCGGAGAGATCGAGCTGCGCGACGTCACCGTGAAGGACGCCGAGGGCAAGCCGATCCTCGACGGGCTCAGCCTGACCATTCCGGCGGGCGCGCAGGTCGCAATCCAAAGCAGCTCAACCGCCGAACGTCAGGCGCTGGCGCAGGTGTTGACCCGTGAGGTGCTGCCAAGCCGTGGCGAGGTTATCGTGGCAGGCCGTCCGCTGGCAGAGCTGCACCAGGGGGTGATCGCAAGCCGCATAGGCTATGCGTTCAACGCGCCCTACCTGTTTGACGGCTCGCTCGGCGACAACGTGTTGATGCCGCTGCGCAGCCGTCCACGCGCAACCGGCCCCGAACTGCAATTGCTGCAGCGGGCGGAATCCCTGCGCGCGGGCAACAGCCCGGATCCCCTGAACGCCGATTGGGTGAACCCGGATCTGGCCGGGCTGGGGTCCGAGGATGGCCTGCGCGACTGGTGGTTCCAGCTGGTCGAGGCCATGGGCATCGACGGGCAGCTCTTCCATCGCACCCTGCACGCCCGGCTGCAGGACCGCCACCGCGCGCTCGAAGCGCAGATCACCGCACTGCGCCCCCGGATCGAGGCGCGCCTGCAGGAAAAAGGCCTGCGCGATGTGGTCTATCGCTTCCTGCCTGATCACTACAATCCGGCGCTGTCGCTGGCGGAGAACATGATGTTCGCCTTTCCGGTGCAGCCGGTCCCGGCCAAACTGTTCACAAACCCGGATGGCCCCTTTCAGCGCGTGTTGCGCGCCGAGGGGTTGGAGGCGCAGACCCGTGACATCAGTCTGGCGCTTCTCGACACCTTGCAGCGCACCTTCGGTCGCGGCGACACCTCGCATCCGCTGTTCCGTCGCCTCGGCCTTGACGAGGATCTTTATGCCCGCATTACCAAGGCCGCGGAGCGCCATCTGGCGGCGCAGGAGCTCAACCGCGAGGATCGCGCGCTGTTGTGTACCCTGCCATTCCTGCTCACCGAAGAGCAGATCGGCCCCGGCCTGCCGCGCGCGTACAAGACCCATATCCTGCGCATACGCGAGAACCGCAGCGATCTGCTGTTGAGTGAATGCAGCGGCGTCTATCGGCGCCTGCGGTCGGAAGAATACGCCCGCAAGCTGACGGTGCTGGAAAACGCTCTGTTTGGCCGTATCTCGGCGCATGCGGGCGCGCGGGCGCAGGCGGTCGAGGATGCCGTGGCGGATGTAATGGCCGACCATGACCTGAAAGCGCGGCTGGCATTGATGATCTACGACCTGCCCACCGGCCTCGGCGGAGCGCTGCTGGAGCCTGTGTTCCGTGAACGTGCCGCCTTTACCCGCGCCGCGATCAAACGCCCGGACATCCTGATTTTGGACCATGTGCTGGCCAGCCACGACTCTGACAGCCGACTGAAAACCCGGACCCGACTGCAGGCGCTGCTGCCCAAGACCACCATGATCCACTTTGAGGATCATTTTGAAAACCCATCGCGCTATGATCTCTATCTGGAGCTGAAGGACGGGCGCGTCGACGGGCAGGAGGGGGCGGCAACGCCGGTCTGGACCGACACGGACGACACTGGCGGTGATTTCGACCGCAAACTTGCGGTCATCAGCGAGATTGATCTGTTTGCGCGGCTCGACGCGCGGCATCGCCGGCTGCTGGCCTTCTCCGCATCCTGGGTGAATGTTCCAACCGGGGCCGCAGTCTTTCGCGCGGGCGAAGAGGGCGATGCGGTCTATCTCTGCCTGTCCGGTCAGGCATCGCTGCGCTTTCCCGAGGATGGAAGCCATCTGGACATGATCGGTCCGGGGCGGTTGATCGGCGACCTGGCGGTGATCACCGGTGACCCCAGGCAACTGGATCTTTTGGCCGCAGAAGATTGTGTTTTCCTGCGCATCGGGTCACAGGAATATCGTACCGTGATCGAAAGCGACATTTCGGTGGCCCTGCAATTGCTGAAGACCGTGTCGGGCCACTTGTCCAGCGCGGCAGAGGCCCTGCAGGAGGCGCGCTCAGGTCGTATGCCTGCGGCCCCCTCCGCACTGGCGACCTCGGCGGATGACGGGACAGCCACAGCCTCGGTGGCACCAGATCATTGATGCTGATGGTCGCCTGCGCCAATACATGATGACCAAAGAAGGCCCGCCGACATGAGCTACCACCCGCATGAGACCCTGCTGCAGGAGGCGCGCGCCAAATCGGAACTCTGGCGCTTTGCCCTCGGTGTGGTCTTGGTGATCGTCGTCTGGTTTGCCCTCAGCCTGTTGTCGGACGTGTTCCTGCTGCCCGTTTTGCTTGCGGCGACCGGCCAAGCCGATTTCATCACCGGCACCAATCCGGCCGGAATGGCGATGCTGCTCGGCAGTTTCATCTACGCGATTGTCGCTGTCGGGCTGGTGGTGCAGGGGCTGCATCACCGCAGCCTCGGGTCGGTGATCGGTCCGAAGCACCGCGCCATCTGGCAGGGAACGCGCGTGTTGCGCATCCTCGCGGTGCTTGTGGCCGTGCTGATCATCCTGCCCCCCTACAGCATGGGCGCGCCGTTGGGTCGAAATCTCGACCTTGCGCGCTGGCTGATGTGGCTTCCGCTTTCGCTCGCACTGGTGCTGATTCAGGTCAGCGCAGAGGAAATCCTGTTTCGCGGGTATCTTCAGCAAGGTCTCGCGGCCCGGTTCAAAAGCCCGCTGGTGTGGATGGTCTTGCCCTCGGCACTGTTCGGCATGGGACACTACATGCCAGCCGAGGCGGGAGAAAATGCTTGGCTGATCGTGGCGGGCTCGACCCTTTATGGTGTGTTGATGGCGGATCTGACGGCGCGGTCCGGCAGCCTTGGCCCCGCGATCGCAGTGCATTTCGTCAACAATGTCTGGTCGCTTCTGGTAATTGCCTCTCCGTCCAGTCTTCACGGGCTGGCGCTCTACCTGCATCCCTTTGCCATGGACGACATTGCCGCCCTGCGCCCCTGGCTGCTGGTGGATCTGCTGGTGATCCTCGTGTCATGGCTTGCGGCACGGGTTGCGATCAGGGCCTGATTGCAATTGACTGAAAGTCACCTTATCTGGGGACGCAACGCCAATCAGGCAGAGGCCATTTGATGAACTGGATCACCAACTACGTCCGTCCCAGGATCAACTCGATCTTTTCGCGCCGCGAAGTGCCCGAGAACCTGTGGAAGAAATGCGACGACTGCGGCACCATGCTGTTTCACCGCGAGTTGAGCGACAATCAGAACGTCTGCACCAACTGCGGGCACCACATGCATATCACGCCGCGGGATCGCTTTGACGCGCTGTTTGATGGCGGCATCTTCGCAGAGGTCAAGGTGCCGGAACCCGTGGTGGATCCGCTGAAGTTCCGCGATCAGAAACGCTATCCTGATCGGTTGCGCACTGCACAGCGGACCACTGGCGAAAAGGAAGCGATGCTGGTCGCCACTGGCGAGATTGGCCGCACCCCGATCGTGGCCGCGGCGCAGGATTTCTCCTTCATGGCGGGCTCCATGGGCATGTATGTTGGCAACGCCATCATCGCCGCCGCCGAAGAGGCTGTGAAGCTGCACCGCCCGCTGGTTCTGTTCTCCGCCGCCGGTGGCGCCCGCATGCAGGAGGGCATCCTGTCCCTGATGCAGATGCCGCGCACCACAGTTGCGATCGAGATGCTGAAAGAGGCGGGCCTGCCCTATATCGTCGTGCTGACCCATCCGACCACCGGTGGCGTCACCGCGTCCTACGCGATGCTGGGCGATGTGCATATTTCCGAACCCAACGCACTGATCTGCTTTGCCGGTCCCCGCGTGATTGAACAGACCATCCGTGAAAAGCTGCCTGACGGGTTCCAGCGCGCGGAATACCTGCTGGATCACGGCATGCTGGACCGCGTGACTCCGCGCACCGCGATGCGCGGCGAGCTGGTCACCATCATCCGGATGTTGATGGGGCTGCCGCCGCAAGTGCACGGGGACCTGCCCGCGCCGGATCCGGAGCCGGAACAGATTTCGGTCGAAAAAGACGAAAAAGCGCCCGCAGAGGACGCATCGGGCGAAGACAAATAAGCCTGCGTCCCTTCATTGTAAGTCTTGCCTGACCGAAGGTCGGGCAGCGCCCGTCCCGCCCTCAACCGGGACGGGAGCTTCGCTTCCACCCCGACGGGACGGGCGCTGCCCTCATCGCATGTGGCACCGCCTGGCTCCGTGATCAGACCGGATCACGCCAGATGACTGACCAGAATTCCGACGCCATCCTCGCCCGCATGATGGCGCTGCATCCCAAGATCATCGACCTGACGCTCGACCGGGTCTGGCGCCTGCTGGCGGCGCTGGAGAACCCGCAGGACAAGCTGCCCCCTGTGGTCCATATCGCCGGCACCAATGGCAAGGGCTCCACCCAGGCGATGATCCGCGCCGGGCTTGAGGGCTGGGGTAAATCCGTGCACGCCTATACCTCGCCGCATTTGGCGCGCTTTCACGAACGCATTTGTTTGGCGGGCGATCTGATCTCCGAGGATCACCTGACGCAGGTGCTGGACGAGTGCTACAGCGCCAATGGCGACGAGACGATCACCTATTTCGAGATCACCACCGTGGCGGGGCTGCTGGCGTTTTCGCGGAGCTCTGCGGATTACACCCTGCTGGAGGTTGGCCTTGGCGGGCGGCTCGACGCCACCAATGTCATCACGCCCGAAGTCTCGGTGATTACGCCGATTTCCATCGACCATGAACAATTCCTTGGCAACACGCTGGCCAAGATCGCAGGCGAGAAGGCGGGCATCATCAAGCGCGGCGTGCCGGTGGTGGTCGGCCCGCAACCCGACGAGGCGATGGAGGTCATCGAAGACACCGCCCTGCGCCTAGGCGCGCCGGTGATTGCCTATGGTCAGCACTGGCATGTCCATGAGGAACGTGGCCGTCTGGTCTATCAGGACGAGCGCGGTCTGCTGGATCTGCCACTGCCCGCATTGATGGGCGCGCATCAAGTGCAGAACGCCGGGGCAGCGCTGGCAGTGCTGCGTTACCTCGGCGCGGATGAGGCCGCCTGCGAGGCTGCGATGACCGGCGCCGAATGGCCCGCCCGCATGCAACGCCTCAAAACCGGCCGGCTGGTCGAGGCCGCAGGCGCGGCAGAGCTATGGCTCGATGGCGGTCACAACGCCGCCGCCGGGATTGCGCTCGCCGATGTGCTGGCCAAGCTGCCCAAACGTCCGACGCATCTGATCTGCGGCATGCTCAACACCAAGGATGTGACCGGCTATATGCGCCCCCTTGCAGCCCAGGCCGACAGTCTGACCGCAGTGTCGATCCCCGGCGAAGCGGCGACGCTCAGCGCGGCAGACACGGCGGCTGCGGCGGCCTCCGTCGGGCTTGCAGCGCAGGAGGCCGAGAGCGTTACGGCGGCGCTGGACGCGATCCTGGCCCGCGATCCCGATTGCCGGGTGCTGATCTGCGGCTCGCTCTACCTCGCGGGCAATATCCTGCGCGAAAACGGCTAAAACCCACCGCGCCTTCATCTTTTCGGAAATACCTCGGGGGAGGCCCAAAGGGCCGGGGGCAGCGCCCCCAGCTCCGGCTTCAATCCCCGCGCCCCCAGTCCTTGTCCTGCATTTCCCGCAGGCGCGAGGCGGTGCGTTCAAATTCAAAGGCGCCGTCGCCCTCCATATAGAGGTACTCCGGCTCTGCCGCCGCCGAGCAAATGAGCCGCACGCGCGCCTCGTAGAGGGCGTCGATCAGGGTCACGAACCGCTTGGCTTCGTTGAAGTTATTACGCCCGAGGCTGGGGATGTTATCCAGCACCAAAACCTTCACCGCATTGGCCACCGCCAGATAGTCGCCCGGACCAAGCATGGTGCCGCAGAGGTCGTAGAATGTCGCCCGCGCCACCCCGTTGCGATAGGCGGGCAGGGTGACCTCGCGGCCCTTCACAGTCAGCACCAATGGCTCCGCCGCGCCGCCGGTGAGATCGCGCCAGATCTCTTCCATCTCTGCGCGGGTGTCGGCGTTCAGCGGCGTGAAATAGACCCGAGAGCCGGTCAGACGATCCTGCCGGTAGTCCTTCGGGCTGACCATTTCATGCACCTGCATCTTCTCTTTGATGAGGTCGATGAAGGGCAGGAACAGCTGCCGGTTCAGCCCGTTTTTATAAAGATCATCCGGCACCCGGTTGGAGGTGGTCACCACCACCACGCCAGCCTCGAACAGCGCCTCGAACAAGCGGCCGACGATCATTGCATCGGTGATATCGGTGATCTGCATCTCGTCAAACGCCAACAAGCGCACCGAGGCCACCACGTCTGCCACCACCGGCGCCAGCGCATCCTCGGTGCCGGCCTCACGGGCGAGGTGCATCTTGGCGTGGATTTCCTGCATGAAGGCATGAAAATGCACCCGGCGGCTGGGAATATCGTCGAGGCTCTCGACAAAGAGATCCATCAGCATCGACTTGCCACGCCCGACGCCGCCCCAGAGATAGAGCCCCTTGACCTCTTCCCTGACCGCCTTGCGGAACAGGCCGCGCTTGACCGGCTCGGCGCGCAGGCCTTCGGCGATGCGGTCAAACTCCGGCAGGACCGCCTCTTGCGCTGGGTCCGGCTGGATCTGCCCGGCGTCGACGCGGGCCTGATAGAGGTCAGTCATATGTGTCATGGTCCAGCCATAGCGGGATGATTTTGCAAAGGAAAGCGGCACGGGCACGGCGAGCGCGCCTGAGTGTTCAATTTTTCTGATGTATGCACACAAAACTCCTGAATTGACGGCCCCTGCCGGATCGCCACACTGTCGCGCAACAAGAACCGGAGACCGCCATGGACCGCCCCGCCCCCCTGTTCACGCCCGTCCTTTTGGTGGGCTGCCTGATCATCATGGTCAGCTTTGCCGTGCGCGCCTCCTTTGGGGTGTTCCAGATCCCGATCGCCGAGGATTTCGGCTGGTTGCGCAGTGAATTCTCCCTCGCCATTGCCATCCAGAACCTCGCCTGGGGCATCGGTCAGCCGATCTTTGGCGCCATCGCCGAGAAGATCGGCGACCGCAAGGCGATCATCATCGGCGCGGTGATCTATGCCGCCGGTCTGGTGCTCAGCTCCGGCGCCACCACCCCGTTTGAAATGCAGAGCTACGAATGGCTGGTGGGCTTTGGCGTTGCGGGCACCGGCTTTGGCGTGGTGCTTGCGGTGGTGGGGCGTGCCAGCTCGGACGAGAACCGCTCCATGTCGCTGGCGATCGTCACCGCGGCAGGCTCGGCGGGGCAGATCTTTGGCGCGCCGACGGCTGAATATCTGCTGGGGCTGATGTCCTGGCAATCGGTGTTCCTGGTCTTTGCCGGCGTGGTGCTGGCGCTGATCCTGTCGCTGCCGCTGATGCGCGCGCCGGTTTCTGCCGGCAAGGCCGAACTGGAAGAGAGCATGGGCGCGATCCTGAAGAAGGCCTTTCGCGATCCATCTTACACGCTGATTTTCCTCGGCTTTTTCAGCTGCGGCTATCAGCTGGCCTTTGTCACCGCGCATTTTCCGGCCTTTGTGACGGAGATGTGCGGCCCGATCATGCCGGGTGGTATGCTGCATGGGCTGGGGATCACCACCACCTCGGCGCTGGGGGCGGTGTCGATCTCGCTCATCGGTCTGGCCAATGTGGGCGGCACGCTGCTGGCAGGCTGGGCAGGCAAGCATTATTCCAAGAAATACCTGCTGGCGGGGATCTATACCGCGCGCACCATCGTGGCGGGGGCCTTCATCCTGCTGCCGATCACGCCGTTGTCGGTGATTATCTTCTCAGTTGCGATGGGGTCATTGTGGCTGGCGACGGTGCCACTGACCTCTGGCCTCGTGGCGCATATCTATGGGCTGCGCTACATGGGCACGCTCTATGGTATCGTCTTCCTCAGCCATCAGATCGGTGGCTTCCTCGGCGTGTGGTTGGGCGGTCGGATGTATGACATCTACGGCGATTACACCATGGTGTGGTGGATCGGTGTGGGCGTCGGCGCCTTCAGCGCCATCGTGCATCTGCCGGTGCGCGAACGCCCCTTGCCGGTGGCACCGGCGGTCTGAGCGTCAGCCGGGGCAAGCGGATCGCGCAGCCCGTGCAGCTTAGTGCAGGCCGTGACGGATGTTGTCGGAGATGATCCGCGCCACCTCCTGAGGGTGAGTGTAGACCACGCCATGTCCGGCGCCTTCAACCACGTCCTGCTTGGCGGAACGGTTGATCTCCGCTAGCCGCCCGATCACATGGCCGGGGATGATCCGATCCGTGCCGCCCCAGATTGCCAGGACCGGCAGGCCCTGAAGATGAAACAGCCGGTGCTCGGGGCCAAAATCATCACGCAGGATGCCGCGCATGGCCGCCAGGTTGGAGGGAAAAAAGCCCCGCCGCCGGGTCTGCGCCACCTGCGCACGGATGACGTCGGGCGGTGTATCGCTGTCTGTCAGGTGACTGCGAAGGTAGCGCCGCGCCGCCATCGGATAGGTCCAGCGCAGGAACAGGTCACGCAGGCCGGGGCGGTGCTCCATGAAGCTTGCGACCGGAGACGTCGGTGAATGCAGCCCGACCGAGGCGATCAGGATCAGCTGGCGCACCCGTGGCAGGTTCTCGGCGGCAAAGGAGGTCGCGATGCATCCTCCGGCGGAATAACCAATAAGGGTGAAGTCCTCCACCACGCCCTCATGCGCCAGCAGATCCTGCAGTTGCTGGTGAAAGAAGGCGCGGTCCTGCGGTCCCGACACATGGTCCGACAGCCCGCGCCCGTAGAGATCATAGAGCAGCACCCGGTATCCGGTTTTTGCCAGTTCCTCGGCCAGCGGCACCAGCCCTTCTGACGGGGTGGTGATGCCATGCACGCAGACCGCAACCGGACCGCGTTCTGGTCCGATCCAGTAGAAATGGGTCATCCCCTCGCTCAGCTCAGCAAAGCTGCCACGGGCAAAGCGGCGCATCGACTCCGTCATTGGGCTGCGCAGGGTTTCCTGTACCGAGGGCAGGAACAACAGGCTCAGGAGCAGAAGGCCAATGACCGGCAGCCAGATCATTCACTTTGGGTCCAGAGATCCAGAATATGACGGCTGACCATCAGGTCGAGATGCGCACCGCCGCCGTTCTTGAACAGGGTGATCGCCTGCGGATCATAGGCCGGGAATTGCGCGATGTTGTAGAAATCCGCCAGCACATCGGATCGCTGCAACGTTCCGGCGGCCAAGGGGATTTTGAACTCGCCGATATGGTCCAGCGTGGTGTCGAAACTGTCGCAATAGATCTGGGACTTTGCCAGCGCCGCATCGTCGGCCTCGCGCATGTCGGGTCGATAGGCGCCAATCATGTTGAGGTGCTGACCGGGCCGCAGCCATTCGCCGCGGATCACCGGTTCGGTGGACATGGTACAGGTCAGGATAATGTCGGCGGCCGACACAGCCTGCGGCAGATCGGTGGCGACCGCGGTGCCGGGGTGGTCCGCCGCCAGCGCCTCGGCCTTGGCGGTGGTGCGGTTCCACACGCGGATCTGCGCATCGGGCCAGACGGCCGAGAAGGCTTCGATCAGGGTGCCCGCAACCGTGCCGGCGCCGACGATCAAGATTTCTTTCGCGTCCGGATTGGCCAGACGACGCGCGCCCAGCAGGCTGTCTCCGGCGGTTTTCCACTTGGTGACCAGATGGAAATCCACCAGCGCTTCCAGCAGGCCGTTGGTGTCGTTGAACAGGCTCACGCCGCCGTTCACTACCGGCAGATTGTGGTCTGGGTTGCCGGGGAAGATCATCGCGGTCTTGACGGCGATGCCCAGCCCGTCGATCCAGGCAGACCGCGACAGCAGCGTATCGTCGCCCCGGTAGAGAAACGTGTCGTCGACCTTTGCCTTGGGATGGCTGTGCCCCTCGGCAAGCGCATCACTTAGCGTGACCCAGTCCAGCAAGGCCTCTCCTTGGTCAAATTCAATGTTGGTCAGGCTCATTGCGCTTCCTCTTCAGTCAGTAGCCCCTCTGCAACCAACCGCGCGGCCCAGGTTTCGGGCTGGTCGAACAGATGGGTTTTCCAGCCGCGCACGGCGGCGGCGGTGATATTTTCGGGTCGGTCGTCGGTGAACAGCAGCTCATCGGGGCGGCGCCCGGTGCCCTGTTCCAGCTGCGCATAGATCTCCGCATCCGGCTTTATGCAGCGCAGATGGGCGGAGACAAAGGCCTGATCGAATTCGCGCAGGAACGGATAATGCGTCTGCGCGATCACGAAGGTCTCTGCCCCGAAATTGGTCAGCGCATAGACCGGCACGCCCTTGGCCTTCAGCGCCCGCAGCAAGCGCACCGAATGGGGGATTTCCGGGCTGGCCATCTTGATCCAGCTGTCGTGCCAGTGGCGGATTTCCTCGGCCCAGTCGGGATGTTTGTCGGCAAGGCCATAGATCGTCTCGCGGAACGGGTGGCCACGGTCGACGTCGAGGTTGGCGCCATGCAGATCGACCTCCTTGAACAGGGCGGTGCGGCGCGGCTCGCCAATGAGGCGGTCGTAAAAACGCTCCGGCTCCCATTCGAGTAGAACGCGACCGATATCAAAGACGACGGCGGTGATGGACATAAGGGCAGGCCTTTCTAGCCGGAGGAACTGGGCCGCGGACGTGGCGGGGGGCCGGGGGTGCGGGTTTCACGCCAGAGAGAAACAAGACCAGCGCCGATAATCAAGGCCGAGCCGAGCCAGACAGACTGATCCGGCCATTCTGCAAACACCAGAACCCCCCAGACCACAGCCAGCGGCATGGCGATATATTCAAAGGGAGCCACCAGACCGGCCTCGCACATGCGATAGGCTTGACCAACCAGATAGCCGCCGATTGCGCCGGACACCCCGGCAATGGCAAAAATGCCCCACTCAAAGCCTTCGGGCCAGGCCCAGGGTTTGAGTACCACATCCGTAAGCGGTGCGCCGGTGGCCCAATTGCCATGACCGAAGATCAGGCCGGCGAGGGCGCTGATGATGAGAAATCCGAGGGTGGGATAGAACGACAGCGTTGCCGCCTTGTCCGACCCTCCGGCGCGTCGGGTCAGGATATGCAGCGTCGCATAGCCACAGGAGCCGAAGAAGGGCAGCAGCGCATAGGGCTGAAACGCGTCCATGCCGGGTTTGACGATCACCAGGATGCCACTGAACCCCACAATGACGGCGCCCCAACGCCAGGGTCCGACGCGTTCCTTCAGAAACAGGACGGAGAGGATGGTGACGATCAGTGGCGTGGCAAAGGCAATGGCCACCGCTTCGGCCAGGGGCAAGACCGCAAGACCGGAGAAGAAGGAGATATTGGCAAAGGCCACAGCGGTGATCCGCATCAGGTGCAACCGCGTGTTGCGTGTCCGCAGGATGCGATAGCCGCCCTCCAGCGGGATGATGATCGCCAGCAGCAGGGCCAGCGCCACAACAGAGCGGAAGAACACCACCTGGTAGAGCGGATAACCGTCGGAGAGGAACTTGAAGGTCACATCAATCACGGAGAAGGCGACGGCGGCGCCAATCGCAGCGAGGATGCCGAGAACATTCGAATTGATCAGTGTTGTACGCATCGGTGTGTGCCTCCCCGGCGGTTGTCGCGCATGGTCAAGCACAGGGCAACGAGAATGCGGCACGGGTACAATTTCGCAAGATGTACCAATCGGTCAGAGTGGAGTGCGTGGCAAAGAGGGAGGGCTCCCGCCCGTCCGCCCTGCGCCAGAGGCGCAGGCCTGTCGGTTGGGGGTGGCACCGCGCGCCCGTGGGGCGCGCGGTGCGGCCTTCCGCCCCGGACCGGGGCGGAAGGCCCGGCCCAACGCAACCAGGGGGGCTTGCCGCAGGGCAAGGCACCCGTTGGGGCGGGAGGGCCCCCGTCTCGCCTGCACCCGGTGTTGCATGCGGGCCGTGCGCACTGGTTGCGAAATCCTGACGCATGTCTTTTAGGTTGTAGTGGATCGCGATCATCTGCCGGGCGTAAAATACTCGGCAACATACCAGGAACCGGCTCCCCCGCTTTGGGGGGCAGTGCAGAGATAACGTTGAGCACGCGGGGGGATACCCCCGGTCACCTCCGCCCCTGTGGCGGCGCCGCCATCCTTATCGGACAGTAGACCTTAGATGATCCGTTGATTGTCATTGGGGATCAGGATCCCGGATCAAAGCGGGGATGAGAGATCCAACCGGGGCGCTTTGGCGTGATCCCGGCGTTTGGCGTGGCGATCTGGGCTTATGTCAGACCAAAAACTTCATACTCGCGCGGAATGTGCTGGGTTGCGGCCCACCAGTCCGATGCCCGGGAGCGGGTCTGGTGAAGGTCAAACGCCGCCGGATCCGTGAAACATTCCTCGACGCTCCAGATCAGCGGATCGTCTGTCTGTCGCACCTCGAATGAGACGCAGCCGGTCTCGTTCCGCGTCAGGCGGATATGTTCGGGCAGCTTGGCTTTGACCAGCGCGACATCCGCAGGGGTTGCGCAGATCATCCGCCCGCTCAGGCGCACCACATCGTCTGAGATGTCTTTGGTCATGTCAGCCTCTGCCCCTCACCCTTTCGCCGCGCGGATTTCCCGCTCCAGCGAGTCCAGGAACCGTGAGCGGTCCGCCTTGGAAAACCCCTTGCCGCCGCCTGCCATGCCAAGCGGGTTGGCGGCGCGCAGATCCGCCATCAGGTCGCGCATTGCCAGCTGCTGACCGATATTGGCCTCAGTGAACCGCTCACCGTTGTGGCGCAGCACCCGGGCGCCGGCCTCGATGCATTTTGCGGCCAGGGGGATGTCGCCGGTCACCACGATATCGCCCGGCCCGCAACGCTCGGCGATCCACATGTCGGCCACATCGGCGCCCGCATCGACGATGACATTCTCCACCAGCGGGTTCTGCGAGGGACGCAAGCCGCCGTTGGAGACCACGAACATCCGCAGTTTGTGGCGGCTGGCCACGCGCTCCGCCTCGGCCTTCACCGGGCAGGCATCCGCATCGATATAGAGCGCGCTCACTCTGCGGCCTTGTCCTTGCCGGTCTCGCCATCCGCCTTATCGGCTTTGGCCTCTGCCGTTTTGGCGGGGGCTTTCTTGGGCTTGGCGGGCTTCTTGTCCTTGTAGGCCTCCGGGATCGGCATCCGGTTGAAGGCGTCCAGCCCGGCGATCTTGTAGGCCTCGGCCAGGGTCGGGTAGTTGAAGGTGTTCTGCACGAAGTAATCCACCGTGCCCTTGAGGTTCAGCACCGCCTGGGCGATGTGGATCAGCTCGGTGGCGCCCTCGCCGACGATCTGCACGCCCAGCACCCGGCGGGTTTTGAGCGAGAACAGCATCTTCAGCATGCCATGCTCCAGCCCCATGATATGCCCGCGCGAGGTCTCGCGGAACCGCGCGATGCCGACCTCGTAAGGCACGCCGCGCTCGTTCAGCTCCTCTTCGGACATGCCGCAGGTGGACATTTCCGGCACCGAGTAGATGCCATAGGGAAACCAGGGGCTTTCGGGCACCGTGGGCACTTCCATCGCGTGACAGGCGGCGACGCGGCCCTGCTGCAGCGAGGTGGAGGCCAGCGACGGATGGCCGATCACATCGCCGGTGGCGTAGATATGGGACACTTTGGTCTGATAGGTCTTGCGCTCCACCTCGAGACGGCCGCGATGATCGGTCTCCAGCCCCACGGCCTTGAGGTTCAGCCGGTCGGTGTTGCCCATGCGCCCGGCGGCAAACAGCAGCATCTCGCCGCGGATATGGCGGCCATTGTCCAGCGTCACCTCGATGTGGCTGCCCTCGTCCTCGATGCTCTCGATCGGAGAGCCGAGCCGCAGATCGACGCCGTTTTCGCGGATCTGATGGGTGAACTCCTGGATCAGGGTGCGGTCGATGAAATCAAGGAAGGTGTCGCGCGGCTCGATCAGCGTGACGCGCACATCCAGAGCCGAGAACATGGTGGCATATTCCACCCCGATCACCCCGGCGCCCACCACGATCAGCGAGCGCGGGATTTCCCCCATCTCGAGGAACTCGTCCCCGTCTACCACGGTGGTGCCGTTGAAGGGCACGGTGTCGGGGCGATAGGTGCGGGTGCCGGTGGCGATCAGGAATTTCTCGCCGGTGACGCGGGTAGTGTCGCCTGCTTCGACTTCCACTTCGACCTCATTGGGGCCGGTGAAATGCGCCATGCCGGCCAGCATGTCCACGTGGTTGCGGTTGAACTGGTGTTCCAGCACGTCGACCTCGTGATCGAGCGTCATGTGCAGGCGCGCCTTCAGGTCATCGGCCTTGATCTGGTCCTTCACCCGGTAGGCGCGGCCATAGAAACTGCGCTCGCGCCAGCCGGTGAGGTTCAGCACGGTTTCGCGTAGTGTCTTTGATGGCACCGTGCCGGTGTGGACCGACACCCCGCCCAAGCGATCCTTGCGGTCGATCACCAGCACGCGGCGCTTGAGCTTGGCGGCCTGAATGGCGGCTGTCCGGCCGGAGGGGCCGGAACCGATGACGATCAGATCATAGTCGAACTTGGAACGGGTCGCGGTCATGGTGTTACTCCCGGTAGAGGGCGTCGGCGTGGAAGGAGACATGCTCCTCCATGAAGGTGGAGACGAAGAAATAGCTGTGGTCATAGCCCTTCTGCATCCGCAGGCTGGCCTCTTGGCGGCGCGCGGCGATGGCACTTGCCAGCGCTTCGGTCTTCAGCAGATCGCCGAACTGGTCCGCCGTGCCTGTGTCGATCAGCACCGGACCATCAAAGCCCACGTCGCGCATCAAGAGCGCGGCGTCATGTTTGGCCCAGAGGCTCTCGTCCGCGCCGAGATAGGCGCCGAGCTGCTTGCGGCCCCAATCGGAGGCGGTGGGGTTGCAGATCGGCGCAAAGGCCGAGACCGAGCGGAACCGCCCCGGCAGGTTCATCGCCAGCGTCAGCGCGCCGTGGCCGCCCATGGAGTGGCCAGTGATGCCTTGCCGGGCCATGTCGAGGTTGAAGTTCTCCGCCAGCAGCGCCGGCAGCTCCTCGGCCACGTAGTCCCACATCTGGAAATGCGGCGCCCACGGGTCCTGAGTGGCGTTGACATAAAAGCCCGCGCCCTGTCCCAGATCATAGGCCTCGTCATTGGCAACCCCCTCGCCGCGCGGGCTGGTGTCGGGAAAGACCATGGCGATGCCCTGCTCGGCACACCAGGCCTGCGCGCCCGCCTTGGTCATGGCGTTCTCATGGGTGCAGGTGAGGCCGGAGAGATACCACAGGAGCGGCACCGGACCGTCGGTCGCCTCTTCCGGCAGGAACAGGCCAAAGGTCATGTCGCAGTTGGTGGCGGAACTGGCGTGGCGGTAGACACCCTGAATGCCGCCAAAGGCCCGGTTCTCGGCCAGGGTTTCCATCGAAGTTGCCATCGAAGACCTCCATAAATCGGTGTTGGCTCATCGCTAACCGGATGGGGCGTATTAATCCAGTGCTGGGGCGTCGTCTTGACTCCTTTTTGCGCCGGAAGGTTTCAATTGGCTGAAGATCGCATTTTTCAAATGGTTGGGTTGCTGATTAGGACAGCACCTGACCTTGGGGAGGCGTGAAGCGCCTTCCCGGGAGAAGGTCAGGCGCTGTCCGGCCATACGGCCGAACTCATAACAGCGTATTGGCCCAGGCGATCACCAGCGGCACGGACACGATCGACACCACAGTGGAAATCAGGATCGCTGCCGAGGCGCGTTGCGGTGCGACGCGGTAGTGCTGCGCCAGCATGTAGACATTGCCCGCCACCGGCAGCGCGGCGGCAGAAATCGCCACCGCTGCAGAAAACGGCGCAACCGGCATCAGCCACAACACGCCCGCCGCCACGCCCAAGGGATGCAACACCAGCTTGGCAAACGAGAGCCAGCCTGCGACCTCCACCCGTTCGGCGGATTTCGAAGCCAGCGACGCGCCAATGGCAAACAACGCGCCGGGGGTGGCTGCACCGCCCAGGATCGCAAGGAAATCATTCATCGGCGTCGGGATCGGCACCTGTCCGGCAGACCATGCAAGCCCCGCCACAATGGCCAGGATCATCGGGTTCTTCAGCAGCCCCACGCCGACCAGTCGCAGCGTTGCAAGGCTCAGACCCGCACCGCGATGGATATTGATCAGCACCACGATCAGCGAGGAAAACACCACCAGATCCACCGTGAGCACAAGCATCATCGGTCCCACGGAAGCCTCACCAAAGAGGATCACCATCATCGGAATGCCAAGAAAGCCGACATTGCCGATCGCCGCGCATTGGGCCTCTACTGCGGCGGTCGATATATCCTGTCGCCGCAGCATCGCCACAACGGTCGCCACCGCATAAACCCCAAGCGTGCCTGCAAGGTAGCCGAGGATCAGGTTGGGATCGAAAATCTCCGCCACCGACAGATTCGCGGCAAAGCGGAAAATCATCGCTGACAGTGGAAAGAAGAACACGAACTTGGTCAGGAACGCGGTGGCTTCTTCGGTGAAAAAGCGCGTGCGCCCGGCCCAGTAGCCCAGGCCGATGATTGCAAAGAACGGAAGTGTGCGAAAGAAAATCTCGGCCATTTCCAGAATTGGTAACCTGAACTGACCAGAAGAAAAAGGCTTTTTGCCTGCGCTCTGCACGCATGAACACGGCACTGTCGCTTTCCTGCTGTCAGCTTGTGCGTTAATGCTGGTCCATTGCACGGATCGGGGCTTGGGACGGCCTCGGAGGTGTGCAACTGGACTGGAGTGTATGTGTCACGCAGCCCGCATGAGTGGGCAAGGGACGGCCCCGGCTGCGTGCAAGGAGGATGGACAAGGTGATGAACCAAAGCGCAACCGCCGTGCGCAGGGGCCGGAAATTCGATCAGGTGCTGGAGGGGGCCCGCAAGGTCTTCATGGCAGATGGGTTCGAAGGCGCAAGTGTCGATGACATTGCCCGCGCGGCAGAGGTCTCCAAGGCGACGCTCTACAGTTATTTCCCCGACAAGAGGCTGTTGTTCATGGAGGTGGCGCGCAGCGAATGCGCCCGTCATGCAACGCGGCAGCTGGACATCCCCGAAGGCTCCGGGCCGCGTCAGGTGTTGACGCAGCTGGCACGCCATATCCTGTCGGTCATCCTGTCCGAGGTGGGTCAGAAGATCTATCGCATCTGCGTGGCAGAGACCGAGCGGTTTCCCGATCTGGGCCGCGAATTCTTCGCCAGCGGCCCGCAGGTGGAGCGTGACAAGCTCAAGGACTACCTGCGGGCGGCGGTGGCGCGCGGCGAGCTGGAGATCGAGGATTTCGACATGGCCGCCGAGCAATGGATGGCGCTGTTGCGCGCAGATCTGTTCCCGCGCCTGATCTTCAATCTGCGCGATGGTGTTGAGGAGGCCGAGATCAACCGGGTTGCCGACGCCACAGTCGATATGTTCCTCGCGCGCTATGGCGCCTCGTCGTCCAGTTAAAGCCTGGTTGAGACCGCAGGTCGTACTCCCGGTGTCATCTGGCTTCGGAGCCGAGGGGGCGACCCGTTGATGCCCGTGAGCCGTGGTGCGGCGGTCGATCAATGCGCCCTCGGTGCAAAGACTTCGATGCGGGGCGAAGCCTTTGCCGTGGGCAACGCCCGGCATCGACGTTAATATCGGCGCATGGCGACACCGCGTTTTGATATCATCGGACAGGCGATTGCGGATGCAAGCCGCACCCGGATGCTCTGCGAGCTGATGGAGGGGCGCGCCTTCACCAACAAGGAACTGGCCAGCGCCGCAGGGGTCACGCCGCAGACGGCCTCTGCCCATCTGCGCCTGTTGCAGGACGCCGGTCTGGTGGTGGCGGAGAAGCGCGGGCGTTGTGTTTTTCATCGCCTGTCGGGACCAGAGGTGGCGCACACGCTGGAGCAATTGGCAGCGATTGCCCCCATGGACAGCCTGTACCGCGCACAGCGCCGCAAGGCCGGCGGGCTCGCGGAGGTGCGCAGCTGCTATGATCACCTCGCCGGGCCGCTGGCCGTGGCACTTGCGGATGCGCTGATCGCGCGCGGTCATCTGCGCGAAGAGGCAGGCGGCTTTCATCCGGTTGCAGGCGCCGTCTGGGCAGGGCTTGGTGTGACGGTGCCGGAGCATGTCGGGCGCACGCCCTTTGCCCGGCCCTGTATGGATTGGACCGAGCGGCGTTTGCATATCGCAGGCCCGATGGGGCGGCAGATCCTCACCCATGCGCTGGAGGCTGGCTGGCTTCGCCGCCCTGTGCGCGGCCGTGGGCTGGAGGTGACGGCACCGGGGCACCGTGCCCTCCATGATATGCTTGGTTTGGGTGGCGTGCTGGCGCGTGGGACCACATCGAAAAGCTGTGAAGAGGCTTGATTTACGGCGCAAATGCCCCGACGTTAAAGAGATGAACGATCACAGCACCGGGTCCTTCCCGACACCGCCGCCGTCTGAACAGATCGCCTTTCACCGGCGCGAGCTCTCCGTGATCATGTCGCTCTATGGCCGCATGGTGGCGGCCGGGGAATGGCGCGATTATGGCCTGTCACATCTGCGCGAAATGGCTGTGTTTTCAGTGTTTCGCCGCACGGCTGAAAATCCTCTTTACCGGATCGAGAAACGTCCCAAGCTGCGCAACCGGCAGGGGCAATATTCCGTGGTGGGGATGGACGGCCAGATCCTGAAGCGCGGCAATGACCTCAAGACCGTGCTGCGGGTGTTGGAGCGCAAACTGATCCGCGCCGTGGAGTAACAGCCCGTGAGGCGCATCGCGCAACGGTTTCATGGGGATGGCCGGGGCCGCGCGGGGGCCTGAGGCCCCCGCGCGGCCCCGGCCCGGATCGGATCGCTGCGCGATCCGATCGCTCTTGATCGCACAGCCTTCGCGCCCTGCAACCTGGATGCTTGGTCAGCCCAGGCGTTTATGTGCTGTCACTGGCCCGTCGCCCTGATCAACGATGCGGGTGATCGCCGCGTGGAGTGGTTCCAGAGTCACCGCCATGGCATGCGCATTTGCGTGCAGCAGTGTCAGCGGGTCGCGCACCCAGCCCACATGCCCTTTCCAGAATAAGAGGTCCCCCCGCTCATACGGGCTGCCGTTGGGCAAAGCGCTGCCCAGAGAGGCCTCCTGCGGGCCGCTGTCGCCGGGGCATTCAAGACCGCAGGCATGGCACGAAAGCTGCACCAGTCCGGAGCAATCAATGCCAAAGCGGCTATTGCCCCCCCACAGATAAGGCGTGCCCAAAAGCGCTTCGGCCACCGTCACCGGATCGGGGGCGCGGGTCGCCAGTGGGGACAGATGCACCAGCGGCACGAACCCCTGATCTGACTGAGCAAAGCGGTCGTGCGTGCCACGTACCGCAACCTGGCTGCCAAGGCTGAGCGCGGTCAGCTCCGGCGATTTAAAGTCCGCCTGCGCATAGGCATGGGTGGCGGGCGCGCTGACCCAATGGGTCATGGGAAGCGGCTCCGCCAGATGCGTCTCGGCGACCCAGCCGGTGTAGCCGTCCTTTTCTGCGCGCAAATGGCACCAGCCGTTCTGGCGCGACAGGATCTCGGCGTGATCGCCCATCAGCAATTGCCGCTCGCGCGCGCCATTTGGCGCTTTGCACAGATCGCTGACCGGGCGGGCGATACGGGTACGGGTCATGACAGCGCCAGCATGTCCGGCAGCGCCTGAAATAGCGCGCGGGTGCCCTGACCGACACCACCTTTGGGACGGGCGGGCAGGCTGGATGGGCACCAGCCGAACACGTCGAAATGCATGTAGCGCGCCTCTCCGGCGAAGCGACGCAGGAACAATGCGGCTGTGATCGCCCCGGCCAATCCCCCGGATGGTGCGTTGTCCAGATCGGCAATGCCGGGTTCGATCATCGCCTCGTAGGGGGCGTGAAACGGCAGCCGCCAGACCGGGTCCGCCGCGTCCTGCGCGTTGCTCGCCAGTGTCACCGCATCGCCCTCGCGGTCCGTGAAAAACGGGGCAATGTCGGCGCCGACAGCCACCCGTGCAGCCCCGGTCAGGGTCGCTATGGAAATCAGCAGATCGGGGGTGTCTTCCTGGGCCAGCGCCAGCGCATCGGCCAGCACCAGACGGCCCTCGGCATCGGTGTTGTTGATCTCAACCGTCAGCCCCTTGCGCGACGTCAGAATGTCACCGGGGCGGAAGGCAGGGCCGGAGACGGCGTTTTCCACCGCCGGGATCAGCACCCGCAATTGCAGCCTGAGACCCGTCGCCATGATCATATGCGCCAAACCCAGCACATTTGCCGATCCGCCCATGTCCTTTTTCATCAAGGCCATGCTGGCGCCGGGTTTGAGGTTCAGGCCACCGGTATCAAAACACACGCCCTTGCCCACCAGCGTCAGCGTCGGGCCCTCGCTGCCCCAGCGCATGTCGATCAGACGCGGGGCGCGATCAGAGGCACGGCCCACCGTGTGAATGAGCGGGAAGTCCTGCGCCAGCAGATCCTCGCCGACCACGGTCGTGACGGTCGCGCCATGCACCTCTGCCAACGATTCGACCGCCTGTTGCAACTGTTCCGGACCCATGTCCTCGGCTGGAGTATTGATGAGCGTGCGGGTGAACGTCTCTCCCGCGGCCATCACCTCGACTCGTGCGGCATCGACGCCCTCGGGCGCGATCAACCGGGCCTTGGCGCCGGTGTTTTTTGCATAGCGATCAAAGGCGTATTGCGCCATCAGCCAGCCAAAGCACTCGACCTCGGGGGACAAGTCAGCGGGCAGGTCCGAGGCCAACGCATAGGTGCCTTCGGGCAGTTTGGCGGCAGCCGCGGCGAGCAGGAAGCGCTGGCGTTGGCGGCTTTTGGGCGATCCTGCGCCAACCAGGGCACCACTTGCAGTGCCATCCGTGCCGGGCAGCACCACCACCTGACCCCATGCGCCGCTAAAGCCCATAGTGCGAGCCCAGCCTGCGGTTGCGGCGTCTTGCTGGGACAGCCAAGCTTCCAGGGTGCGCTCTGTTACGATGTGCAGGGGGGTGCCCGCGTCGGAAGCGGGGGCAAAGGTCGGTACGGCCAGGTTGGGCACGGCAAAATGGGGCTGCATGGACAGGTCCTCTTGGTATGGCTTGGGTCTAATGCCTCTTGCCACCAGAGTATCTGTCGCAGCCGCCGCCGCAAGCCCAACCGGGCCGAACTCAAAACCAACATGGACGCGCCGCGTCTGCGGCGAATCCCTCAGACCGTCAGGTCGTGCTGTTCCCAGACCGCGGTCAGGGAGCTTTCGCCGACGCGGATCAGGCGGAACAGCGTCGCTGCCACCGCCGGAGAATCATCCGCGTCAATTGCGCTGGTAACATCGCATGCAATGCCGGCCATGGCCGTCATTCCGATCTGCTCCGAGATCGCGATCAGTGATCTTGCGCTCTTGCGCAGATTTTCGAAGTCGTCTTGACGCCAAAGTCGTTCGCAATGCGTCAGACGCACCGCGAGCTCCTCGATGGCGCGGCACACGACATCTTCGGCACTTGTTTCACCCAGCTGAGAGTAGAGCTCTGTCAGCTTTTGCGGGTCCAAGTGGACGTTTTCCCTAAGATTGACTGTGAGTATATTAGCCACCACTATTCACCCCGTATTCGGTATGCCCCCACGGCATGGCACCAATTTGCGCCGCACTGGTTGTCAAAAGGTTTCCATCCGAAACGTATATCTCTCGAATTTGCCGTGAATTGCGGTTATCACACCCGACAGTCGACAACCCGAGGTATATGACATGGACTATGCAAAGCCCCTGCCGAGCTATCTGGTATCCCGTTATCACGGCTGGAAAGCAACGGTCTATGAAGAGAACCAGGGCTGGTATCGCCGCCTTGCCAAAGAAGGACAGCGCCCGCGGGCCATGGTGATTTCCTGCTGTGACAGCCGGGTGCATGTGACCTCGATCTTTGGCGCTGATCAGGGCGAGTTCTTCATCCACCGCAATATCGCCAATCTGGTGCCCCCCTATGCGCCTGACGGCGATCACCACGGCACCTCTGCCACGGTCGAATATGCCGTGACGGTGCTCAAGGTGGCGCATCTGATCGTGCTGGGGCATTCGCAATGTGGCGGTGTTCAGGGATGCATCGACATGTGCAAGGGCCATGCGCCGGCGCTGGAGGAAAAGACCAGCTTTGTCGGGCGCTGGATGGATATCCTGAAGCCGCGATTCTCCGAGGTCGAGCACATCGAGGATGCGCATGAACAGGCCCGCCAGTTCGAGCGCCAGGCCGTTGTTGCCTCGCTGGAAAACCTAATGACCTTCCCGTTCATCGAGAGCGCGGTAACGTCCGGAGAGCTCAGCCTGCATGGGCTCTGGACCGATATCGGCGAGGGCGGGCTGGAGTGCTACGACCCCAAGTCGAGCAAGTTCACCAAGGTCTGAAGACACCGGAATGAGCAGCAGGTTCGGGGCGGTTCAGGCCCCGGATTTCAGCTGCTCCGCCGCCCTGGCGTAGCCGCCGGATGCGCCATCCACGAAATGCATGTGATCGTCCTGCATCGGTGATGGAACAATGCAGGTCACCAGAGCCTCGTCCTGCGTATGCAGCCCGTAGTGGGCAACGCCATTGGCCCGCGCCTCGGTCAGCAATCCCTCGATCACCGCCTGAGTCTGTGCGGTGCAGTCGACGGTCATTTTCAGCCCGTCATCAAATTTGCGAAAATCGGCGTTTGCGGCGATCACGGAACGATATCGGACCGGGTCAAAATTGCCCGTGGGGCGTCCGCGCAGGAACAGAATCCCCGCAAATACAGAGTTCGCAAGCAGCGCGCATTTTCGAAGAATTGCAGGTAAGTTTCCGCGTGACAGGCGGGCCTCCATCGCAAGGCCGCGCGGCGGAAACCGCATGTTCGGCCCGGCGACCGGCAGCGGGTGGCCGCCGCGATCACTCTTGCGGACCTCTGACAGAATCTCGCGCACCAGTTGGTCAAAGGCGGCGCGATCCGTGTCGGGTTGTGGCACCACCAGCAGGGACAGGATTTGCCCGTTGACCGAGGCGACGTTGTCCCAGCGACAGGACAGCCCGTCCAGATTGGGGGATTGCACCGGGTGGGCGGGCGGAATGTCGAACCGTCCGGCCTTCATCTGCCCTTCGACCCAGGCCACACCGCCGCCGTCGAACATCGCATAGTCCAGATGCTCGGAGGCCGCAAAGCGGGCGACGCGCACGTCAAAGCCCTCGGTCCGCACCTCCGCCACAGGCACCAGGGCGGCGCGCAGGGTGATGTCGAATTCTTGCTGCACCCAGGACCGCAGTTTTGCCAGCTCCCGCCGCGCGGTCTCGGCCAGATCGGGCGGCACCGCAAAGGAGGTGCCGTCGCCGCCAAACACAAACGGAAACGGCGCGTGGTCAAACGCGTTCATCAGCGCGGCGATGGCGGAGGCACCGACCATGTTCACCGTCTTGTAGCGTCCCTGCGCTAGCAGACCGGTCGAATCCACGATGTCGCAGCAGCCGACGAGCCAATCCTCGGGCAGCGGCGTGAACCGGGTGCCGCGGGTCAGCTCCGCAAAGCTCTTCATCTTGGTGAGGCTGGCGTAGAACGGATCTGCGCGTGTCATTCACTGTCTCTGCATTGGGCGGCCATGCGCCGCGAATTGGGCGCTGATGGCGTAAACCTGTAGTGATTTTCATGCGGAACAAGCCACCCTCGCGCAAGCGTGACAGGCCGAAACATCGCCTTCAACAGAGGGGCAGGGGCAGAAAAGCCGCAGTCTTATGGAACAAAACCCTGTGAAACGGTGTTTCACGCTGAATCGCGCCTTTCAATGCAGCCGCAGAAACTATATCACACCGCAGCCGGTCATGAGGCCGGACCAAATTTGGAGAAACTATCATGGGTTATCGCGTCGTTGTCGCCGGCGCCACGGGCAACGTGGGCCGTGAAATGCTGAATATTCTGGCCGAACGCCAGTTTCCAGTGGATGAGATTGCCGTTCTGGCATCGCGCCGTTCGTTGGGGACGGAGGTCACTTTCGGCGACAAGACACTGAAGACCCAGGACCTCGACACGTTCGATTTCACCGGCTGGGACATGGCGCTGTTTGCCATCGGGTCTGACGCCACCAAGCAATACGCGCCCAAGGCCGCAAAGGCGGGTTGCGTGGTGATCGATAACTCGTCGCTCTATCGCTACGACCGCGATGTGCCGCTGATCGTGCCGGAGGTGAACCCCGAGGCCGTGCATGGCTATGACAAGAAGAACATCATCGCCAACCCCAACTGCTCCACCGCGCAGATGGTTGTGGCGCTGAAGCCCTTGCATGACCGTGCCAAGATCAAACGCGTTGTGGTGTCGACCTACCAATCCGTTTCCGGCTCCGGCAAGGATGCCATCGACGAGCTGTGGGATCAGACCAAGGCGCATTACAATCCGACCGACGATTACCAGCGCAAGGTCTACCCGAAGGACATCGCCTTCAACGTGATCCCGCATATCGACGTGTTCCTTGATGATGGCTCCACCAAGGAAGAGTGGAAGATGGTCGCCGAGACCAAGAAGATCATCGACCCCAGCATCAAGCTGACCGCGACCTGCGTGCGGGTACCGGTGTTTGTCGGCCACTCCGAGGCGATCAACATCGAGTTCGAAGACTTCCTTGATGAGGACGAGGCCCGCGACATCTTGCGCGAGGCTCCGGGCATCATGGTGATCGACAAGCGTGAGGACGGCGGCTACGTGACGCCGAAAGAATGCGTCGGCGATTTTGCCACCTTCATCAGCCGCATCCGTCAGGACTCGACGCTGGACAACGGTCTGAACATCTGGTGCGTCTCCGACAACCTGCGCAAGGGCGCTGCCCTGAACGCGGTGCAGATCGCCGAGCTGTTGGGCCGTGAGGTTCTGAAGAAGGGCTGATCGTCGTCCAATACGGACACGGAGCTGACGCACGGATGGGACATACCATCAGGCAATCGGCCAATATCGGATCATGAGGGGCGTCCCGGCGGGGCGCCCCTTGCTTTTGCGCAGGCATCGGGCGAGCGTGGGCGCAATGATTTGATCTGCAGGTGATTTCCATGCGCGTTCTTCTGTCCTCCGCCCTCCTTGGGGCCGCCGCCCTGATGTCCACCACCGCCCTGGCCGATACGTTCTCGGCCACCAGCCGCGTCAGTGCGGTCACCGTCTACCCCAGCGAGGCGCTGATCACGCGCACCGCGGAGGTGGAGCTGCCGGCGGGCCGCCACCGTATCCTGATTGGCGGCATCCCCTTCATTGACGAGATCGAAGGCCTGCAGGTGATCCACCCCGGAGTGCGCCGTGTTGGCCTTTACATGCGCGAGGGCTATCCGGTGTTGCAGGATGCCTCGACACCAGAGCGCGAGGCCGCCAAGGTCCGCGTCGTGGAGGTGGAGGATCAGATCGACGCCCTGCACCGCGCGTCGGCAGAGGCGCGACTGGCCGCGGACGGGGCAGAGGCCTCGATCGCATTCCTGACCCAGCTGGGGCGGGGCGAGGGCACGGCCCTTCCCGATCCCGATCAGCTGCGCGCCCTTATCACCACCATTGGCGAGGAAACCGCGCAGGCGCGCGAGACCATCCTGCGTGCCGAAGCAACGGAACGCAGCTTTGAGCGGGACCTGACAGCGCTTGAGGCGGAGCTGCTGCGGGCCCAGGCCGAGCTTGAGGCGCTGTCGCAGCAGGACGAGAAGCAGATGTTCCTGGCGCTGGATGTGCTGGCCGCCGAGGGGGTGACGGTCCCGCTGCGCCTTAGCTACCCGGCGGATGCGGTGTCTTGGCAGCCTGCGTACGAGTTCAACCTTAAGACCGGCGACGCCCCGCAAGTCGCATTGCGTCGTGACATCATGATCCAGCAGGCCACGGGCGAGGACTGGGTGGATGTGGCGTTGCGCGTCTCGACCTCGACACCGGATCAGCGGATCAATCCAAACGAGCTGTGGCCCGCCCGGCGGTGGATCGAGGACGACTACGAAGCAAAGCAGCAGTTTTCCTCCGATAGCCGCGTCATGAGTGATTCTCTCGAGGCCTCGGTTGCAGCGCCCGTCATGATGGAAGAAGCAGGTGGCGGCTTTGGCACCGTGACCAGCGAGGCGGGCGTCTCCTACAGCTTTGAAACGCCGGTGACCCTGCGCTCCGGGGCGGAGCTTGCCTATCTCAACCTGCCGGATGTGACGATGATGGCCGAGGTGACCGCGCGCGCGGTGCCGCGTCGCGACCAGACCGCCTTTCGCATGGCCAGCGTGATCAACACCAGCGGGGAGGAGCTGCTGGGCAGTTCCAACAGCCGGTTCTTTGTCGATGGTGAGTTGATCGGTTCCGGGCATTTTGGCGGGCTGACCCCGGAGGCTGAGGCGGATCTGGGCTTTGGCCCCATTGATGGTCTGCGCATCAAACGCGACCTGCTGGATCAGAGCGAAGGCGGGCGCGGCGTGATCTCGCGCAGCAACCAGCGCAACCTTACAGCGGAGATCGAGGTGGAGAACCTGACCGGCGACACCTGGCCCCTGAGAGTGCTGGACCAGGTGCCCTACAGCGAGCAGGAGGATTTGGAAATCAACTGGTCCGCCAGCCCTGCGCCGAGCGAGGAGAACGTTGAGAAGCAGCGTGGCATCCTTGCGTGGGATCTGGAAATGCAGCCGGGCGAGACCCGTATTATCACCCTCAACACCCGCCTTTCATGGCCCGAGGGAAAAGTTCTGCGATAGGCCAAGTGCATCGGGGAACGGCTCAAAAGTACACTAAACTGTACTTTTGGGCCGCCTGAGTAACCTAAGAGCGCCCCATTTTTGCCTTCGATCAGCGTATTCTGATCTCAGAGTGGATTGGAGGGTGAACCATGAGTTTTCATGACCAGAATGACGAAGCCGAAAAGCTGACGTATGGGCAAACCGCTTGGGGCTGTGCCAGCACCCGAGAGCGTCTGGACTCCGAGTCAATGATGTTGCTGCGGGCCAACCTGAGCGAGCCGATGACCACGGCCGACAGCTGGCCGACCCTGCGGGAGATGCTGCGCGGCAAGGGATTTGACATGAAGCCCCGTGCGGGCCGTCTGCGTTTGGTGGACCTGCAAAGCCGCGTCGAGATCTGCACCTTTGGCCTGCTGGGCCACCCCCGCGTCGAGCTGGAAAAACGCTTTGGCGGCTTGCCACAGATGCACTGAGCTCGTCGCATGCACTTAGACCGCCGTTCCCGTGGGCAACAGGCACGGCGGTGGGGTTGCGTTGGCAGTGACCTTACCTCAGCCGGTTCCGTCGTCTGACCATCGGGAGGCCAGCGCCCGTGCGCTCTGGGCCAGCAAGACCACGTCGATCCCGACCGCGAGGAACTGCGCGCCCATCTCGGCATAGGCCTGCGTCGCCTCTTCGGTGACACCAAGAATGCCGGGCGCTTTGCCCGCCGCCTTGATCCTTGTGATGGCGTCGGCGATCACTGCGCGCACCTCCGGATGGGCGGAATTGCCCTGATGGCCCATGTCGGTGGACAGATCCGCCGGGCCGATAAAGATCCCGTCGACCCCCTCGACCGCGAGGATGGCATCGAGGTTCTCAATGCCGATGCGGTTTTCCACCTGCAACAACAGGCAGATCTGTGCGTCTGCGGTCTGAATATACTCCGGCGTGCCGCCAAAGCGGGTGGCGCGCGCTCCGGCCGCGCCGACACCGCGGGTGCCCTCGGGCGGATAGCGACAGGCGCGGACCAGTTCGGCGGCCTGATCTGCGGTTTCCACCATTGGCACCAGAACCGTCTGCGCGCCCGCGTCCAGCACCTGCTTGATGATCCAGGTCTCGCCGATCGGCACCCGCACCACCGGTTCGGCGCTGGATGTCGCAAGTGCGACCAGCTGGTCGCGGATCGAGCGGATGTCGTTGGGCGCGTGTTCGCCGTCGATCACCAACCAGTCAAACCCCGCGGTGCCCATCAATTCGGTTGTGATGGCCTCGCCAAAGCTGCACCAGCAGCCGATCTGACGCTGGCCCTCGGCGAGGGCCTGTTTGAAGTGGTTTTTCGGCGCGGCCATATCTAACCTCTTTTATTCAAATGAAATATCGACCGTGCCGAAATCGGCAAAATCGGCATGTATCTGGGTTCCGGTCGGGCATTCGACGGGCCGGATGAAGGAGCCTGACAGGACGATATCGCCCGCCTCGATCTGTTGTCCATAGTCCGCCATGCGTCGCGCCAGCCACAGGACCGAGGTGACGGGATCGTCGAGCACGCCCGCGCCTAGGCCGGTTTCCTCCACCACGCCATCGCGTTTCAGGATTGCGCCGACGCGGCGCAGATCAAAGGCGTCAACCGCGTGTTTGGCCGCGCCCATCACGATGCCCGCATTGGCGGCGTTGTCGCTGATGGTGTCGGTGATAATCCGCGCCTGCCCGGTTCTGGGATCGGCGCGCAGGATGCGGGTGTCGAGGATCTCCAGCGACGGGGCCACATAATCGGTGGCCTTCAGGATGTCGTCGCGGGTGCAATCGCGGCCCGCGAGTGGGGATTCCATCACAAAGGCAATCTCGGCCTCGACGCGGGGTTGGATGAAGCGACCGGCGGGCACGGTGCTGGCATTTTCAAACACCATATCATCGAGGAGCACGCCCGAGTCTGGCGTGGTGATATTCAGCGCCTGCTGCATGGCGCGGCTGGTGAGGCCGATTTTCCAGCCGATTTTGCGGCGACCCTGCGCCAGTTTCTGCGCCACCAGTGCGGCCTGCACCGCATAGGCGTCGTCCAGCGTCATGCCCGGATAAGCGAGCGAGAGGAGGTCGCATTGCTGGCCGGTCTCCTCGGCGCGCAGCAGCTGGGCGGCGGCCTCTGCGTGTTGATCCGGCGTCATGCCTCATCCTCCACAGTGTTGCGCAGAATGCCGATGCCTTCGCCCTCGACCTCGATCACGTCGCCGGGTTGCAGGAACCGTGGCGGCTCAAACCGCGCACCGGCGCCGGTGGGGGTGCCGGTGACGATGATGTCGCCGGGCACCAGCGTGGTGAAGGTAGAGATATAGGCGATCTGACGGCGGATCGGGAACAGCATTCGGGAGGTGCGATCATCCTGGCGCAGCTCGCCATTGACCTTGGTGGTGAGGCGTATGTCATCAAGCTGTGCTGGAGCCGTGAAGGGCACCAGCCAGGGACCGATCGCGCCTGAGGAGTCCCAGTTCTTGCCCTGCGTCACGTTGAATTTGGCATGGCGCACCCAGTCGCGGATTGTCCCTTCGTTACAGAGGGTTATCGCGGTGATATGGTCATAGGCGTCTGCTTCGGCAATTCGGCGGCCGCCCTTGCCGATGACAATGGCGATCTCGCCTTCGTAATCCAGCTGCGGGCTTTCGGGCGGGCGGATCAGCGGGCTACCTGCGCCGGTGAAGCTGCGCGCAAAACGCGGAAACAGAGACATGTTTGGCGGGGCCGCTTGCCCGTCCTTGTATTCCGCATTGCGGTCGGGAAAGTTGACGCCGACGCAGATGATCTTTTCCGGGCGGGGCACCGGGATCTGATAGGTGATCTGGTCGAGTGTATGGGTCAGATCCCGCCCCTGCGCGGCTTGGGCGAGGATATGGAGGGCGTCGGCCTCGATCACCTCGCGCAGGCTTGGCCAGTCGGGGAAATCTGGTGAGAGGGCGATTGCGCCCGCGTCGGTGATCGCGCCATAGACAGTCTCACCCGCGGCGGTGTAGGTGGCAAAACGCATCATGTCAGTCCTCTTGCAATCTCGGTGATCACATCATGGGCCAGCATGATGTCAGCCTCTGTGGTTTCAAACGCGCCCGCCTGAAACCGGATCACCAGCGCGCCGTCGACGCGGGTCTGGGTGAGGTAGATGCGGCCATCGTCATTGATCTTGTTGACCAGCTCAAGGTTCAGCGCATCGAGGTCCGTGGCCCCGTCAGGCGTGTAGCGGAAGGTCCAGAGCGACCACATCGGCGGGGTTATGATCTCAAAATTCGGCTCTTGCGCCAGGGCGTCGTGAAGCTGGCGCGACCATGCAACATGGTTGCGGATGCGTTGTCGCAATCCTTCAATGCCGTAGGTGCGGATCAGAAACCAGATCTTCAGCGCGCGGAAGCGACGGCCCAGGGGGACCGACCATTCGGAATAGTTGATGATGCCGTCGTGACCGTGGGTTTTCAGGTATTCCGGGCTGATGGCGAGAGTGCGTACCAGATCGTCCGCATTGCGCAGGAAATGCGCCGAGCAATCGAACTGCGCGCCGAGCCATTTGTGCGGGTTGAAGACGATGCTGTCGGCGTTCTCAACGCCGGGCCAGTAGTCGCGAAACTCCGGGCAGATCATCGCGGAACCGGCCCAGGCCGCGTCCACATGGGTGTAGAGGTCGTGGGCTTGGGCGACCCTGATGCAATCGGCCACGGGGTCAGTGGCGCCGGTGCCGGTGCCGCCCACGCAGAGGATGACACCCGCCGGATGCAGGCCCGCGGCCTTGTCGGCGTCAATGGCGGCATCAAGGGCGGCGGGGTCCATGCCGCGCCAGTCGCCTTTGATTGGCACGCGCACGAGGTTGGCCTGACCGATGCCCGCAACCCAGATGGCGCGATCCACAGACGTATGCACCTCTGCCGAGCAATAGATCCGCAAGGTCGGCTGGCCGGACAGCCCCTGTTGGTTGCCCTGCCAGTTCAAGGCCCGTTCGCGCATGGTGAGCACGGCGGCAAGGGTGGCTGAGGAGGCGCTGTCCTGAATGACGCCGCGAAATTCCCCGGGCAGGCCAAGGGATTGGCGCAGCCAGTCCATCATCCGGGTTTCCATCTCGGTCGCCGCCGGAGAGGTCTGCCAGAGCATGCATTGCGGTGCGATGGCGGAGGTCAGGAATTCTGCCAGCACCGAGGGCGCGGCGGCATTGGAGGCGAAATAGGCAAAGAAGCGCGGGTGCTGCCAATGGGTGATACCGGGCATCACCTTTTCCTCAAAATCGGCAAAGATCGCCTCCATCCCCTCGCCTTGTTCTGGCGGGGTTTCTGGTAGGGCGTTCAGCATATCGCCGGGTTTGGTCTGCGCGCGCACCGGGCGCTCGCCCACGGTGAGGTGATAATCCTGCGCCCAGTCGGCGACCTTGCGGCCCCAGCCTGCGAAATCGGTCCAGTTCATTATATGCTCCCTTGTTCGGGCTTTGGCCCGGGCAGCGCCTTTCCGGGGCCCGGTCAGGCGCTGCCCTTTGGTGTGTTACGGCGCGATGATCGGTTGTGCCTTTAGATCACTGTCGCGGATCTCGGAACCGTCAAACAGCGATCCTTCTTCGAACCAGCTGCGCGGCGCGGGTGCGCCCCAGAGTGTCTGACGCTGAGGATCGGTGAGGGACCATTTGATCGGTTCCAGGTCTGCGTCGCAGGTCTGATAGTCCGAGCAATAGATCTCAATCCGGTGGCCATCAGGATCGCGCACATAGAGGAAGAAGGCGTTGGAAATGCCGTGGCGGCCGGGGCCGCGCTCGATATTTGCCACATAGCCGGTGGTGGCCATCAAATCGAGGAGGTCGATGATGTTGAGCGGGGTTGGCACCCAGAAGGCGGTGTGATGCAGGCGCGGCCCGGTTCCATTGGTGAAGGCCACATCATGCACGCCGCCCTTGCGGTGCATCCATGCGGCCCAGACGCGACCGGACTCGTCATCCTCGGTATATTCGGTGACGCGAAATCCCATCTCGCCATAGAAGGCGATCGCCTCGTCGACGTTGGCGGAGAACATGTTGAAGTGGTCGATGCGCAGGGGTTTGACGCCGTTGTAGAGCCTGTATTGCTGGTGGATCGGCGGCAGGCGGTCCATCTTGACGTAGAATTCCAGCGGCACACCCCATGGATCGCGGGTGCGGAAGCACTTCCCCATGAAGGGGCGCTCGATCCACTCCACGGGCAGGCCTTTGTCCTCGAAGAAGGCGGCGGCTTTGTCGAGTTCAGGGGTGTCGTAGAGTTTGAAGCCGAGGCAGGAGACGCCGGCGCTGTCGGATTGGCGCAGGATGATGCAGTGGTGGCCGCGTTCCTCCATCGCGCGCAGGTAGATGCGGTTGTCGTCCTCTGCCGTGACTTGCAGGCCGAGGATGTCGACATAGAAAGCGCGGGAGGCGGCAAGATCGGTGACGCCGTATTCAACATGGCTGAGGCGGGTGATGTTGAAGGGCGGGTAGAGGGTCGGTGCGGGAATGGGCATGTCGGGTCTCCTCCGAATGGACAGGCCGAATGTTAGGGCGACATGCGAGGGGCTCTGCCCCTCGCGCTCCCCGAGGTATTTGGGAAAAGATGAAGGGTTCAGGCGCCGAGGCGGGGGATCTTGTGGTGCCCGGTGGCAAAGCCGATGTGTTTCTGTTCCATGTAAAATTCAAAGCTCCAGTCGCCGCCGTCGCGCCCGATGCCGGACGCCTTGACGCCGCCGAAGGGGGTTGGCAGGTGGCGGACGTTTTCCGAGTTCACCCAGATCATCCCGGCCTCGAGCTGGTTGGTGAAGCGCATGGCGCGGGTGACATCATTGGTCCAGACATAGGCGGTGAGCCCATATTGCGTGTCATTGGCGATGCTCAGCGCCTCGGCCTCGTCGGTGAAGCGGATGGCGGTGAGGACCGGGCCGAAGATTTCCTCCTGCGCGATGGTCATGTCGTTGGTGGCCCCGGTGAAGAGGGTGGGGCGGACGAACCAGCCTGTGTCGCCGTGGCGCGCGCCGCCGGCAGCGATGGTGGCGCCGTCCTTGCGAGCGATGTCGAAATAGGAGGTCACCTTGTCGAAGTGGACCTTGTGGATCAGCGGGCCGATCTCGGTGCTCGGGTCCAGCGGGTGGCCGACCTGAATATTGTTGACGCGCTCGATCAGTCTGGCCTCGAAGTCCTCGGCGATGTCCTGGTGGATCAGCAGGCGGGAGGAGGAGGTGCAGCGTTCGCCATTCAGGGAGTAGATCATGAAAATCGCCGCATCCAAGGCGCGGTCTAGATCGGCATCGTCAAAGACCACCACCGGGTTCTTGCCGCCGAGCTCAAAATGCACCCGCTTCAGGGTTGGGGCGCCCTGGGCCATGATCATCGAGCCTGTCTTGCTCTCGCCGACAAAGGCGATGGCCTTGATGTCCGGGTGTTCGGTGAGGGCGCGGCCTGCCTCTTCGCCGAAGCCATTCACGAGGTTCCACACGCCCGGCGGTAGGCCGGCATCATGGGCGATCTCGGCAAGAATGCGGGCGGTGAGGGGCGAGAATTCCGCCGGTTTATGCACCACGGTGCAGCCTGCGGCCAGCGCGGGCGCGATCTTCCACGTCGAGAGCATAAAGGGTGTGTTCCACGGCGTGATGACGCCGATCGGGCCGAGCGGCACCCGGGTGGTCACATTCATCAGTGTGGGCGAGGGCAGCATCTGACCGTCCCGGGCGCTGGGCGCACGATCCGCAAAGAAGCGGAAGTTATCCGCACCGCGCAGGGCCGCCTTGGACATGAAGCGCAGGGCCTGACCGGTGTCCCAGCATTCACAAAGCGCGATTTCCTCGGCGCGGGCGACAATGCCGTCGGCGATGCGATGCAGGATCGCCTTGCGCTCTGTGGCGGGCATGTCGCGCCAGGCGGGAAAGGCGGCCTTGGCGGCCTGTGCGGCAGCATCGATGTCAGTGGCATCGCCGCGGGCCACGGTGCAGATGACACTTTCGTCCACCGGGGAGGTGGTCTCGAACGTCTGGCCGGAGGCGGCGGGGCGGGCCTCGCCATTTATCAGGTTGGTGATGCCGCTTGCGCGGTGTTTGTCCAGCAGGCCGTCGAGTGTGGCGAGATTGGCGGCGAGATCGCTCATGCGGGGTCTCCTGTGCTCAGATGATCGCGGATGGTGCCGCATTTGGGCGAAAGCGCGGGGTCGATGTCGCGCATCTCCAGCGAGAGCGCGATGGGGTGGGTGTCCATCGCCGGGGCGAGAAAGGTGCGGGCGGCATTGAAAATCGTCTCGGTAGCGGCCTTGCGCGTGGCAAGATCACGCCCGCCGCGCAAGCGGACCGAGATGTCGAGATACATGAAGTCGGGGTTGCCATCGGCAATGCTAACGTGGTCCGCTGCAAAGGCACGGACCCGGACGCCTGCCAGCGGCAGGACGCCGGTGTCGATGGCTGCACGGCGCAACAGGTCGCAGAGCTGTGCTATGTCGATGACCTGCGCCAGCCGGGGTGCGTAGTCCAAGGTGATATGGGGCATTCGGGTCCTCCTCCCAAACTGCTTAACATGTTATCTTTATGTGCCCTTGCTGTCAACGACAGGCTGTGGAAATTACTTAACTTCGCGAAATGATTGCCAAGATTGCCGTTCAGGGCGATACAGGAGGGCATGACACATGCATTGCCCTCCACGGACCGCTCTCTTCCCATTGCCTTGCTGCGCGCGCGCGAGCGGGTGATGGGGCCGATTCGTCATTTGCTGAGCGACGTTGATCTTACCGAACAACAATGGCGGGTGCTGCGAGTGGTGCAGGAAAGCGGGCCGATCGATCCGACGCAGATTGCTGATCGTGCCTGTTTGCTGCTGCCGAGCCTGACCCGGATCCTGCAGAAGCTGGAGGAGAAGGGCCTGATCAACCGGGTCCGCGACGAGGCCGACCGTCGCCGTCAGGTGATTACCCTGACCGCGGCAGGGGACACGGTGATCGAGGAGAACATCGATGCCAGCCTCGAATTGATCGAACGCACGCGCGAGAAAATGGGGCCGGACCGCTATGAGGCGCTGCTGGACCTGCTGAACGACCTTTACGAGCTGGACGACTGAGCCGCGTCAGGCGGGGCGACGCAGCAGGATTTGCACATCCGCCACATTGGTGCCGGTGCCGCCGATGCTCACCAGCGCGTCTGCAGCCTGCAGCGCGGCGTAGCTGTCGTTATTGTTCAACAATGCCTCTGGGTCCGAGCCTGCATGCCCAATCTCTGCCCAGGTCTGCGGGGTGACGAGACCGCCCGCCGCATCCGTGGGGCCATCGCGGCCATCGGTGCCGCCGGAGAGGAAGACCCAATCCCCGTCCAGCCCATCTGCCCCCTGTGCGATGCGCAGGGCGAGCTCCTGATTGCGCCCGCCACGGCCGGTGCCGGTCAGGCGCACGGTGGTCTCACCGCCGAACAACAGCGCGACGGGGCGGTCCATGGGGGCGGAGTGTGCAGCCGCTAGCACCCGGGTCGCGGCCTCTGTCACGTCGCCGGTGAGGTCGTCGATCAGCTCTGGCACCTGCCAGCCGAGGGCCTCGGCCCGGTCGCACATCGCCTCCAGGCTGAAGCGGTTGGAGCCGATCAGGATGTTTTGCGCCTCGGGCGTTTCGTGGGCGGCACCCGCCTCTGTCAGATGGGTTTGCGCGGCGATGGGTAGGGTGTGCCACAGTCCTTGGTTCTGCAGCAGCGCGCGGGCGTCCTGTGCGGTGCCGAGCGGGGCGACGGTGGGGCCGGAGGCGATGGCGCGCAAGTCGTCGCCGATCACATCCGACAGGATCAACGCGGTGACCCGCGCGGGGGCGGCAGCACGACAGAGACCGCCGCCCTTGAGCTGCGACAGGTTCTGACGGATCAGGTTCATGCGATTGATGTCCAGCCCGGAGGCCAGCAGCATCTCGTTGACGGCGGCCTTGTCCGTGAGGGTCAGCCCCGGCGCTGGTGCCACCATCAGGGCGGAGCCACCGCCGGAGATCAGCATGAGCACCTGATCCTGTGGGTTGAGGTCCTTCAGCAGATCGAGCACCCGCGCCCCGGCGGCGGCGCTGGTCTGGTCCGGGACGGGGTGTGCGCCGGTGATGACCTCGGCCCCGGCGAGATCAGCTTGGTTTTCCGGGTTGGTGATGGCCAGCGCGGTGGCGGGGGCCTCGGGCAGGGTGGCCAGTCCGGCGCGCATCATCGGCACCGCGGCCTTGCCCACGGCGATAACGATGCGGCGGCCCTCCCCCTCAAGCGGTGCAAGGGGCTGCGTGGCGAGGTGTGCACGCACGGCGGCGGCGGGATCAGCGCGGTCAATGGCACAGCGGAACAGCTCCAGCGCGGTGTCGTGCAGGCTTTGGGTCATTGGCGGGCGGTCCTGTCCGTGAGGGCGGTTGTGGACATAGTGTCCCCCGGTTGAGGTGGGGGTCAATGGGGCGGGCTTTCAAATCGAGCCTTATAATCCTTCATGCTTTTGGGATCATCAAAATGATTGGACTGAGGGCGCTCACACGGTTTGATGGGGGCAGAGATTTTGAGAAGGCGATGTGATGACAAAACCGACCTATTACGCCCCCCACGGAGGGCTGCCGCCGCAGACCCAGCTCCTGACGGACCGGGCCATGTTCACCGAAGCCTATGCGGTGATCCCCAAGGGCACCAACAGCGATATCGTGACCAGCTTCCTGCCGTTCTGGGACGAGTCGCGCTTCTGGGTGATCGCGCGGCCGCTGTCGGGCTTTGCCGAGACGTTTTCGCATTACATCGCCGAAGTGCAGCCCGGTGGTGGCTCCGACCGGCCCGAGACCGAGGCAGGCGTCGAGGCGGTGCTGTTTGTGGTCGAGGGACAGATGTTGCTGACCATCGACGGGCAGGCGCATGAAATGGGCGAGGGCGGCTATGCCTTCCTGCCGCCATCCGCCAGGTGGACACTGACCAACAGCAGCGATGCGCCGGTGCGATTCCACTGGATCCGCAAGGCCTATCAGGCGGTCGAGGGCATCGAGGCGCCGGAGGCCTTTGTCACCAACGAACAGGACGTAACGCCCACCGCGATGGCGGGAACCGATGGCAAATGGGCCACCTCGCGTTTTGTCGATCCGGAAGACCTGCGCCACGACATGCATGTGACGATCGTGACGTTTGAACCCGGCGCGGTGATCCCCTTTGCCGAGACCCATGTGATGGAGCACGGGCTCTATGTGCTGGAGGGCAAGGCGGTCTATCGGCTCAACCAGGACTGGGTCGAGGTCGAGGCCGGTGACTACATGTGGTTGCGCGCCTTCTGCCCGCAGGCGTGTTACGCCGGTGGTCCGGGGCTGTTCCGCTATCTGCTTTACAAGGATGTGAACCGGCATATGCCGCTGGCACCGCTGCGTTGAGGACAGCGCCCGAGCCGGTGTGGGGGTAAAGCCCCCTCCCGGGGGACGGTCGGGGGCTGTCCGGCCTGTCTGCCAGACTGTTGCTAAAATGAAAAAGGGCCGCGCAATGCGGCCCTTTTGCTGTCACATGGGTGCCCGTCAGCCAGCGTCGCGCGATTGACCAAGCGAGCCTTTGGAGTGGCCCGACATGCCGCCGGAGACCTCCTCGGTCGATTCATTCGCCAACTCTTCCGGCAGGATCAGGTTCAGCACGATGGAGATCACGGCGGCGGGCAGCAGGCCGCTGGTCAACAGGATGCGCGGCGTGTCCGCGACATGTTGCAAGGCGCCGGGTTCCAGCTGCAGTCCGAGGCCGATGGAGAGCGAGATGGCAAAGATCACCATGTTGCGCCGGTTCCACTCCACGTCCGACAGGATCGAGATGCCCGCTGCGACCACCATGCCGAACATCACGATGACACCGCCGCCGAGCACTTCGATCGGAACGGTGCGGATCAGCGCGCCGACCTTTGGGATCAATCCGCAGACAATCAGGAAGATCGCGCCGCAGGTCACCACGTGGCGGCTCATGACGCCGGTCATGGCAATCAGGCCGACGTTCTGGCTGAAGGAGGTGTTGGGCATGGCGCCAAAGGCCCCGGCCAGCGCCGAGCCGAACCCGTCGGCGTAGATCGCGCCTTCGATTTCGGTGTCGGTGGCTTCGCGACCCGCGCCGCCCTTGGTGATGCCGGAGACATCGCCCACGGTTTCCACCGCCGAGACAAAGGCCATCAGGCAGAAGCCCAAGATGGCGGCGAAGGAGAACTCGAACCCGTATTTGAACGGCTGCGGCAGCGCAAATGCGGCGGCGTTGCCCCAGGAGCCGGCGATGGCGTCAAAGCTGAGCATGCCGACCATCAGCGCGTAGACATAGCCGACGATGAGGCCCAGCAGCACCGCGGAGACCGACAGCATGCCGCGGGTGAAGAACTTCAGCCCCAGCGTCACCAAAATCACCACCAGTGCGGCTGACCAGTTGAGCAGCGAGCCGTATTCCGGTGTGCCGATGGCGGGAACGCCACCTGCGGCGTATTGAATGCCGACCTTGACCAGCGCGAGGCCGATCATGGTGACCACGAGGCCGGTGACCAGCGGCGGCAGCGCAAAGCGGATCTTGCCGATGATGAGGCCGAGAGCGGCGTGGAACAGCCCGCCGATCAGCACCCCGCCGAAGAGTGCGGCAAGCGCGTCGACGCCCTTGCCCGCAACCAGCGGGATCATGATCGGCAGGAAGGCGAAGGATGTGCCCTGAACGATCGGCAGCCGTGCGCCCACCGGGCCGAGGGTGAGCGTCTGCATCAGGGTGGCGATGCCGGCAAACAGCATCGACATCTGGATCAGGTAGAGCAGTTCCGGGAAATCGGGCGAGTTGGAACCAAAACCAAATCCGGCGGCGCCTGCGACGATGATCGCCGGGGTCACATTGGAGACGAACATCGCCAGCACGTGCTGGATGCCCAGCGGAATGGCCTTCGCCAGTGGGGGCATGTAGTCGGGATCGCGGAGCTGCTCCGGCGTCCCGATGGAGGTATCAGACATTTTCTGTTCCCTGTTGGTTGGCGGATCTCCCGGCCTCGTTTGGCGGGTCGGGATGATCCAGATGAAAGAGGGAGGTCAGCCTTCTGTTTGTGCGGCGACCTTGGTGACAATCCAGGGATCGTCGAACCAGTGTTCTTCGAGGTTTGCGCCCTCACCGATGCGGTCGATGACGATGTACTGGCCGGGCGCTTCAAACGGAGCGAGCACCCCGTGCCAGACGCCCCGGTGCAGGTTGATCGATTGGCCGGGCTGGCTGAGGAAGGCGCGCGGCGTGCCGGGGGTGCCGTCTTCATCCGGAGCCACGACCACCAGAATTGGCACGCCGGTGACCGGCACAAAGGCCTGACTGCCCTCGGGGTGACGTTCGACCATGTCTACCTTGTGGGGCAGGGTGCGTGCCTCAGCATCAAACAGGCTGATCCCGGCCCGCCCGTCGGCAAAGTCGAGCTGTGCGAGGTCGTGGTGACGGCCGCATTTGCCCTGGTTGATGAGCTTGTCGGGCTGCGCCTTTGGTTCCAGCACCTCGCCAAAGGGGGCGAAGTCTGCGGCGGTCAGCGGTTGGGCGATCAACTCACGTGTCATGGCAGCAGATCCATCAGACGGAATTGCGCGATGCGTTCGACCTGACGGCAGGCCTCGGCAAACTCGGTCGCACGGTCATTGTCGATGCGGCGCTGGAAGGCGGCCAGAATCGAGGCCTTGTCGTGGTCGCGCACCGCAATGATGAAGGGGAAGCCGTGTTTGGCCACATAGGTGTCATTCATCGCGGTGAAGGTCTCGCGTTCCGCATCCGTCAGCATGTCGAGCCCGGCGCTGGCCTGTTCCGAGGTGCTCTCGGCGGTCAGGCGACCGGCGCTGGCGAGTTTGCCGGCCAGGTCCGGGTGCGCGGTGAGCACGCCGAGGCGCTCCTCGTCGGAGGCTGTGCGGAACATGCGGCAGAGTGCATTGTGGACCCCGGCGGCGCAGTCATGCGCGGGGCCAAGCTCCAGGTCAAAGGCACGGTCGGCGATCCAGGGCGAATGCTCGAAGATCGAACCATAGGTGGCCACGAAGCTCTCGCGATCCATCTGGCTTGGACGGGTGCGGCGCTGATGGGGGTGGTTTTCCGCCCAATGTTCGGCGATCTCCACACGACGCGGGCACCAGACGTCCTCATGGGTTTGGATATGCTCGATAAAGCGTTTGAGTGCGGCGATCTTGCCCGGGCGACCCACCAGACGGCAGTGCAGACCGATGGTCATCATCTTGGGCGCGCCGGCCTCGCCTTCGGCATAAAGCGCATCAAATGCGTCGGTCAGGTAGGAGCCGAAATCCTCGCCCGTGACCCAACCGGGCGCGGTGGCAAAGCGCATGTCGTTGGCTTCGAGCGTATAGGGAATGATCAGCTGGTCGCGATCACCAACTTCCAGCCAATAGGGCAGGTCGTCATCATAAGTGTCGGAGATATAGTCAAAGCCGCCCTCTTCGGCGACCAGACGCACGGTGTTGGCGCTGCACCGGCCAGTGTACCAGCCGCGCGGGCGTTCCCCGACCACCTCGGTGTGCAGGCGGATCGCCTCTTTGATCGAGGCGCGCTCTTCATCCTCGGGCATGTCCTTGTGCTCGACCCATTTGAGGCCGTGGGAGGCGATTTCCCAGTCCGCGTCCTTCATCGCCTGCAGCTGTTCGGGGCTGCGGGCGAGGGCGGTGGCAACGCCATAGATGGTCAGCGGGATGTCGGCGCCGGTGAACAGGCGGTGCAGGCGCCAGAACCCGGCCCGCGCGCCGTATTCATAGATCGATTCCATGTTCCAGTGGCGCTGGCCCTGCCATTGCGCGGCACCGGGGATGTCGGAGAGGAAGGCCTCGGAGGCGGCATCGCCGTGCAGGGTGCAGTTCTCGCCGCCTTCTTCGTAGTTCAACACGAACTGGACGGCGATTTTTGCATCATTGGGCCAAGCGGGATGCGGGGCATGCGCCCCATATCCACGCATGTCTCGGGGATAGCGTGTCACGATTGGGATCTCCGCGTCTTTTAGGTTATTTACATGTTATACATATGAAATGGCCGCGGGGCTTTACCGCATTTTTTGAAAGTGCTGTTTGACGCTTCTGCGTGCATCTGCGGCAAAGCTCTCGCAGTATGGCGATAAAATCAGCGAGACGTGATTGGGCGTGGGCCTGTCGCACGATTCCGTTGAACATTTTACCGCCAAAAAGGAGACGTCACAGATGACCGGATATCTGACAACACATGTTCTGGACACCGCGCGCGGCTGCCCGGCCGAGGGCATCAAGATCGCGCTTTATAAGGTGAGTGATGATTCTCACGAGAAGATTGCTGAGACGGTGACCAATGCGGATGGGCGCACCGACAGCCCGATCCTGCCGGCAGAGACATTTGAGACCGGAACCTATGAGTTGGTCTTTTTCTGCGGTGACTATCTGCGCGCGTCGGGTCAGGCGGGGGATGCGCCGATGTTCCTCGATCAGGTGCCGATCCGGTTTGGCATGAGCGAGGCGGACAGCCATTATCATGTGCCGCTGCTGTTGTCGCCCTATGGCTATTCCACCTATCGCGGCAGCTGACGGCAGCCTCCGGCGGAGGTATTTTGGGAAAAGATGAAGGGCGGGGCCGTGGGGCGCCGTCCTTTTGCCGTTTCAGGCGGCCTTTTCAGGCAGGGACGCCAGGATGTGATCGATCATGAAATCGAGGAACAGCCGCACCTTCGGGTCCTGATGGCGACGATGCATGTAGAGGCAGGCCATCTGGATCGTCGCGGGGGGCTCTTCCGTCAGCACGGGCACCAGCGTTCCCGCAGCGAGGTGTTCGAAAACCTCGAACAGGGGCTTCAGGATGATGCCATGACCGTCGAGCGCCCATTGGGTCAGCACATCACCGTGGTCCGATTCAAACGGGCCGGTGACGGCAACCCGCCGGATGCCGTCGGGGCCGTGCAGGGGCCACTGGAATTCCGGCGCGCCGGGATAGCGCAGGTTCAGGCAGTCATGTGCGTCGGTTTTCAGCTCGGCGCTGGATTGGGGCAGGCCACGGGTCTCGATATAGGCGGGGGCGGCGCAGAGCACGCGCGGGCAGTCGGTGATCTTGCGGATCTTGAGGTTTGAATCCTCCGGCAGGCCGAGGAAGAAGGCCGCGTCCAGCCCTTCGGCGGCCAGATCCAGTTTGCGGTCCGACAGACGCAGGCGGATGTTGATCAGCGGGTAGGCGGCGTTGAACTGCGGCACCGCCGGGGCGATCAGCCGCTGGCCCAGACCAAGGGGAGCCGCCACATAGAGCGTGCCGCGCGGCGTCTGGGTCACGTTGGAGATATCGGCCTCGGCCTCTTCCACCGCTTCGAGGATCTTGACCGCGCCGTGATAGAACAGCTGGCCCTGTTCGGTCGGGTTCAACAGGCGCGTGGTGCGTTGAAACAGGCGCACCTTAAGGTGTTCTTCCAGCTGTGAAATCCGCGACGAGGCCACGGCGGCGGAAATGCGCATGTCCCGCGCGGCGGCGGACATGTTTCCGAGCTCGTAGACGCGGACGAAAGTGCGGATATTGTTCAGATAGGCCATGTTGGGTATTTCATTGTTAGCTTATGTTTGAAGCAGCTTGGAATTTTTTCCTGATACACGAAAATGGCACCCTCGCCTAGGGTCAGGACAAACGCGCAAGGAGTGAGCTATGCAAGAGCTTGTCATCATGTGGGACTGGCTGGGCTTTGCGGTCCGCTGGCTACATGTCATCACCGCGATCGCCTGGATCGGATCGTCCTTCTACTTTATCGCCCTCGACCTGGGGCTGCGGAAGGTGCCGCATCTGCCGGTGGGGGCGCATGGTGAAGAGTGGCAGGTCCACGGCGGCGGTTTCTATCACATCCAGAAATACCTGGTGGCGCCGGAGAACATGCCGGACCATTTGATCTGGTTCAAATGGGAGAGCTATGCCACCTGGCTGTCTGGCGCCGGTCTGTTGATGATCGTTTACTGGGCCGGGGGGGAGCTGTACCTGATCGACCAGGGCAAGGCGGATCTGGCCCTGTGGCAGGGGATCCTGATCTCGGCGGCCTCGCTCAGCATCGGCTGGTTGATCTATGACTTCCTGTGCAAATCGCCACTGGGCGAAAAGCCGACCGTCCTGATGGTGTTGCTGTTCGTGCTGCTGGTCGCGATGGGCTGGGGGTACAACCAGATCTTTACCGGCCGCGCGGTGATGCTGCATCTGGGCGCCTTCACCGCCACGATCATGACCGCCAACGTGTTCTTCATTATCATGCCGAACCAGCGTGTCGTGGTGGCGGACCTGCAGGCGGGCCGTCCGGCGGATCCAAAGTACGGCAAGATTGCCAAGCTGCGGTCGACCCACAACAACTACCTGACGCTGCCGGTCATCTTCCTGATGCTGTCCAACCACTACCCGCTGGCCTTTGCCACCGAGTACAACTGGATCATCGCGGCGCTGGTGTTCCTGATGGGGGTGACCATCCGGCACTATTTCAACACGCTGCATGCGGGCACCGGCAACCCGACCTGGACCTGGCCGGTCACCATCCTGCTGTTCATTGCCGTCATGGCGCTGAGCCAGGCGCCGCTGATGCAGGACACCTACGAGGAATCCGAGGCGCGTGAATTGACACAAACCGAGCTGGCTTACGCCGGCTCGGAGCATTTCGATGACATCATGAGCGTGGTGCCGGGACGGTGTGCGATGTGCCATGCACGCGAGCCCTATTATGAGGGCATCCGCCGGGCGCCGAAGAACGTGCTCTTGGAAACCGAGGCGGATGTGGCGAAATACGCCCGCCAGATCTATCTGCAGGCCGGGGCCACCCATGCCATGCCCCCCGCCAATGTCACCTATATGGAAGACGATGAGCGCGCGCTGATCCGCAAGTGGTTTGCCGATGGCGCGGCAAAGCTGCCCTTCTATATGGCCGGCAACTGAGCACCGTCTTGCCGGTCGGGGCACACCCGCCCGTCGCAACAGCATTAAAATGCCGCCGCGCCCACCGGGCCGCGCACCGCTGACGCGGTGCAGGGGGCGCGTGGCTTGACCTGTTTTTCTGATACCGAACTAAGGGGATCTATGATGTCCGCTTCCGCGACCCTTCTGCGTGGCCGCACGCTGAGTTTTCATGCCGAGCCCACCGGGCTCGAAGACACCGCTGCCTACTCTTATATAGAGGATGGCGCGATCCTGATGCAGGACGGGCGCATCACCGCACAGGGCCCCTATGCCGAGATCGCGCCGCAGGCCGCAGGCGCCGAGGTGGTGGACCACCGCCCGCATCTGCTGATGCCCGGCTTCATCGACCTGCATCTGCATTTCCCGCAGGTGCAGGTGGTGGCCTCCTGGGGGGAGCAGCTCCTGGACTGGCTCAACACCTATACCTTCCCGGCGGAGGTACAGTTTGCCGACGCGGGTCACGCAGAACGGATGGCGCGCGGCTTTTATGACCTGATCCTCGGCCATGGCACCACCACGGCGGTGGCCTTCTGCTCGGTGCATCCGACCTCGGCCGAGGCCTATTTCGCCGAAGCGGCCCGCCGCAACATGCGGATGATCGGCGGCAAGGTGATGATGGACCGCAACGCACCCGAGGGTCTGACCGATACCGCGCAGCAGGGCTATGACGAGACCAAGGCACTGATCGAGCGTTGGAACGGCAAGGGGCGCGCGTCTTATGCGATCTCTCCACGGTTCGCGATCACCTCCACGCCTGCGCAGCTGGAGGCGGCGGGTGCCCTGGTGCGCGAACACCCCGAGGCCTATGTGCAGACGCACCTGTCGGAGAACCGCGACGAAATCGACTTTACCCTCAGCCTCTACCCGGACGCGCCGGACTACCTTGGTATCTATGAGCGCTACGGGTGTGTGGGGGACAAGACCCTGCTGGGCCATGCGATCCACCTGGAGCCGCGCGAGATCGAGCTGCTGGCAGATGTAGGGGGCAAGCCGGTGTTCTGCCCGACCTCGAACCTGTTCCTCGGCAGCGGGTTGTTCGATGACGCAGGCCTGCGCAGCAAAGGTATCCGCAACGGCATCGCCACTGATATCGGCGCTGGCACCAGCTACTCGATGCTGCAGACCCTCAATGAGGGCTACAAGGTCCTGCAGCTACAGAACCAGAAGCTGCATCCGTTGAGCGCCTTCCACTGGATCACGCGCGGCAATGCCGAGGTGCTGGGGCAGGTCGATCAGATCGGCACACTGGATGTGGGCACCGAAGCGGACATCGTGGTGATGGACGTGTCGGCCACTCCGGCAATGGCCTTGCGGGCGGAGGCGGCTTCGTCCCTGAGTGAGGAGCTGTTCATCCTACAGATGCTTGGCGATGACCGGGCGGTGGCAGAGGTCTATGTGGCGGGCAAGGCGAGCAAGCCGAAGACCTGAGATCAAATCACCAGATCGGTCGTTTAGAAGGCGCGGAGGGTTTCCTCTGCGCTTTTTTGTTTTTGCGGCTGGGTTTCGCAGTGGTTGCGACTCGCTTTGTTGGTTTGGTCTGCGAGTCGCGACGCGATTCCGCGGTTGAGTCTGTGGGTAAGTGGGGGTGGCTTGTGGATAAGGGGTTTTGGCGGGGAGTTGGGGATGTGTTTGGCGGGTGGAGCGGGGCGAAAGCGGTGGGGTGGAGGTGTTTTTTTAAGGTTTAACGCTTTGATCTTAAACGTACTTCACAGAAGTTTCGCATTTTTTGTGCGGTTTTGGTATTTTTGGGTTGCGGGTCAGTTGGTCTAACCTTAGAACCCCCTCTACCGGCGGCGCTGAGGCGCTACGGTGACAGACTGGACG